>CAZXZW010000031.1:1166-15472 GCA_964645745.1 uncultured Bdellovibrio sp.
TAGGATAAGGAATAGATATGTCATCGAATAAATTAGATAGCAAAATTCCAAGTGGTTCGATTGAGTCTAAATGGACCAATCATAAGTTCGACATCAAATTAGTTAATCCAGCCAATAAAAGAAAACACAGCATCATCGTTGTGGGAACAGGTTTAGCAGGGGCCTCGGCCGCGGCTTCGCTTGGTGAATTGGGTTACAAAGTTAAATCATTCTGTACTCATGAATCTCCTCGTCGCGCCCATTCAGTGGCGGCTCAAGGTGGCATCAATGCTGCGAAAAATTATCAAAATGATGGCGACTCGGTTCACCGTCTTTTCTATGACACTGTTAAGGGCGGAGATTTCCGTGCTCGTGAAGCTAACGTTCATCGTTTAGCGGAAGTTTCAGTAAACATCATCGACCAAGCAGTTGCTCAAGGTGTTCCGTTAGCTCGTGAATACGGTGGATTACTTTCAAATCGTTCATTCGGTGGAGCTCAAGTTTCTCGTACATTCTATGCGCGTGGACAAACCGGCCAACAATTATTATACGGAGCTTACTCTGGTATGATGAGACAAGTTGATGCAGGAACAGTTGATTTATATCAACGTCGCGAAATGCTAGATATCGTTGTGATCGACGGAAAAGCTCGTGGAGTTATCGTTCGCAACTTAAATACGGGCGAAATTGAATCGCACGAAGCGGACGCGGTTGTTTTAGCCACGGGTGGATATTCAAACGTATTCTACTTATCAACAAATGCGATGGCGTGTTCGGTAACGGCGGCATGGAAAGCTCATAAAAAAGGAGCTTACTTCGCTAATCCTTGCTACACACAAATTCATCCAACTTGTATTCCTGTTCACGGTGTGAATCAGTCTAAATTAACATTGATGTCTGAATCATTACGTAATGACGGACGTGTTTGGGTTTCTAAAACTAAAGGTGATACGCGTGCTCCGGAACAAATTCCAGAAAATGAACGCGATTATTATTTAGAAAGAATTTATCCAAGCTTTGGTAACTTAGCTCCGCGTGACGTATCGTCTCGCCAAGCTAAATTCCGCGTGGATGAAGGCTTCGGCGCTCAAGGCGAAAAAGCAGTTTACTTAGATTTCGGTGATAGCATTAAACGTTTAGGCGAAGATAAAATCGCTGAACGTTACGGAAATTTATTCCAAATGTACGATAAAATCACAGGCGAAAACCCTTACAAACAACCTATGAGAATTTACCCAGCTCCGCATTACACAATGGGTGGCTTATGGGTGGATTACAATCTTGAATCAACAGTTCCAGGTTTATTCGTAGCCGGTGAAGCCAACTTCTCGGATCACGGAGCAAATCGTTTAGGAGCTTCGGCGTTGATGCAAGGTTTAGCTGATGGATACTTCGTGTTACCTTACACGATCGGTAACTATATCGCTGGAAATAAATTAGAAAAAGTTCAAACGACAAACGATGCATTTAAGAATGCAGCGAACGAAGCTGATCAAAACATTCAAAAAATGTTAAAAGTTAAAGGCGATCGTACAGTTGAAAGTCTTCATAAAGAACTTGGTCATATCATGTGGGAAAAATGTGGTATGTCGAGAACACGCGAAGGTTTAACTCAAGCGATCAGTGATATCAAAAAATTACGCACAGTATTTAACAACGCTGTTCTTATTCCGGGTGAAGCTAAAGGCGTAAATCCAGAATTAGAAAAAGCTGGTCGCGTAGCTGATTTCATCGAACTAGGTGAATTAATGTGTCGTGATGCTTTAGTGCGTGAAGAATCTTGTGGTGGTCACTACCGTGAAGAACATCAAATTGATGGAGAAGCTAAGCGTGATGACGCGAACTTCTGTCACGTAGCTGCTTGGGAATGGAATGGCTCTGCTGAAAAAGAGCAAACACGCCATAAAGAAGAATTAACTTTTGATAACGTTCATCTTGCAACACGTTCGTACAAATAGAGAGATAGGATAATAATATGTCTACAACTCACAAAAAGAATATCGATTTAAAATTAAAAGTTTGGCGCCAAAAAAACCAAGCTGATAAAGGACAATTTGTAACTTACGATGCTAAACAAGTTTCTCCGGACGATTCATTCCTAGAAATGATCGACGCAGTTAACGAAGGTTTAATTAAAAAAGGCGAAGAACCTATCGTATTTGACCATGACTGCCGCGAAGGAATTTGCGGATCTTGTGGTTTCATGATCGATGGAAATGCGCACGGTCCTCAAAAAGGAACAACGGTTTGCCAACTTCACATGAGAAATTTTGATGATGGCCAAATATTAACGTTAGAGCCTTTCCGCGCAACAGCGTTCCCGATGATTAAAGATTTAATGGTGGATCGTTCAGCTTTCGACCGCATCATGAAATCTGGTGGATATATTTCATCAAACACAGGTGGAGCACCAGACGCGAATGCCGTTCCAATTCCAAAAACAGACGCTGATGAGGCTTTCTTATCAGCGGCTTGTATCGGTTGCGGTGCTTGCGTAGCTTCTTGTAAAAACGCTTCAGCGGCGTTATTCACAAGCGCGAAGATCACTCACCTAGCTTTACTTCCTCAAGGTAAAGTGGAAGCCGATCAACGAGCACTTGATATGGTAGCCCAAATGGACGCAGAAGGTTTCGGAGCTTGTTCAACGACAGGTTCATGTTCAGCCTCTTGCCCGAAAGAAATTTCATTGATCAACATTGCTAAAATGAACCGTGAATTGTTACGCGCAAGCATCAATAAAAAACAAGAGATGGCTGGCGGAGACGGCGTTTAGTGAAAGATTTTCTGAAGATATTTGTCGTTCTTTGTGCCGTAGTGGGTGCGTTCTTCTTTGGACGCAACTACGGCGAAGAAACAAAAATAGAATCTTCAGAATTTAAAACGTTGAAATCAGATAATTTCAACAATAAGAACGCGCAAGAAGAGCTTGCGAACCTCAAAGAAAAATTTCAAAAATTATTAGATAGTTCTGATCTTAAAAAATCCGATGAGATTTTAGGTAAGATCATGACTATTTTCTTGGCCGACCTCAGTCTTCAATTAACTGAAGGCCAACAAAAAGACATTGAAATAGGTAAGTTAGCTTGTGTAACGAAGTTACCAGACTCTTCAATCGCTTTTAAAACAGAAACTAAACCTGAACTTAAGCCGAATCCAAAGCACGAAGATGAAGAGCCTTTAGTAGAAACTAAAAAAAGTGGAATTAAAAACGAAGGTAAGTTTAAAGCGGCTGAGTTTGAAATTGCAGAAGCTGGAGATATAGATTCTCTACGTAGAGCTTTGACGAAGCTTGAAGTTAACAAAATAGACAGTTTATTGGATGGCTCATCGCCTACTTCTTTTCAAAAATCGAAAAAGTTTTTTGGTGAATATCGAGGCTCTATTATTGATGTCACAGGTAAAGTATATGGATCTGTGATCATGGATATTAAAAATACTCCCGAAAACAAAGAACCTATAGCAGGAAAAATACAATTGTTAAGAGATGGAGTTCCATTTAGTACGAAAACTTTCACAGACACTCAGCTGGGCTATACTCCTGAGAACTTTCAAGCAATAGTTTTACAAATGGGTCCTTCAAACTATCTACAATTGTATAAATCAGAATCAATACAAAAAGTGGCTGGCATTTTCTATGAGAGACTTGTTAACGGAACAACGAAAACAATAGGAACTTTCATTTTAAGCCGAACCGACTTTGCTGACTAGGAGCGGGCTTGACGCAATCGCGCGCGTCAACGCTTAGAACCACTAGGCTTTCACAGAATACAGAATCATTATTTTTAAAATATTTTATTGTTTCGCTAACCATGATTTTCTGCATTAAACGTCTCAAAAGTAGACGCAGCTTGGTTTTCCTCACAATTATCAACACAACTCGACTTTCATCTAAACATTCATTTTAAAAATGACGATATGTCATAAGGCGGAACTTATGAAAAAAATGAACGAATTAATGAAAGAATTGGGCTTCAATCCGAACGGATCAGACTCTGTTAAAGAAGCATTTATTAAGAATTTAATTAAAGCATCAACAGGCGTTGATGTGGTGACTCCATCAGAGAAAAAGATCATTCAGGATAATCCAGATAAGATCGTACAGTTCCCTAATCAATTAGCTTTTGAATTCAGCGAAGAGGTTGTTCATAAACCGAAGAAATCGGTTTCCTAAACCTAATAACCACCGTTATTTTTTATTTGTATCTTGAACTTCAAAGAAATCGCGAATTTTGTAATTTACTAAATCTGGAAAATCTAGTTGTGTGCAGTGTGATCCGTAAGGAATTAATTCTAACTGTGAACCTTCAATTTTACGTGCTAATTCCTTTTGGAAATCGGTCGGCGTGATAAAATCTCTTTCGCCCGCAATAATTAAACAGGGTTTATCGATATTAAATAAAATATCTGAACCATCGAAATTCAACACGTGATGAAATAATTCAAAGAACACTGGTAAATCTAAACGAGAAACTCCACGCGCATACATTTCAATATCTTTAAATTGTGTGAGCTTAATATTAAATCCACCCGATAAGGCGGCGATCTGAAAAGCTAACGGATTGTCGACCATAGCTCTCCAAAGAGAATTCCAAAGATCAGGAGATTTCTTGTGTTGAGTTTTTAAAAATAAATAAAGTGGTTCGATGAAATCAAAACCCATGATTTTCTTCAGAGGGTTTTTCGCAAAACCGTTGATGAAAACCATCGATTTAAAAATTTCTGGAAATTGTTCGTAAGCTTTAATTAAATACGGAACACCAAAGCTGTGGCCCATGAAATCGGCTTGTTTGTATCCTAGGTGGTTCAATAAACCTTTTAAATCAAAAGCTAAATGCTCCATCGTTAAGTTTGAAAGATCCGTTACTGGAGTGCTTTTATGATGGCCACGAATATCAAACATAATCACTTTGCGAGTTTTTGAGAAAAACTCCACTTGGTGATGCCAGTGATTCATTAAGCACGCGATACCATAAACAAGAACTAAAGGTTCCCCTTCTCCGACGGTTTCGTAATAGATCGGAGTTCCATCCATCGCTGTGTAATAACCATTTGTTTTTTTAATAAGAGAAGAGGTTTCCGTCATAAGTTGCCTATCTAAGTATTGAGATGTCCATGATGTTTGAACCAAAAGTAAAACGATTCGTCGAATCCGACAGCGTGTATTTCGTGAAAGGTTCCTTGTTCACTTGAATCGATTTTTCTCCGGCTAAGTTTTCCACGATAACGGTATCACCTACTTGCGTGAATTTTAAAAGTTCATGGGGTTGCGCCGGATCCTTAAGATTAAGATCTAAATTGTTCGATCCCAATATGCGGGGACCGTAACTGAGGGTGTAAATATCGCCCGATTGAGGGCCTTGGGTAAACACGATTTGGACCGGCAAAAGGAAGAAAAAGAGCTCGCTAGGTCCATGATTGTCTAGGTTTAACATGTCTATAAACTCAGCAGAAACGTTCTCCCATTCAGAGGCTGAATGATGAGAGCGCTCCACTACCTTGAATCCCGTCTGCCCGATATGGAAAATAAGCCCCGGCATAAGTGAAACGGAGTCCATTTCATCCGTACTAACGCGGATCTTTGACCCATCTAACCCACTGATTTTCCAATTGAAATTATGATCTAAAGTGACTTTGGCGTGTTCGGGCTGCATATCTCCGTCTTGGAACGTCTCGGCCTTAAAAACGTAGTTTTGTTTTAAAGGAAGATTGGTAGATTGGAGCTGTCCATCGAGTATTTGCAGAGTCATATTTATATCATAAAGGCTCGAAACAAGCCTTGTCTATAGACAAAAAAATTGCTAAACCAAAGGTCACTAAAAAGTCATCCTTGCTCACGCAAATTACTGACGTGGGCTATTAAACCGAAGGGATATTCATGGATCTTAAAAAGACAGACGTTAAACGTCCGTACGAAGTTGTTATTTTGGTTCACCCAGATGCAACAATCGAAGAGCAAAAAGAGCTTTTCAACAAAAACAAAGCTACAATCGCTAGCTTTAACGGAAATGTTCACAGTGTAGAAACTTGGGGAAAACGCACTTTAGCTAACCAAATCGGTAAGTTAAAAAAAGCGATCTATTTCCACTCTGTTTTCGAAGCAGGACCACAAGCTATTGCCGAAGTTGAGCGTACTATGCGTATCAACGATAAAGTTTTACGCTTTATGCACACAAGCTTAGACGAAAGAACTCCAGTATCAAAATACATGGAATCTTTCAAAAAAGGCTTAGCTGAATCTGTGCAACGTGAAAAAGAGCGTGATGCTAAGGCGCAATTACGCCGTCAAGCCGCACAACAAGCTCGCATGGAAAGAAACGACGAAGAATAGTTCTTATTTAGTTTAACTAAATAACAATTAGGCTCTTGTCTTAGTAATGGCACAAGCACAACAAAACAACTCTTTCAATAAAACCGTTTCTTTAGCTGCGGTAACAACGGCAGCTTTATTAATGTTTTCATTTTTCGGAGCTCCATTCGTGAGAGTTCTAGCTTCAACGGTTAGATCTTCAGTTTTTTGGTGTGTCGGTGTTCTCCTGGTAGCTACTCTTTTTGTTTTTAATCTTTCCATCGCATCAATTTATGTCGGAGCAGTTTGGATGACTTTAGGCTTCTACAGTGAATTAGAAAAGCGTGGATTGAGCTGGAAAAAAACAGGGTTGTTAGCTCTACTGGCTGGATTATTGTTCGCAGTAATCAGTGTGGTAGCGATCACTAAAGGTTCTGTAATGGAATCTGAATTAGTGAAGAACTTTATGCTCCCTTTGCAGGAAGCTATGAAACAAGTGATGCCGGCAGAAGAATTTTTAAAATTCGATATTACTCAATATCTGCTGGGAATTTTCACTGCTATTCTAGCTTCTGCAATAGCATTAGGTTTTATTTTCGAATCGAAGATTTTTAGTCTATTTAACTTACGCCGAGAAAAAATCTCGTCGAGTATGAAATGGATCGAATTTAGAGTTCCGGATTTATTTATCTGGTTTGCTTTGTTTGGTTTCTTTTTTAGTTTAGTGGATTTAAAAGTTCCTCATTTGAAAGTCGTAGCGACTAACTTTTCGATTTTTTCAATTGTTGTATTCTTTTTCCAAGGAATATCGATTGTTGAATTTATGACGAGAATTTATCGCACCGGATTTTTTACTAAGATTGCATTGTATATGTTGTTATTAGGTTGGCTAGGACCCGCTATTAGCGTGGTTGGGTTATTAGACTATTGGGTCAATTTCCGCAAAATGGTACGTAAAAAAATTAAGTAAAGGATAATTATATGAAAGTAATTTTACAAAAAGACGTTAAAGACTTAGGAAAAGTTGGAGACTTAGTAACTGTTTCTTTAGGTTTCGCTAGAAACTTATTATTCCCACGTAAATTAGCTATCGAAGCTACTGAAAAACGTGTTAACGAATACAATCACTTAAAACGCGTTGCTGAATCTAAAAAGAAAAAAGCATTTGCTGAAAGACAAGAGTTCTTAAATAAAATCAAAGGACAAACTATCACTTTCAAATTAAACGCTGGTGAAAATGATAAATTATTCGGAACAGTAACTACTTTAGATATTTCTAAACAATTAGATAAAGCTGGTTTCTCTGTAGACAGAAAAGACATTCACTTAGCTGAGCCAATCAAAGTATTGGGAACTCACAAAGCGACTATCAAGTACGGTGAAGGCTTACAAGCTGACATCCAAATCGCTGTTGAAAGACAATAATTTACTTTAAACGGTAAAATTGAAAAGCCTTGGAATAAACCCCAAGGCTTTTTTTGTATAAAGGGGTTTTTATGAAAATGTACATCGCAAGTTTAGTTTGTTTAATCGCCGTTTTAACCGCTGGGATCGCGGAAGCACGCATCACAGATGGAAAAGTATCGCATAAGGTTGCAAAAGACCAAATTACTATTACTGTAGACAAAGGGTTTCATATTAATGAAAAAGCACCGATGACTTTTAAGTTCTATGTGTGTGATGACAAAAATACGGCCTGTGAAGAACATGAAATTAAACCAACAATGAAAAAATAGGACTTTATGAATAAACTATTTGTAGCTGCATTTTTGTTTTTAAATTTAGGAATTGCGAAAGCCGATGCAACGAATGATTTATACGTTGAATTAATGCCAGAACAATTTCGTTTGGCTTACCCAAAACAAACTTACAAATCGTTTAAAGTTCACTTGTTAGATACCTATAAAAAATTTCCAAAATTTGATTCTATATTAAATCAAAACATCATGCCATTTACAGGAGTTAAAACAGTCGTAGGAAAAATCACTTACGTCAGCTTCTTTCCTAAAACTTATAAGTATGATGTAGTTTTTGAAAACGGCGAATTTGTTTTCAAAGTTCGTATTAATTTAAAGAAACCAACGGCTAACGATATTACGTATTTCACGAACGTAGTAAAGCAAGCCGAACAACAATGGAATAGTTACCGCGTAGGAATGGATTTTTCTTATAGATTTCAATTCGATATTGAGCCGGATGCTAAAAAAGCTCATTACTCTGTGAATGTGCTCGATTCAACGCGTGGACCTTATGACACGAACTGGAGCCGTACTTGGGATGGTCCTTCGATCGCTCATGAAATTGGTCACATGCTTGGTTTGGGAGACGAATATCAAACTTTAACAAGTGAAACTGACTGTTTACCTGAATCTATAATGTGTGATTCTGATGGCGACCTCATGAAACACCATTATTACTTTATTCTTCGCCGTCTATTGAACTAGATGGACCTGTCCCCGCTTTTATCCGCGCGAAAAATTACGATTGTCGGAAACATTGCTTCTGGTAAAACAACGTTCGCGCGAAAGCTCTCAAAGCGTTTAAATATCCCTGTGACTCATATTGATGGAGTTCAGTTTAATTCAGATCTAGCGATTGCGGATATGAATCAGACGCGCGCGATTTTAAATCAGGTGCAAAGCCAAGAAGCTTGGATTATTGATGGTCAAGGTCCACTAGATATGTTTGAAGGTCGTTTTACTTTAGCAGATCGAATAGTTTTTATCGACTTACCTATTTATCAGAACTTTATCTTGTTAACTTACCGCTTGATTAAGAATATTTTTTCTCCAAGATCCGAACTTCCTGCAGGTCACAGTGAGCTCAACTGGAAACATATTAAAAAGCAGTACCGCACCACGTGGACGATTCATAAAAAGATGCGTCCGGAGCTGATCAGAATGCTCAACCGTAAAGAATTTAAGCCAAAACTAATGACCTTAACCAGCTTAAGGAGTAAATTTTAATTCATGAGCTTAACTAAACAAATTCGCTATCAGTTTTATAATTTATTTGATCTGCACAAGCTGGAAAAAAAAGCTGAAGCAAACAAACCAAAATACACAGAACTACCGGTAGTGTCTTTTACGACTGTTCCGAAAAGAATTCCATTTATTAAGCCGACGTTAGTCAGTTTGTTGAAACAGTCAGTTCCCCCCAAAGAAATCCACATTAATTTGGGAGAAGATTTCTTTAAAGGAGCTGAAATTCCAGAATTTCTTAAAGATTTAAAGATGGTTAAAGTCCAATGGGTGAAAAAAGACATGGGACCAGCCACTAAATACATTCCCACTTTAGAGCGTTATAAAAATACTAATCAGCTGATCGTGATTGTAGACGATGATATGTATTATTCGGATAAATTGATCGAAGATTTGATCACCGCTGAAAAAAAATCCGATGGAAAACAAGTTTTCTGCATTAACGGCTTTAAAGTGCCTGAGGATCTTCAGTCAGCTTCGCGTCCTTCAGACAAGGCGATCAAAAGTGGAATACAAAAAGTCGCCGTAATCGAAGGCTGTGGCGGTTACACACTTCGCCCGTCATTTGTTACAGTGGAACAACTCAGTGATCTAACAGGGGCTCCGAAAAGATCACATTTCGATGATGATATTTGGTTAAGTGGTCACTTAAGCCGCGCAAAAATCGAAAAATTTCAAATTGCCACGGGAAAAAGAAAATCTTTAGTGAATACGATTGAATCAGCGATTTCTGGTGATCGTGCTCAATTGCAAACAGACGTGATGGAACATTTCAAGGCGGATTGGAAATCCGACGAGATTCATAAATTAAAGTGATTATTTTTTATCCGCGATAGCGTTCAAATCAGTTTGAACTAAAAACCATAAAGCCGGATAGAAAACAAATCCGATGATGAAAATCACCCATTTGTTTAATTTTTCCGTACAAACCTTTTCGTACACATTTGAATAGGCATATAAAGAATAAATGGCTCCAAACGGAACTAAGAAAAGCACTGTCCAAAGCATAGGTGCGGCCTCAGCATCGTTAGTTACGGCTTTTAATTCTTTAGCTGTTTGGTAAAACCAGTAAATACCGTAAAGACCTAAAGTGACAATCATTAGTAAAATTTGCGCGATCATATTTCTTCTTTTAACCATAAAACACCTCTACCTTGCTAAATTAATATAATAAACGAATGCCGCCGTAGAATGAAAAAATACTATATTTATCTAAGTGATCGTTATTTAAAGCCATAGAGTAAGAAACTTCAGGAATAAAGAAAATATCTTTGCCTGTTTGAAATTGTCCGCTGGCAGAGATGTCGATAAAATCAATGTTAAAGCTGTAAGTCTTTGTGTCAAATTGGTCAGTACTTTCTATCGAAAAATTTTTAGAAAAACTTAAAGCAATATTCGGTCTCCACTCATTTTGTATTTCCATAAAAATCGTCGTGACCATGCGGTCTCCTTTAGAAAGTTTAATCGTTTCGCGACCAGAACCAGATTTAACGATTTTTTCTCCATCAAGAGCATTTGTATAATGAACAAAGCCACCCAGAATAGTGTCGGAGTTAAGCGCTTTGTATCCACCGAAACCTAGGCTGACTTTATTTTGTCCCTTAGCTGAATTTCCTTCTTGCTTATCAGTATCCATCGTTTCTGTTTCAAGTTTAAACGAGTATTCTACGAAGCTCATAAATGAAATACCGGAAAGATTAAAAAGATTCTTATAATGAACCGAAGGATTTCCGAGACTATTAAATTTTTGAGAAAGCTCGGTAGATAAAAAAGAAATACGGTTGATGTGACTGAGGTAAGATAAATCTGCACCAACAGCTTGATTATTGGTTAGTCCATATTCATATGAAATCCTCGTTTGAACGGAAGAATTCATATATTTGATATCTTTATTTTGTTTATCGATAGCCGACACTCCGACGGCTGCAATAGAAGGAGTTACAGTATGTTGTTTTTTCAGAGGCATTAACGTCTGATAAACACGAGGAATGATGGTGGGCGTGGGCGTTGCTGTTTCAACAACAGCTGTTTTCGCAGGAACTACAGCGGCAGGTACATCGGGATTGATATCGAGTTCATCAATAACATCTAATTCATCTGATGTATCAAGTTCTTGAGTTTGAGCCTGTAAAGATAGCCCGATCAGCATCAAAATAAAAAATAATTTTAATTTCATAAAATTCCGCACGTAAATCAAAAAAGTTTAAGCATCTGCTCCGTGACATTTTTTATATTTTTTACCACTACCACAAGTACAAGGATCGTTACGCCCTACTTTAGGTTGAGCTCTTACAACTGTTTGCGGCTTTTCGTGATGATGTTGGTGACCTTCGCCCTCTTTATGAGTGTGAGCGTCTCCGTCAACGAAATACCAACGACCATCTTTGGCATCTTTTCTAAACTGAGAAACCTCATGATGATCCAAAGTTTCTTCGCCATCATTATAAGTCGCGATAAATTCAACAGTTCCTTTAGTATCTTGAGCAGTGCCTTTTTCTGTAGAAAGAATTTCAAGTTTTTTCCACTTAGCTTGTTTAGCCCATTGCTTAGTCGCTTTAGCATCAAAATCAGATCGAGATTCAGGAGCTAGAGTTGTTTCTAAATAATCAATATTAGCTGTTACGTAAGCCACATAACGAGAACGCATTAGTTTTTCAGCGGTATCAGCGATAGCTTTTCCTTCTAAGAAGGGTTCGCAACAAGATTTAAATTCAGCATTAGATCCACAGGCACATTTCATAGAAAAAATCCTTTGAGTAAGTTTTATTTAACTAGAAAACATTACCATATAAATCAAAGGAAGTCATAGGAGTAGGCCTGGGCCGTTTGTTAAAAACTAGACGTTTAAAAAGGTCACCGGTGAATGCCAGGTAAGCCCTGTTGGCGTGCTTTGAAAAAAGTCCAGGGTCAGATAGACTCTGTTTTGGCTAAAAATAACTGGTTTCTTATTTGCATTGTGACGTACACGTACACACGAAGTGCATTATGACGCCATTAAAAGGAGACTTTATGAACCGCGCTTATTCGACATTACTATTTTTAGGGTTAACGACCGTTCTTAGCACACAAGCTTTCGCACAAGCTGTAGTGGAAAAAGACTGGGCCCAAGAAAAGAAAATTCATGACTTAACAGGAGTTGTAAGCTGTGTAGCTTCAACGAATAAGGCTGAATCAAGTCTTCAAGTTACAACGGAAATTATTCTTCCAGAAAACGATGAAAAAGTTCCATTGATTGTGCTTAAAGCTAAAGGCTTAAAAGGTTCGATCCCGCGTGCGCACGTTCGCCCGGATGCAAAAACTCAATACCCAATGTTATTATTAAAATCTGACGCTGTGGCTGACGAAGATACTTTCGTTTTATCACCTATGCGCATGCCAGAAACTTTAGACATCATCGCGGCTAAAAATACATTAGATGTATACTTCGGAGAAGGTCCAACAGCTATTTTAGCGCGCATCTCTTTAAAAGGTTCGTCAAAAACGATCAATAGAACAGCCGCTTGTCGTATTTCTAAAACATTATGGAAACAGCGTCTATTCAGCGAATTAAAAGCTGACCCTCAATTAGCAACTGCTTTAACAGGAACAGTTCAAGATTTGTTAGGAACATTTCAGAAGACTTTAGATTCAATGAATGCCAGTGAAAAACAGCAATTCGTTTTAGCTGCTCACATTCAATCAGGTCAGCCGGTCCTAAATCAAGAAAAACAAGCCCAACAAACGCTAGCTAATGCTGAGAAAACGGTATTGGACACACAAAATAAGATCATCAGCCTTCAAAACCAAGTCGCCGATTTAAAAAATGCGATTGCTACAGCTCAAGTAGATCTTCCGCAGTTAAAAGCGGATCGTCCAACGGCGCAACAAAACTTAATAAATGCTCAAGCAGCACTACGTAATGTTGAAACTGAAATTCGCAGATTACAAAACGAAGTGGATATCGCGGAATCTCGTGAAAGCCAACTTTCATCATCTATCATCAGCCTTCAAAACCAAGTATCAAATATTCAGTATCAAATTAGTCAACAGCAAGATCATGCAGATCGTCTTCGCCAAGATCAAAATTTAAGATATAATGAAATCACTAGATTAAGAAATCGTATTAATCAATTAAACTCAAACTACCAAAATTTTAATATTGATCGTCGTGCAACAGAAATCTTAAACAGTAACTCAAATTACCGTAATGCTCAGTCATTATTACAACAATTAAATAGCCGTAGACCTCAATTACAATCTGAGATCACAAATGCCAGTAATGTAGTTAAAGAATTAACTCGCGCTTTAAAAGATTGCGAATCGGCTGTAGATTCGTCTAAAGATCAATGTGTCGACATCAGAAATCGTTTACAGGCCGCTCAAGGAGATTTAACAAATAAACAAAATCAATTAAAAGAAGTTGATAGAAAAATTTCAGATACACAATCTTCATTACGCAACATGGAAGCCAGTGCTCGTCAACAAGCGATCAATGAAAGAGACCGTATCGTTAACGATATTAACCAAACTCAATCAAGCATCAACCAAGTCCAAAACGACATTAACAATGTAGATCGTCAAATTAATAACATCGTTCAAGTAGACATCCCTCGTTTACAAAACGATCTGTACTCAAAGAAATCAGATTTATCAATCACACAAAATTCATTAGTCCAAGCGCAAGCCGACACTCGTCGTGCGAACGCGAACCTTGTGAATTATAAAAACTCAGTAGGTTACGATAATTTAGTGAACAAAGTTAAAATAGCTCAGTCGAAATTAAACACGATTGACCAAAAAATCACGCAAGCTCAATCAACTTTATCAAAAGCCCCTGGTCAAATTGCAGCCAACGAAGCAGAAGTGATCAACCAACAGAATTCATTACCAGCTAAACAAGCAGTCGTAACGCAAGCACAAGCCAACTTAGTAACAGCTCAAGCGGCAACAGTAGGATACAAAGCGACTGAGAAAGCAATTCGTGATCAGTTAGCGATTTACTTAGGTGATTTGTTGTCAGCAAAACGAGCGACTCAAGGATTATCGAAAGCGTTGTACGGATTTTAATCTAACAATTTTTA
>CAZXZW010000031.1:15572-22734 GCA_964645745.1 uncultured Bdellovibrio sp.
GAGCGACTCAAGGATTATCGAAAGCGTTGTACGGATTTTAATCTAACAATTTTTAGCACATCAACATCCCGCCAAATTTTAGGTGGGATGTTGGTATAGTAAAAGCTCGACTTACGTCGATGCTAAGTGATCAGAAAAACTTAATAAGTTTTGTCGTGTTGCAAAAACTAAAATTTATTTATAAATTTAATATTATTTATAAATAAAGGATTTTTTATGACACTTAAAAAAATTATACTGATTTTGAGTACTTCTTTTATATTTCAAAATACACATGCGGCTTTTGAAATATCACCTATTATTACTTCTGTTTCTCCGAGCGGACCAGACGCCAGCGTATCCTTAACCGTTAGTAATCCTGGAGATCAAAAAACTCCAATACAAATCGCAATATTCAGTCGAAATCCAGATATAAATGGAATAGAAAAATATGAAGAATCGAAAGATGTTGGCGAATTATTTCAAATTATTCCTTCACAACTTATATTAAATCCGAAAGAAAAAAGAACGATTCGCATAACATACGTTGGTGATCCAAAAATAAAAGTTGAACAAGCATTTAGAGTCATTTCAGAAGAGTTTCCAATAAATGTAACAGATCCGGAAAAAATTAAGAAAAAAGCGGTAGCTTCAATAGCGATCATGTCTAAATATGTAGGGTCATTGTATGTAAAACCTCTTGGAACTGCACCTGACATATCTATACAGGCCAATTTGACCAAAGATAAAAAACTAGAACTTATTTTTGAAAATAAAGGAACGGAACATTTTCTTTTAAAAGATACGAAATATAAAGTTAAATTAGCATCGGGAAAAAAAGAATTTCCGTTGCCTGTTGAATCAATACAAGCCATTGGCGTTCAAAATATTTTATCAGGAAAAAGTAGAAAATTTACAATCCCTTGGCCTAACGGGATACCAAGAGAATCTATTAACGTAGCAATTGATACTAGCACTAAGTAGTTTTGATTGATCCTTATAATTATAAGTCTTTTTAGTCAATTGTGCTTTGGTCAGACGAGTAAAACTAAACCGTCTGCAGAACAATTATCGCAAAAACTAATTCAAGGAGTTGACACAAAAAATAAGCGCGAGTTTACAGAAGATGAACTTATGGAGAAGTTTTTTAATAAAAAAAATAGCATTAAAAAGCAAACAGATTCAAATTTTTTAATACCTATCTATTATGAAAGCATGACTCGACCGTTGTCGCAAATTACTAGTCGTGGAGAATCAAAAATTACCGGCGTTGAAAAATTAGAAATAGATACAATTCAAATTATACAGGCTATCAAACTACTTGTGGATAAAAAGTCGTTCAGAAAAGTAGAAAAAATTGAAAAAGAATGCGAAGAAAAATTAGATAAAGACAATAAAGAAAAAATATGTTGGAATTTTATTTCTGTTTTTAACGATCCAGATATTCAAGTCATATTTAATCAAAGTCTTTTGGAAATTCGAATTAAAATTACTCCCGAGTATAGGGCTAAAAAAGTAACTTCGTTAACTCAGAATAGAGATTATTCAGAAGATATTACTCACCAACCCTCTTGGTTTAGCTCTTATATTAATGTAAATACAAATCAAGTCTTTCAGTCAAACAATACAGCTTATAAAAATGGAAGATTACCATTTGCTGCATATTATGATAGTGCTACACGTTTTGGTGAATTAGTTGTAGAAGCAAATGCCCATAGTTTAGAAAAAAGATCAGAAATAAACTCCAGCGAACCAAGTTTTACTCGAGATAACGTTAGAGCAATTTATGATTTTACATCGATTAATAGTCGTTCACAAATAGGAGATTTAACTTATCCGGTTCGCGGCTACCAAATTTACAGACCGCTAGCGGGCGTTTCGTTATTTACACAATCTAATTTACAAGGATCATTATTAACAACTCCCGGCAATAGTTATGAAATTAATCTCATTCGGCCATCAAAAATTAATGTTTATATTAACGAAAAACTGATTCAAGTCCTTGAATTAGCTGCTGGTCGACATGATTTGCGTGATTTCCCATTTGCTAATCGTCAAAATGATCTTAAGCTAGAAATCATTGACGATCTCGGACGTACAGAAGTTATTAGTGATTCAGTATTAATTACAAACGAACTTTTAAAACCTTATGAACATAGCATTTCCTATTCTTCAGGAGTCCCCTGGTCAGAAGAAAATGGCAATCGAGTTTATGACTCTAAAAAAAATATGCTTTCGATTTATCACCGATATGGATTTTCTCAACAGCTAACGTTAGGTGCAAATTATCAGAAAGACAATTTCCAATCTGTTAGCGGACTTGAATTTTTATTTTCGACAACAATAGGATACTTTTCTATAGAGCCATTTTATAGCCAAAACGAGGACCACCCGGATGGTTATGCTGGTAGTATTAGATATGTTATCGAAGATTTAAAAAATAAAGAAAAAAAGAACAGCGTGACCTCTTTTGAACTGAGATCAGAAGGAGAAACTTTTGCTAGATTAGGTGTTCGAGATCCATCTAATATATCGACATTAAAGTTTCAAACACTTCACACTAGAGGATTGTCTGAGAAAGCTAATTTAAATTTAAATTTTTCTTATGATGTAAATCGCCAAATTCAACCCAATATTACAGATGGCTATTCTTTGGGTGTGGGCACAAGTTATCGCTGGATGGATGGATTAACGACGAATTTTAATTTCCGTCACAGCAGAGCTTCTAATGGAGTCGAAGAAATATCATTATTACTATTTTTAGTTTGGTCTCAACCTAAGGAACATCAATTTATTACATTAGCATCAGAAACTTCTTCTGGAACTTCGCGGGCTGATTGGACATATCAGCCGCATCCAGGAAATGAAGGAAGTCGATCTCGATTAAATGTGCAGAAGCGACCTTCAGGAAGTGGATACGGAGGAGATTATGAATATACAGCTAACAGATCTCGTTTAAGTGCAGCACATCAAGTTGAAGTATTGAAACCGGATCCAAACGATCCTAGTACGGCTAAAGGTAAATCTATACATACAACAAATTTACAATGGGGAACGGCTCTTGTTTTTGCAGGAGGTCGCTTTGAAATAACAAGACCAGTATTTGATAGCTTTGTTATTTTTAAACCTTTGAAAAATGTTAAAAATGAAACAATTCAAATTAATCCGCAAAAAGATGGTGTTTATTACGGTCAAAGCGACGAGTTAGGTTCGGCCGTATTGCCAGAGCTTCCATCTTATTCGATTTCAAATATTATTATTAAACAAAAGTCTTCGATCAAAGGAACTTCCCTACCTCAAGATCATTTTACTTTACGTCCTACATTTCATTCTGGTTACGCAATTACGATTGGTACAGATGCAACGGTTTACTTAAAGACACGGCTTTTAAATCCTGATGGCTCGCCAGGGTCGATGCTGTCAGGCAGGGCTACTTATATAGATGATCCAAGTGTTGAGCCAGTCACAGTATTTACCAATAAAAGTGGATTATTAAGATCTGAAGGCTTTCGAAGTGGACGCTTTAAGTTAGAAATCAGCGAGCAACAGTATGAGCCTGTCGAATTTGAAATTCCTTCTCATGTTGAAGAAGAATACGAAATTCCGTCTATTCAATTGAAAGAGAGAAAAAGTGATCCATAATTCCTTAATTCGTTATTTGTTTTACTTAGTACTTATGATTCTTCCTTTAGAAAGTGCGTTGGCCGCTTGTGGCTTAACTCTATCAGCAAGTGATATAAATGTAACATGGACAGCAACATGGACCATTCAATCAGTTTCTTTGACAGTGAGTAAATCGAATCCAGCAGAATGTACTTTTGGTTTAGGATTTTCGAAGGGTATAGCGGGAAGTTATAGTCGACATGGTCAAAATGGAGGATTAATTCTAAATTATCAGCTATATCAAGATAGCGGAGGGAGTAGAATTTTAAAAGAAGTCCCTGACGTATTAACTGCCAATGATGTGATTATGGTAACTCTGCCAGCCGGAAGTGGGCCCCAAATTGTACAGTTTTATTTTGATATTCCCTACTCTCTTGCGACGAGTCCTATCCTGGCAGCGGCTGGTGTCTATACGGATAATATTGTCATAAGTGCTTATGAAGGAACGGATCCTACCGCCTTTTCTGCGCCTGCAGACGCAAGCACAACGTTTAATTTAACTATGAATATTGAAAAACAAATTAATTTATCATTTGTTGATTTAGGCGGATATTTTCAAGAAAATGCTACGACTAAAAATATAGATTTTGGTCAACTCATTGCAAATCAGGTAAGTCGCTTTAATATGGCGGTACGAACAAATGCAGGATTTAGAGTCACGGTTGTTTCAACGAATAATGGACGCTTTAAACACATTATTCAAAATTCCTATGTACCTTATAACCTATACGTTAATAATATAGCCGCTGACTTAACAGGAGTAACTCCTGTAGCAAATGGATCAGGTCAAACTTCATTATCAGGGCTAGTCTATCCTATGAAGGTCGTAGTAGGTACGGTGGGAGTGTTAGCACTAGCGGGAAATTATTCCGATACAATAACAGTAACAGCTATCGTTACGGATTAAACTTTTTATCTAACGACAAAACTTTGAAAATTTTTGAAGCCTCGTCTCCAAGCCAATAAGACTCATGACTGGACTCTTTGAATTCAGTAGGTTTTCTACTTTCTTGGGGAGTGAAATTTTCTGTAGGTACTAGCGCCTGGCTTTGTTTAAGCCGTTCGGCTTTTTCAAAAGGATTCTTTCGTGATTCATCAATCAATCCGACAGAGCGTTTAATAGGTTTAGATTCATTTTCTATTTGAGCAACGACATCGTTACGATTTAGTTTTTTCCAAATTTTGATAAGCATTGCTGTTCTATCTTTTAAAAAAAGAGTTGGAGGTCTTTTAAGAATTAATATTTGACCTTTTTTAAGCTTTTCCTGAGTTGATAAACCATTCCATTGAGCTATTAGATCCATCATTTTAATATTTCCATAGTTTTCTAAGGCTATCATAGCTAACAAAGGCGCTTTTTCCGTTACTTTATATTTTAAATTATCAACCCGATGTAATGAAATAATTTGCCCTGCGTGTATTGGGTACGGAGCTTCTATTTCATTCCACAAAACGATGTCTCTCCAAATTTTTTCGTCTCCATAAACATCTCTTGCAACCTGCATAATTGATTTGGTTCCGGGTTTAATCTGGTAAAAAATTTTTTTGGAGTTAACAAAGCTAGTTTGGCTGAAGGACCAAAAGGGAGTAAAAAGAGTTAATATAAGAACTAGGTTAAATCGCATACTAGAGCATCGGCTACTTTGAGACGGATCCAAACCCTTCAAACGTCTTATTTTAATAAATTAACTGCTCTTTTTTGAAACGTATATAAATAACGCATTAGTTATTAAATAATAATTATTTTATAAATAAAAATTTATTACTTTTTTTAGAGTGAGCCCTCAAGTTTATGCAAATGTAGCCGATAACAAAATAAAAGTGCTCTTTACAAAAAGTAAACAGAGTGTTTCAGAACGTTAACAAAAGGAAAAATATGTATCAGTATAAGGGTTTAGCTCGTAAGTTAGTAGTTGTAATTTCTATGCTTGTCTGCAATAAGTCTTTTGCCGGATCAGGGGATACAGCTATCGCTTCACTTAATTTAAGTGGTAGTGTGCCAGAAGTATTCAGTGTATCGGCCCGTGGTTTACCAGGTGATTTAGACTTAACACCTGGAGTAATTGTTAATGATCGTTTGATAGGTATCTTACATTTCAAGTTCAATGAAAATGCTGCAAGTATTACTATAGCAAGTAGCACGGCTTCAGGGGGGCCTGAGGGTCCTTCCGGAGCTTATTCATTTGGTACAGCATTTACGGTAGGTGTTGTTGGAGCTT
Source organism: uncultured Bdellovibrio sp. (assembly GCA_964645745.1). GTDB lineage: Bacteria > Bdellovibrionota > Bdellovibrionia > Bdellovibrionales > Bdellovibrionaceae > Pseudobdellovibrio. The sequence continues at coordinate 21,434 of CAZXZW010000031.1, forward strand.
GCACGTCTTTAGATACTGCAACGTTGGCTTCGCCAGGGGTCACATTAACAAATGCTGGTGTAGATTATAAATCCTTAGCTGCAAATCCATTGGTGGGTAATGGTATTGAAGAAGATTGTCAGCTAGCTGCAAGTTGGGGTGGAACGGCTTCATCTTTACCACTTGCAGGTGTGTTTTCAATGAGTGTAACCGTCACAATGGTTGCATTATAATATCAAAATAAAATTATAGGCTGGGTATTTTTACCAAAGTGCTCAGTCTATTTTGTGACTCAATTTCTAGTATATATTAATACTTTTTAAAAAATGTACATAATTTCAGGTGTCGTTAACCGAGTCGTTTTCGATTGGAGAGATTTTGTTTATCACCAAAAGCCTTAGAAAACATGTTTTGATATCATCACAAGATAAAAAATTTATGGAACTTGTTTGTGGATTAGTTGCCAATGAATTCGAAGAAGAAGTTCGCTTTATTCAAAGCCTTGATGGGTTAGATGCAACAGCCAAATCAAACTTTCAAACATTTAACTGCATTATTTTAGACTCATACTTGAGTAAAAAAAGTTGTTTAGCGGTAGCAAATGCAATTAGAAACTCACCATTAAATTCAAAAGTACCTATTCTTATATCGACAGATGATGTTGATATAGAAACACAGAAGAATTTAGAGAAAATACCTTTTGTATATATCGTTTCTAAAAATTCTGGAGCTTCGGCTTTGGTTAATTTAATATCGCATCAGTTAAAACTCGACGTTAATCAACGTCGTCTTTCTGCGCTTTTGCTAAACACAATTACAAGCGGGTTCGCTCAATTTATTGAATCAACTACAAATATTAAATTAAAAATTGAACCTCCAAAAATTGCAGAATTTGCTGACATATGCACAAATCAAAGTGTGCTAATAGAGGTACTGCATGAATGGTCCAATGCTGAGATTTACGTTAAGATAAATGATAACGCTATAACTATTTTAAAAAATGATTTTTCGTTTTTGCAGAAGCTTGATTATAATCATGTCAGAAAATCATTTTCATCTTTCATTTTAAGAAAATGTTTACAAGAATTTTCAACTAAAAAAACATTTAAAACCAAAGTCAGCTTGGTTGAGACAGAAAATTTTATAAAATCTTCTCATACGCGCGGAATAGTTATTAACTTAAGAGATGAAAAAGACTTTGAAATAACTATATTTGTATTACCACCTAAATTTTAGATACAAAAAAACCTGCTCGCGGCAGGTTAAATGGTAGGGAGTACAGGATTCGAACCTGCGACATCCACCTTGTAAGGGTGGCGCTC
>CAZXZW010000032.1:0-21983 GCA_964645745.1 uncultured Bdellovibrio sp.
AAAACGTTAAAATTAGGATTAGAATTGAAAAAACGAAGGGGTCTTCGCTTTTTTATTTTTGAATATTAAAGTTCTATTTGCAACTTTTCTCGATACACATCTCGGCGGTAACGCCGGGTTGAAGTTCGCCATTCATGAATAAAGTCGCACAGTCTTGCTGGCATTGTTCTGCGTTGGCGAGTTTAGCCTTTTGTTTTTGGAAGAAGCTCATCGCAAGTTGAAGAAGGACAAAAATAGAAATACACAAACTGATGATTTTTATAATTTTCTCTTTTTTATTCTTCTTGATAGGCTCATTTGTTTTTGCAATGAAGGCTTGTTCTTCTTCTGGAGTGAGGTACCAGCGCTTGCGCGTCGGAAAGATCGCAAGAAGGAGCATCATGCCGATGGCTGCGTAGAAAAAAACTAAACTAGGATTGTCTTCCTGTTGTGCGACCACAAATCCAATGACAGGAACACTGACGAAGAATCCTAATTGTAAAACGAAAGAAATAAAGTACTGAGCCGCCTTAACTTTTTTGGTTAAGAATTTTCTCACTAAAAAAGGCGTCGCGAGTCCGGCTGTCAGACAAAATAAGATCAGTATAAATATCGGAAACTGACGAGTAACATAATCTATCGAGACGACGCCACTCCACGAGAAATTTGGATTCAATAGAGATTTGATTAAAGGATTTATGACGATAAAGGCAAAAACGAACCAACCAATTCGCGCACCTAATATCAGCTGCGAAAACTTCTTAGCATTCGCCATATCGTCATATTTCTTAATAACCTCATCCATCGATCAAGAATCCTAACCGATGTTCATCTTATCAACGTAGAAACGAAGCTCGCCGATGCTTTCGCGGATATCATCCAAAGCACGGTGAGAGTTTTGTTTCTTGTAGTGAATATCAAACTTGTTATTAAACATGATCTTCCAAGAGCTCACGTCCAGTACGCGGTAGTGTAGCATCGCAGAGACTTGTTTAAAGTATGCATCGATAAATAAACGATCTTGTGCGATCGAGTTACCAGCTAAAATAGGGCGGTATTTTTTATCTTTTTTCCACTCTGGCCAGTGACGTTCAATCATCGCCGAGATTTTGTATTCTACAGCTGAGGGCTCCATGCCGAACGGAACTTTCGCAGTTAAGCCTGAGTCTCCGTGATGGCTGGTGTTCCACTCATCCATATTATCTAAATAAGACTGCGGTTGTTTAACTACAGTTTCGAAAGATTCGTATTCTTTGAAATTCATATCAGTTACGATAGCCGCAACTTCGATGATCACTTCTTTATTAACATCCAGGCCTGTCATTTCCATGTCGAGCCAAAGAAGTTTTTCCGTCTTATCGGGTTTCCCCAATGTTTTAATATCTACATCTGACATGAGAGACCCAATCCGAATAAATTATTTTGTAGTTTTCGCGTTGATTTCTTTTTTAGTCAGTTTGTAGTCGCCAGCTGTATGAATAGCTTTTTCTACGCTGTCGATATCAATCGTCGCATCTTTTTTATAATTGATAACCATTGTTCCGATTTGAGTTTTTGTATCTAAGTTTGTGATCTCGCAAGATTCAAAATTAGGTGCTAAAGCCGCATCTTCGCAAACAGCTTTTGTAACCATTTTTTTACAACCACCACAGTGCATACCTTCGATCGTCAAAGTTGCCGTTTTGTGATCGGGAGTAGTAGATTTAACGTCTGTTGTTGTTTGAGTTTCAGTTTTAATGACTTTTTTCACGATTTTTTTATCCGCTGCAAAAGCGAACGAAGTTGTGATTAAAGTGGCAGTTAAAGTTAAGAATGCTAGAGTTTGTTTCATTTAAACCTCTTATTATTGTTAAGAGCTAAAGATAACCCGCACCTAAGGCTCAGTCAGGTATTTTTTTTGCTCTATTCTTAAGCTCCCATAAAGAAAGTCCTTGAATTTATTTCGAATATCCCTAATATTGGATACCTCAAGAACATCAGCTACGGAGTGGTAGTTAAGTTGGTTATAACGTCCGCCTGTCACGCGGAAGGCCGCGGGTTCGAGTCCCGTTCACTCCGCCATTTTTTCTCTTTAATAAACACAAATACTTAGATACGATTTTTCAGGTGAGGTCATGTGAGTCTGTTGATCCATCGACTGCATTTGCAAATCTTGCCGTTTCACTTGGACGTGCTTTTGCTGCAGAGATTTGTTTCCGTTGGCTTTTGAAGGAGCAGAAATGAAAAAGATAATCTTTGCTTGTGTTCATAGTGCTGGTCGATCGCAAATAGCAGCAGCTTTCTTTAATAAATATAAAAACGATCAAAGTTTAACTGCAATTTCTGCGGGGACTGAACCTGTGAATAACGTTCATCCCGAAGTTATGACTGTCATGGCAGAAATTGGAATTGATCTATCGCACGCGAAACCAAATTTATTAACTGAAGATTTAGCTAAGGATGCAACTATGCTTGTAACAATGGGGTGCGGAGAAAAGTGTCCTTATGTGCCAAATCTTAAGATTATAGATTGGTCGCTAAAAGACCCCAAAGGACAAGGGTTGGATCAAGTACGAATTATACGAGATGAAATTAAGAGTTTGGTTTTGCAACTTATTAAAACAAGTTTGTTTTAAATTAGGATTTATCCGATCCTTTGGGTGTAGCAATAATTTCAATACAAATTTCGGTTAGGTCTTATGGGACTAGAACTTTTGTGGGTATTCACGGAGTTCTGCGTTTCTACCCCTTTAATTCTCATTAAATTATTTATTGAATTCGTTTTTGTAATCTTCAAGCGCTGCTAAAATTACTTTTTTAGCAGCATCTAATCCGTATGTTTCATCAATTGTAACTTCAGATTTTTGATTAGGTTTTAATTTATAGGTCAAAAAATAATGCTGTAGTCTTTGAAGAAGAACAGAAGGAAGCTGACTGATGTCAGTTACACCACTCCAGTAAGGATCGTTTTCAAGAACAGCAATGATTTTGTCGTCGGCCTCGCCCTTATCTACCATTCTCAGTCCACCTATTACTCTAGTAGGAACTAAAACTTCGCTTTTTGTGATTGGTCGCTCGCTGAAAACACAAATATCCAGAGGATCTCTGTCGCCTTTTAAGTTTTTCCCTGAAATTTGGCCAACAAGTGCATCACAGTAAGTTTGAGGAATGAATCCATACAAAGCTGGCGGCAACGAAGAGTTCACTTGTGGTCGATCTACTTTGAGGTATCCAGTGTCTTTATCGATTTCATACTTAATACCATCGATAGGAGTAATTTCTATATAAGCCGTTACTAAAACAGGTGGTTCTTTACCAGGTGATATTCCATGCCAAGGATGCGGGCGAAATTTTTGAAAATTCATAGATAGAAACATAGCCTACAATCCCTCACCAGATAAGAGGAGCTGCGTCATCATCTAGGCTGTATTCAAATCGTAGGATCGAGTGGAATAGATGTAAACCATCTACTTCGTTTTTTTTGTATTTTCGATTTTCTGTTTACTGAGGTCGATCAGTTTTTTCTTACATTGGCCTGATTGCATTTTATCTAAAGCATAGGTGCACTTCAGAGTTTTAATATCGCCAGGACTGAGTTTGATGTCTTCGGCTTTTGGATAATCTTGTCTCTGTAATCTATTCAAGAAGCACATGTTCATAATTGAAATAGGGTCGTATTCGACGAAACGATTTACCATAGTTTTTTTGTGATATTGCTCATACGAAAATCTCTCGCAATTAGGATCATTTTTAATGTCAGGATTCAAGTGGCCGTGGTGTAGTCCCGCTGCATGCCCGAATTCGTGTAACGAAGTGCTTAAGACATTTATATAAGCATTTGGTTCAGAGGTAGAATTAGAGTCTCCTGCCGTAGAATCTAAAAAACTAAGGAACATAGCTCTTGCTCGGCCTGTTTTGTTTTCCACAGTTTTATAATTATTTACGTCGTCACCTACGACTATTGAGTTAGCTATTTCACAGCTGCCGACGATAGTTCCGCGTTCGCCAGCCTGAGAGCCTTTGCGAAATCCAAATATTTTTATTTGTGAAGCATCTTTGTCTGTGCACTCATTCCAGCCAATGAATTCAATGCCGGTGTTCTCGATCGTAAATTGTTCCTGAATTTTTTGTTGAATGCTGGCTTTGATCGATTGATCAAACATATCGTAGTCAGTTTGCTGAGCCAAATCATTAAAATAGAGATAATAATCTTCCATAGTTGTGAGTTGGTCAAAACGGGCCCAACAAACTTTGACGTGCGTATTTTTCGGGTTTAAATACAAGGCTTCGATATCAGAATCAGACTGAGACGATAAATCTATGCGGGAAGTGTTTTGAGAAAGATCATTTTTGACAAAATAAATTTGAGTTGTGAAGGCTATTGTAAATACTGCTAATAAATAGCCTTTAAGTATATTTTTTTTCAAAAATGAACTCCTGTTTGATGCAAACTATGACTATATGTTTCGGCTCTTTTGATCGGTGAAGCGACGGATCAAGGTCTAGCTTTTTGACAAAGTATCGTTCTTATCAGTGAGTTGTTTAATTAAAAGAAGCTATAAAAAGAGAAATCAAAGTCGTTCCAAAGTAAACGAACATATTTGCTGACCCTTGAAAATCATATGTGATTCTTAATCCGAAAAGCAAAATTCCGAAAAGGAAAAGTGAACCAATAAGCGCATAGGGTAGTAAAGCCATGTTAAAGATCGAAGCAATGAATACAATTGTTAATACAGCTTCAATCGATGCGATAAGCCAATAACCTAACGACGCTTTTCCAGGAAGCTTGTTGATGAATGTATTTTCGAATTGTTTTCCAAACCATTCAGGAGTCGACAAAGATTTCCATTTGTCGAAAGCAGCCGTTCCCATAAGTAACGTGTAAATAAAAATAATCGCAAAGTTAAGAACGGGTTGAAAAGATGCCATAAGTACCTACCTTTAATATATATTTGGTTCTATATCGAGGATAAGGTCAAAGGATTTAGATGAGTTGGCGCTATATAATGCTGGAGATCTTAATTCTCCAGCATGGTGCCGTCGGTACAGAGCTAGTTAAGTGTGGTAAGTAATTACTTAAAGTCCTGGAGCATTTTTCAAAACGTAGTTTACATTCTTAGCTACGATGGATTCAATCGGACCTTGTAGTGCTTCTTTCGCTGTTAATCCAAGTAAGTTGTCGCTTAAAACCGCGAAAACAATTTTTCCCTGTGGAATTTCAACAAATCCAGATAAAGCCTTGGCTTTACCTAGCGTTCCAGTTTTTGCATATATCGTAGCTTTACTTCTTAATACTGGATACTCGGATTTTTTGAATGAACTTTTTAGTGTTCCAACTCCTTCAGGAGACGGAAGAGTGACTTTATACTTATTATAGTTTGGCGATTTTAATATTTTCTTTAGAAGACCGATTTCAAAAGTAACTGTCACTTGGTTTTTATGAATTTCTTCGTCACGTAAGGAATCTTGTAAACCACTTCCGTTCACAGGGTGAAACTTTTTAAAGTCGGGAAGGCCTGCGTAGTCTTTAAATAGCATCGAGCAACCACGGATAATCAACTGATCAATCGTAAGTACTGTGCCTCCGCCATTATCCATGCTGTAACCTAAAAGTGAATGTAAATAGCTATCCGCTGGGACGACATAGTTCGGTTGAGTACGAGCTACTGATCTTAACATCTCATCCGCTTCGGCATTGTCACTCCACCTCATCGCATGAGTCATAGTGTGAGTTTGGTCTGCAGTTCCAATGGGATAAGTTTGTCTTTCCATGGCAGCCCAGGCCGTGAAAAGTTTCATGGTTGATCCCGGTCTCATCGGGTTATGTGAATTATAAGAAGAGATAACTTTTTCATTTCCGTTTTTATCGATGAAAATAAATTCGAAAGCCCAGTCTCCGTAACCAATCGTTTTTTCGACAGAGTATTTTTGAACTTCTGGAATACCTGTTTCACCTTCGATATCTTTGAGTTCAGAATTTTGAATTATTTTTTTTGCGTATTCGTCTACAGCTTGTTGATCACGAGGTAAAACGTTTTGATCTCTTAAGACGTCTCCACCGGATTCATAAATTTCCAGGGCTTCATCGAACTGTGAGTTTGTAAGTTTACCTTGTTGTGCGAGTTCCAGAAGTTTACCCGGGCTGGCGGCTCCATAGGGCATCGAATAAGAGAAGGCCTTATTGGATTGAAATAAGAGAATAGCCGTTAGACTCAAAATGATCATTTTTTTCATAATAAACTCCGGTTTAAGTACATAGTTGAGTTATGCAATTGCTATTCGCTTCAGATTGAATATGTTTGATTTAATAGGCAAATTAACGCTTTTAAGACAGTAGGACGTAAATTGTTTTACGGTGTAGATGATCGGATAGGGTGATTCATTGTATATGTGCCGTGATTTTGTTTTCTTGTTCGGATATCATGAGCTCATGAATATTTCATATCGTAAAGTCCATTTAGACAACCCTCAAGAGATGCAATTCATTGCTGCCATCGACATGACGATTCCAGCGTTGTTTGATTCTCTGTTTGAAGTTAATGAAAAAACGATCGCAGAACGTTTAACACAATTAATGAGATGTAAACTCGATGATTTTTTTGAAGTGGCTACAATTCCAGATGGGAAAATTGTTGGTTTTCATTTTATGAGTAAGTTTAAAACTCCTCATGGGGTTATGGCTGGTGATATTGAAACTCTTTGGGTTGATCCAGATTATAGAAAAAAAGGAATTGCGACGACTTTAAAAGAGCGTGGTGAAGCTTGGGCAAAAGAACATAAGCTTGATCATATCTCAACTTTTGTTCATGGAAAAAACTTATCTATGCAAAATTTGAATCAGAATTTGGGATATGAATTAGTTGGGTATAAATTAAGAAAGAATTTATCGGATGGAAGTTAATGAGTTATACATCGATATCCCTGGGGGAAATGTATTTGTAAAGCACTGGCGACCTCTTGTTCGTAATAGCGAAGTTCCGATCATTTTGCTTCATGATTCCATCGGTTGTGTGGCTGCATGGAAAGACTTTCCTCGAAAACTCAGTGAAAAATGTGGACGTGAAGTGATTGCTTTTGATCGTCTTGGTTACGGTCAATCATCAGCCCGCACAGAACCTGCAACAGTTAATTTTATTGATGATGAAGCTGAGTTTTATCTTCCAGTGATCACGCGGACTTTAGGTATTAGTAATTACTCTTTGTTTGGATACAGCGTCGGCGGAGCTATCGCTTTAGTGCATGCACGTGAATTTATTCACAGCTGTATTTCAGTTGTCATAGAATCGGCTCAGGCCTTTGTGGAAGATCGAACGTTAGAAGGTATTCTTAAATCTAAAGCTGATTTTGAAAACCCAGCGCTTTTTGCAAAATTAGAAAAGTACCATGGTCTCAAAACGCAGTGGGTATTAGATGCTTGGATCAAGACGTGGACTTCTGCTGAGTTTGCTCCGTGGAGCTTGAAAAATGATTTACCTCTTGTGACTTGCCCGGTGCTTGTCCTTCATGGAGATCGTGATGAGTATGGTTCAAATAAATTTCCTGAGATGATCAAAGAGCTTTCCGGTGGAACGACTGAGATGCATATTATTCCTGATTGTGGTCACGTGCCCCATAAAGAAAAATCTGAACTCGTGCTGAATCTGGTGAGTGATTTTTTTGACAAATACTAGTCAGGCTTTGTATGCTCGGTGTATCAAATCAATGAGGGTTTAATTGGATCAGCCTGTCACATATAATGTAATTAATTTTCCTGGAAAAATTCATCTGATAAAATCAGATCGCATGTTGCAGGAAGTGGCTGATCGCATGCAGGCCGTTACACAATTTGGTTTCGATACAGAAACTCGTCCGGCTTTTAAAAAAGGGGAAGTTCATCCTGTAGCTCTTTTGCAATTAGCTACAGATACCGATGCTTATGTGATTCGTCTTCGTCATATCGAACAGATGGAAATTTTGAAAAATATTTTTGAAAACAAACATGTCGTCAAAGTGGGTGTGGCTATCCATGATGATTTGAAGACACTTCAAAAGAAAGTGCAATTCGTTCCTCAAAATTTTATTGAGTTACAGAAATTAGCTAAAGAAAAGAAACTGAAAAATTTAGGTTTAAAAGGAATGACGGAAGAAATGCTGCAGGCCACTATTAATAAAGGGCCTAAGACAACAAATTGGGAAGCGCATGAACTTACAGAGCGACAAATTATGTATGCGGCGACCGATGCTTGGATCGGACTTAAACTTTATCAACGATTAACTCAAGAAGAGAAACCATAGCCGACATGATGTTGACGATTTTGTAATTGCGAACTTTTCCACTTTTACCGGCGATCGAAACGATTTCACCAATCGTGATGTTTTTTAATAATTTTTTTCTTGGATAAAGAATTGTCATAAATGCTCCTTTATGTTTGAAAATAAAAACCGACCCTTAAAGGGTCGGTTTTTAGTACTTTTTAAGTTAATAAAAAATTAGTAACGACGAGAGTTATCGCGAGGAACCATTGGTTTGGCTTCCGTTACGTTAATCGCACGGCCATCCATATCAGTTCCGTGAAAACGGTTGATAGACTCTTGTGCTTCGCTAGCTGAAGACATTTCAACGAAAGCAAAACCTTTGCTACGTCCTGAATCGCGATCCGTGATCACTTTTGCAGATGTCACAGTTCCACATTGTGAAAACGTGTTCGTTAAAGATTGTTCGTTTGCAGAGTATGGCAAATTGCCAACGTATAACTTAAGACTCATAAAACCTCCTATAGGCTTGAGCGCTACTTCGGAGGAGGTTGAACAGAATGAACAAAAACTTCTAAAATTAGCATTAACAGATAATCAGTATAGCACACATTCGATGATTACCTAAGGTTATTACCTGAATTGTAGAATATGACCTGCTTTTCGTGAGATCGAAGGTCGACTACTTCAAGTCCGTCTGGGACTACTAGAGATTATTTTCGTGCAAAGGTCCAATTGCGGACCGAGCCATTTTTGAAGAACTCGTCTTTTTACTTTGTCGCAAGCGCGCGATCAATCGCGATTTTCATAGGCTCGTAACCGAGCTCTTGAACCATTTCTCCGTTAACAAAGAAAGTAGGAGTGCCGCGCACGCCGACGAATGTTCCGTCTGAATGATCTTCATCAACTTTTTTTCCATGTTTCACAGCTAAAGTTGAATTATCCATATTTTTTAAATTAACGCCTGCTTGTTCTAAAATAACGGGAATCAATTCAGCGCGTGGATTTCCGTGATCGCCCCATTCGGGTAATTTTTCAAAAAGTCTATCAATAGCTTGATCAAATTTTCCTTGTTCATGCGCTTCTTCTAAAGCTATAGCGGCTAATCTTGAATTTCCATGATACAACATGAAACGGCTGACCACTTTGATCTTACCATCATATTCTTTTAAAAGCTGTTTTACGATCGGGTGCATGGCGCGACAAGCTTCGCACTCGGGATCTAAAAATTCTACGATAGTGACTTGAGCGTCTTTATTTCCTTTAACCGGGCTGCGATCGTTCACTAATCTATCTTGAATAGATTTTGTAGCTTCGGCCGTGACGATAGACTCACCAGCTTTTCTCCCTGGCAGAATAGCTAAAGCGGCGAAAACAGCAGCCGCGATGAAAATAACAACAATAAGAAAGAATTTATTTTGTTTCATTGGAATTCCTTGTGGCGAAGAGTTGGATGAAATTAAAAGCCGTAATTAAAGCAAAGCTGATTCCTGACATGAGAGGAATCGTCAAAAACCCCAAGAGCTCAATGTATTTCGTTGTGCACGAAACACCTTGCACACATGGAGCCAGATTCTCAGGAATAATTTTGTAGTAAAGTAAGTTATGGTAACCGGCGATAATCAAACCAATTAAAGTTAACGGTAAGCTATTCTTAAGAAACTTTTCATCTTCAGTCCAAAGAGCTGCACCGAAAATAATAACTAACGGGTACATGCAAATTCTTTGATACCAACAAAGAGTACAAGGCGGGTATTTCAAGACTTCGCCAAAGTAAAGGCTCCCTAAGGTAGCCATCAAAGCGGTTAGAAATGAAAGTCTTAAGAGTAGGATTTTGTTCATGAATTTACGGTAACAACTTAAAACCAGAGCGACAATGAAAAAAAAGCCCCGAATTATTCGGGGCTTCATGCGTAAATTACTTTTTAAATCCAAATTTTCCGTTTTGGTTTTTCCATTGATCTTTTTCTGGGATAGTTTCTAACACATCCCAGTGTTCAACGATTTTTCCACCTTCAACGCGGAATAAATCATAGTAGGCTGTTGGTTTCCCACCAAATTTGCCTTCGCTCACCACAAGAACGAAATTCCCTTCGCCTAATACTTTGTGAACTTTATCGTAAACCATCGTAATACCAGCCTTAGCTAATTCACCTAATGCTTTTTGAAGACCAGAAAGATTATCTCCGATTTGAGAGTTGTGTTGAGTGTAGTTCTCAGCGGCAATAAAATCCGGAGATTTAGCGTACTGTTGTTTAACTAAAACCGTATCAACGAAGTTAGCTACGAACTTTTTGTTTTGTTGTGTTTTGGCTAAATCCTTAATTTCAGTTGATCCGTCCGTTTGCGTATGACCACTTGGATTAGGTAATGTTTTTTCAGCTAAGTTGTCCCAGTGTTCAACGATTTTTCCATTTTCAAATCTGAAGATATCAAATCCTGCTTTTGGTCCAAAGAAATTATATTCCGTGTGAGTGAAAACATATTCATCGTCAGCAAATGCACGGACTGTATGAACTTTCGCTGAACCTTTTGGAAGTTGGCTTAAAAGTTTTCCGAAGCCCGCTATTCCATCTTCAGCGCCTAAGTTATGTTGTTTGTATGAGGTCGGGTTGATGTAACCCACTGGTTTAGCGTCGCCAGTTTCGATACTTTTTAATAATTCAATGGTCATTGTTTTTTCTTTTGCCATCTTAGCATCTTTTTTTGTCGATTTGGCTAAGCTCATTGAAGTAGCTAAAGATAGAGTTAATACGATAGCAGGGGCATATTTCATAAGTTCTCCTTTAAGGTAGGGGTTGTTATTGAAAATATATTATGCCCGAAGATTAGATTGTTGATTAGATGGGATAATCGCAATATAGTATTGCACAGGAGCAATAATCATGGATTTAGAATCAACCCGGGTATTCGTTAAAGTTGTACAACAAGGTAGCTTTTCGAAGGCCGCGGCCATTTTAAAGCATCCCACCTCAACCATGAGCCGCATTGTCAGCCGCTTGGAAAACGACATAGACACCAAGCTTCTTTTAAGAACCACTCGTAGTATTACCTTAACCCCAGCCGGTCGAGAACTGTATGAACGTGTCGCTGGTCACATCGAAGCCATCGAAGAAGCTCGTAAGTCGGTCGAGGGAAGTGATAGCTCTTTGAAAGGACGCATTCGTATCACAGCCACTGAAGATCTCGGCGCCTTCGTTGTTACGCCAATACTAGGACGCATTATAAAAAAATATCCTGAGCTTTCTTTTGATATTTACTACACCAACGAAGTTTTAGATTTAGTCAAAGAAGGCTATGATCTGGCTCTGCGTATCGGACATCTCAATCCAAGTCGTTTTAAGTCAGTGAGACTTGGACAATTGTCGTTAGTGGCTGTCGCCAGTCCTACGTATTTAGAAAGTCGAAATAAAATTAAAAAACCAAAAGATTTAACGGATCACAATTGTTTAATCTTTGGATCCTCTTCTGATGTGAATAAGTGGCAATTTCATTCAAAAAATGAAAAAGCTAAAGTAGCGATTCGACCTCATTCTACAGCGAATCAAATGCAGTCTTTGGTGACGTTAGCTGCGACTCATGCAGGCGTAGCTTTTGTGCCTTACTTCTCTTGTAAACGTGAAATTAAGGATGGAAGCTTAGTTCGTGTTTTATCTGACTGGAGTATTGCGACTTACGAAGTGCACCTGGTGTCGCCGAATATATCAGGGATGCCTACTCGAGTAAAAAAAGTAGCGGATGAGATTTCAGGATCGACGAAAGCGATCCTGTCGGATATTTAAAAACTAGTTTCCTTTACGAGGTCCCCAAGAAGCTCCAACGTTCGAGTTGTTTTCGTTACGGCCTTTTTTCTTATGAAACTTTCCAAAAGATGGATTTTTTTCTCCGGCTTTTTGAGCTTCTTTTTTACGTTCATTGGCTTCAGATAATAGATTGGTTTTTTTTGCAGTCTTCTTTTTCATGGGCACAGGGATATCATATAATCGTGAATAGGGAACTAGAATTTAAGGCACTGGTCAATTTTTATAGGGGAAAGCCCTTCTGTTTCTGACCTATTGCGCGAATACATACCTTGCGAGATGAAGAACGTTAATCTTTTTTAAACATTTTTGGCTGAACAGTGGCCGTGGTTTTGGCTTTTGTCGAAGTTAATTCCGTTTCAAGTTTTAAAGCTAGATTTCCGGCTTCTGATTTAACTAGATAGGCCGGCTTTTCAAGGGAGCCATGACGGGTGATCTTTTTCCCTTTAATCGTTTTTGTGACACTATCTTTGAAGATTTCTTCCACTGTACCGTTAATCGGACGACCGAGCCATTTCCATTGAACTTTTGCAGACTTTTTAAATAGTGCCATATTGTGATTGCCTCCAAGAATCGTTCTTAACCGCAATTAAGTTCGTTGACTTGTCCGTTAAGAGTCCAAAGATCATAAAATAAACCAATACCGAAAAGACCCGCCGTGCATAAATAGAAAATACCAGTGATCCATTTTCCCATATAAAAGCGGTGGGCTCCGAAATAACCTAAGAAAACTAAAAGTAACCAGGCTGCAGAATAGTTCCACGGGCCAGTTTTGTACTTGCGATCGGCCGCGCGATCCATAGATGGAATTAAAAATAAATCGATCAGCCAGCCTACGCCCAGCAGGCCTAATGTGCAAAACCAAATGGAACCCGTGATTTGTTTTCCATAATAAAAGCGATGAGATCCCAAAAAACCGAAGATCCAAGTTAAGTAACCGATAGTTTTGCTATGTGTGTCGTTAGTCATAGTTTATTTTCTTCATAAAAAGATTAATATAGCAACGGAAATGCGCTAGCCTGAGGCTTATGGAGGCTTGGTGTTGAAGGTTGGTAAAGAATGGAGTCATGGTGAATTGAATTTTGTCGGATTATCTCTGGCGGGGATTCGTACATCTATTGCTATGCCTGAACTGTCTTTAGCTTTTGATGTGGCTCAAGGTTTTCCGTATTTGTTTAGCATCAATCATTTTTTTATTACTCATGGTCATATGGATCATGCCGCGGGCATTCCTTATTTAATTTCTCAGAAATCGATGTCATCTCATAAACTTCCCACATTTTATATGCCTGAATCGATGTTAGAGCCGATGAAAAAAATCATGAAGGCTTGGGCTGAGATTGAAAAATATGAATACCCTTTGAATTTTGTCGGCGTAAATGAAAATGAAACGTTTAAGCTCAATAATAATTATTTTGTGAAGCCTTTTAAAACGGTTCATCGTGTCGATTCTTTCGGTTACACCGTCTTTCACACCAAAATGAAACTCAAACCCGAAATGGCTATTTTGTCACAGGATGAACTCAAAAAAATGCGTGAGTCCGGACAAGAGATCACCCACGAGATCGAAACTCCGCTGATTAGTTTTACCGGCGACACGCAAATCGAATTTTTAGATGCGGCACCGTGGATTAAAAAATCTAAAATCTTGTTTCTCGAGGCGACTTATTTGGATCGTGATAAAACCATCTCGAATGCGCGTGACTGGGGGCATACTCATTTGGATGAAATCATCCCGCGATTGCTGGAACTTGAATGTGAGAAAATCGTCTTGATTCATTCAAGTGCGCGTTATCCGATGGAAGTGGCGAAACAACTGTTACTGAAAAAGATTCCGCCTGAATATCATGACCGCGTCGTTTTATTTCCAGGCAGATAGACAAGTCCCTAATATTTCGATAGGATTTTTTTAATTAACACGAAGGTGGTCGTAATGTCAGAAGATATGAAAGCAGAATTAGAAAGACTAAGAGCCGAAAACGAAGCTCTTAAAAATAAAAAATCAGGCAACGGAGCTTTGTCGATGAAGGTCAGTGAAAAAGGCGCTTTATCGGTTTACGGTATGGGTCGCTTCCCAGTGACTTTGTATAAAGAGCAGTGGCTGAAATTGATGGGAATTTCAGAAGAACTGAAAAAATTCATCGCTGATAACGAAGATCGTTTAAAAACAAAAGAATAAAAAATGAAAAGCTCACAAAAGTTTACTTTGTGAGCTGAATTCACTAAGAGCACGGAATATTTCTATAAATAAAATTAAGAATTTAAAAGATAAAGATGCGAACCTGAATATCCTGCTTGTGGAATTTCAGTGTTCGTTTTCTTTTGTGTATCGGCATCTATTAAAATAAGATTCGCTGTTTTTCCATAGCTTACAGCATAGTATTGTTGATCCGCTGTCATCACTACACCGCGCGGAGTAGGTAAATCTAGACTGGAAAGTAATTCGCCATTTTTTAAATTCCAAAATGTCACACTATTTCCAGCAGGACTAGTTGTGGCAACGACTTGGCGTTTCTCATCAATACATAAACTTAACGTTTCAGATTTAAGACTAGCGTGTGCATGATCGTTGTTTAAATTTTTAAGGGAGCCATCATCAGCAACCATACTGATGGCACCCGGATCTGAAAAAGGAAGGCTAGGGTGGGGAGCTGATGAGACCACAAGTTGTTTACTCTGTGAAATAACCAAGTGTCCCGTATTAAAACGAGGATCTATCATTTTATGTTGTTTCACTAATTTTTGTGATTTCACATCCACATAGCTGACGCAAGGAACAGATTCAGGTGCGCCATTTGTTCCGCCACCATTCGTGATAGCTAAAACCGTTCCGTTTTCAATCAATTTGCAATCATGAGGATTCGCGCCATAGGTTGGGAATAATCCTTCGATCTCCATCGTTTTTGAATTTCGTTGAACAATCACACCTTCTTCTGAAGATAAAATAGTTTCAGTCGAGTAGAGATGATTTCCATCAGCGGAATAGCTCCCATGTCCGTAGAAATATTTTTTCGGATCAGTTATAATCGTGCGTACAACTTTTCCTGATTGAAGATCTAATTCGCAAGCTCCAGGCCCTTTTTTTTCAAATAAAGAAAACAAGTACGGATTTTTAGGGTGAGTGGCGATACCATGGGGCATGAAGTTTGTGCGGTAAAAAAGTGGAGCTTCCTCAGGACGAGCTAAGTCAACCAAGGCTAAGTACTGAACCATCGATCCATTCATCAGGCCTTGTCCGCCACCTAAAATAAGTCCTGAAGCGGAAGGCTTGGTTAAATTCATCAGACGTTCAAAATTAAAGGCAATCAAACCGGCCCCTGCTAGGCCGGCGGATAACATTAAAAATTGTCTTCGATCTAAACCTAATTTCGACATGCGGCATTTTAGCAAATAGATCGCCTAACTTAAAGTTTATTTTCTCTTTTCTTCCAGTTTAGCCACGTACCACGAGCTTAAAGCTGCGGTAGTAAGGATTGAGAAGATAACTAATAAAGAAATCCAGCTTGGAATCTTATAAACTTCGAGGAGAAGCATTTTTATTCCAATAAAGCCTAAAACCGCAGCTAAACCCGGTTTTAAATAACGGAGCTTTTGCACCCAATCAGCCAACACGAAATAAAGCGCACGTAAACCTAAAATGGCTAAAATGTTCGAAGCAAAAGCAACGAAGGCATCTTGGGTCACAGCGAAGACAGCTGGGATCGAGTCCACCGCGAAAATTAAGTCAGTGATTTCAATCGCAATCAGCGCCAAGAATAGCGGAGTCGCTTTACGTACGCCATTTTCGATGGCGAAGAAGTGATTTCCGTTTAAGTGCGGTGTCGTTGGCATAATTTTACGGATCATGCGAATCGACCAATTTTCTTGAATATCTTTTTCATCATCAGATTCGCGTAAAAGTTTGATCGCTGTTACGATGAGGATCGCGCCGAAAACGTAAAGGATCCACTCGAACATATGAAGTAACTGCGCACCCAGGATAATAAAGAACGCGCGAAGAATAATAGCTCCAAGAACGCCGTAGAATAAAACACGGTGTTGATACTTATCTGGAATTTTGAATGAACTAAAGATCAGTAAGATAATGAATAGATTATCAACGCTTAAGCTTTTCTCAACCAGATAACCTGTTAAGAACTCAACGCCGAGATCTTTTCCGTAAGCATAGCCAAACCAAAGATTAAACAGCAAGGCGATGCTGATCCATAGACCACTTTCAACCAAAGCGGCTTTGCGCGACATTTTGTGGCCTTCCTTGCCGAACATGCTGAGGTCGATCATCAACAAGATGAAAATACCCACACAAAAAGAAATCCACAGCCATGTGGGTGCAACGGAAATATTGGAAACTAGGTTACTCATTGGTTAAGCCTCGGGTTAGTTTTAAAAAGTTAGTCAAAAATCTCGGATAGGAACGATTTTTTACGTTTGTAGTGATATTCTTTTTTATAGTCGTCGTCAGTTTTCTTGTAGTAGTTCGGGGGAGGGGCACTTTGTACAATTTGCTGCGCGCTTTCTCTTTCGATCAATTTATCTAATTCACCACGATCCAGCCAAATGCCTCGGCACTCGGGGCAGTAGTCGATTTCAATCTTTTGTCTCTCGGACATAACCAATGTGACGTCTTTACAGTTAGGACATTTCATAAAAGTCTCCTTTCCCTTGATCTTACTCTTGACGGACACTTTGTAAAAGACGATAAATAGTATATAATACTTCGCTTTAAACAAAGTATAGAAAAGGATCATTTATGGATCGTCCGAATCAATGGTTGAACTATCATCATCTTTATTACTTTAGAACTATAGCTATGGAAGGTGGAATCGCCAAAGCAGCTGAAAAGCTTCGTTTGGGTCAACCCACTTTAAGTACGCAATTGAAACAACTAGAAGAAACGGTGGGGAAACCGTTGTTTGAACGTCGTAATCGTAAAATGGTTTTAACTGATGCCGGAAAATCTGCTTTAGATTATGCCAATGAAATTTTTCGCCTAGGTAATGAAATGATCGAAGTGCTTCAAGATCGGAATTTGAATAACCAAACTCATATTCAAATCGGAGCCCTAGATAGCGTACCAAAAAGTATTGTTTTATCTTTGGTGGCGGAAGCGTACAAAATTGCACCGAACTGTACAGTTTCCATTCTTGAGGGAAAAGGTGATGAGTTATTCCGAGAACTCTATAATCACAAAATCGATTTGATTCTTTCAAATTACCCAGCAGCTCTAGAGCAGAAGAAAGTGTATTCACGTTCTGTAGCCAAGCTTCCAGTTTCTATTTTTGGGGCTAAGAAATACCAAGCGATTAAAAAGTCATTTCCAGCCTCTCTGAATGGGAAGCCCTTTGTATTACCTACAGTTCATAGTAAGCTTCGTCATGATTT
This sequence comes from uncultured Bdellovibrio sp., assembly GCA_964645745.1. Taxonomy (GTDB): domain Bacteria; phylum Bdellovibrionota; class Bdellovibrionia; order Bdellovibrionales; family Bdellovibrionaceae; genus Pseudobdellovibrio. Next base: position 17,373 of record CAZXZW010000032.1, read on the forward strand.
AGAACATTATTTTAAGCTTCAAGATATTTACATCGTACCCGCCGCGGAAACTCAAGATACCAGTCTTCAAAAACTTTTAGCTTCCGATGGAATAGGGCTTGCACCCTTTTCAGAAACGGCCGGGCAAACAGAACAAAACTTAATTCGTCTTGGTCGTCTTAAGGGTGTTTACGAGGAAGTCTGGTTGATTTCCGCTCAAAGAAAGTTGGAGAATCCGATTTCGGCGAAACTTATGGATACATTTTCTTTAAAAGGATCTTGAAATGAAGACTAAAAAACATAAAACGGCACTATTGATTATTGATATGCAGAAAAATGTGTTAGCTCAGGCCTATCAACGTCATGAAGTGATTAAAAATATCGAAACGCTGATTCAAAAAGCCCGCAAAGAGCAAGTGCCTGTAGTCTGGATTCAGCATTCCAGTGAAGAAATGAAAATGAATACGGAAGGCTGGCAGTTTGTTTCAGAATTGCAACGACAAGAATCGGAACCTTTAGTTTATAAAGTCTACGGCGATTCATTCGAAGATACGACTCTTCAAGCGGATTTGGATAAATTAGAAATAGGAAGAGTGATTGTAACAGGCGCTCAAACGGATGCCTGTGTGCGCGCGACTATTCATGGAGCTTTCGTTCGCGGCTATGATACAGTTTTAGTGAGTGATGCTCATACGACAGAAGATTTAACTTCTTATGGTTTGCCGTCTCCGCAAAAGATTATTGATTTTACGAATACTTACTGGACATGGCAGTCAGGTCCGGGCAGGGAAGCGCAAGTTGTGAGTACCGCAGAGGTTCAGTTTTACAAATAACAAAAAAGGCTCAAGAAGTAAGACTAGTGTGAATGTCCATCGTCATCCATGTCATGGATCTCGGTGTTTCTTCATGGGGAACAAACAGCAATTAAGAGACAATCCTGTTGTCGCTGGTAAGTTGACAGCAACTTCAGCAGCCGCTTTAACTTCGGGAGCATTTTTTTCCGCTACAATAACAGGCGGTTTGTAACTAGCGCACTTAGATTTAGGTTTGATTAAACTTTTGTCGATCCAACCTACAGACAAATGATCATCTGTTGAGCGAATCCTAAATCATTTTTTTAAATTGTGGGGCACAATCTTAAGCTTGTGAAAAAATGAGAAATCAAAGCGCTTATTGTTAGTTGGTCTTTTTTTTCGGTGTAATCGTTTGTAGTGCATGTGAGGACTTTTTCAAAGGAGAATTTGAATTAAGAGAAAGAATGAGTGTTAAAAAAATAGACGTTGAGAAACGATGAAAATGAGTTCTGCAAGTAAATGATGTGGAAAGTTTTTTTGATGAAACTGAGTTATCCACAGTAGTGAAGTTGATCGGTTATATAATTTATTTTTATGCCTATGCTTCAAGTGGGTTAAAACATTTTTTGCGCAAGAGCGTCATTCTAAAAAATAAAACGTTTATTGTTGTCACTCAAAAAAACTCTACATAGTATCGACGGCAATTGAGGGGGTCTCTATGTTCGTAAAAGGATTTATTTTGTCGTGCGCGACTGTGTTAGCAGTAGCTAGTGCACAAGCTGAAACAATGATTGTAAAAGTTAAGCCAGGAACTAATCTTAAGAATTTTAGTTTCATGGGTGTTAAGAAATTAAAACCAGTTGTTCCTGAATTAGGAATCTACACGGTTGAAATTCCAAATATCGAAGGAAAATCACAAATCGTTTTAAGAGCTCTTAAAAAAGTTCAAAACGTTGTTTACGCTCAACAAGATGACGTTGTAACTCAACGTGCATTACCAAACGATAAAAGCTTCGTTCAACAATGGGACTTATTGGACGGTTTAAGATTTGGTATCGATGCAACGACAGCGTGGGATCGTTTCGGAACAGGTGGCGTTGATGCTGCTGGAAACGAAATCGTGGTTGCGGTTGTAGACGGTGGAGTTGATCTTAAGCACCCTGACTTAGAACAAAATATCTGGATCAATAAAGCAGAAATCCCTGGAAATGGAATTGATGATGACGGCAATGGCTACATCGATGACGTTAACGGATGGAATGCTTACAATGATACTGGCGGCGTAGCTTCTGAACGTCACGGGACTCACGTAGCTGGAACAATCGGTGCTGTTGGTAATAACGGTATCCACGGAACAGGTGTAAACTGGAATGTTAAAATGATGGCTGTTAACGGTTCATCAGGAACAACTTCAGTTGTGTTAAAAGCTTACGGATACGTTCTTAAACAAAAACAATTATGGTTGTCATCTGGTGGTAAATTAGGTGCTAACGTTGTAGCAACGAACTCAAGTTTCGGTGTTGACTACGCAGATTGTAAATCAGGTAGCTACCCAGCATGGAATGATATGTACAATGAAATGGGTAAAGTAGGGATCTTAAGTGCTATTGCTACAGCTAATAACCATGTTGACGTTGACGCTGAAGGTGACGTTCCAACTGGTTGTGACAGCGAATACATCATCTCTGTAACAAACACTGAAAACACAGGTAAATTAAGTGACTACGCAGGTTGGGGAACTCACACGATTGATATCGCTGCTCCAGGTACTGATATCTTCTCAACATTGCCAAATAACCGTTGGGGAGCATTAAGCGGAACTTCTATGTCAACTCCACACGTTGCGGGTGCAGTAGCTTACTTACACAGTGCTGCGAACAAAGCTTTCAATGACAGCTACTTAAAAGATCCATCTGCAGGAGCTTTAGCTCTTAAAGAGATCATGTTAAAAACGGTAACTCCGATGGCTCAATTACATGACATCACTGTTTCTGGTGGTATCTTGAATTTAAATCAAGCGGCTGCGGCGATTAACATTTACGAAGTGCCAGTAGCAGTTGTTCCTGAAACGCCAGCTCCAGTTCCAGTTGTACCATCTCCGGTAGCTCCAGAAGTTCCAGCTGAACCAACTCCAGTTCCTGCAACGTAAGAACTTTTTCATAAGTTGAAACATAAAAAAAGGCTGTTGATGAAACAGCCTTTTTTTATTCCTTTAAAGCCGTGCGCCACATCGGTTAATAATTTGAAGCTCCCATGTTAGTTTGTTATAAATACGCTATGAAATTATTTATCGTTTTTATTTTAAGTCTTGTTTTTTTCGCCTGCCAAAGTACTCCATCAGCTCCCGTTGTTAATGCTCCCGCTCAGCAGCATGTAAATCGTAAGCCGACTTACTTAAGTGAAGACCTCTATGAAACGATCAAAGCTCAAATTCCTGATTATCCTAAAAAAGGTAGTGCCGCACAAAGTATCGATGAATTTGCTTTAAGAAAAATTCAGAAATCACGTACAGCTACAGATTGTGAGCGTGCTCATTCAGAAGTGATCATTACGCTTCAAAGCTACTATGGTAAACCATACGGTCAGTTAGATGAAAAACAAATTGAAGTGTTGGCTCCGTTTTTTGATCAAGTTCGTAGTGATGCAGGATTTTACATCGGTCAGATTAAACGAAACTATATGCGTCCTCGTCCTTATGAGTACATGAAGGATTTAACACCTTGTATTCCTTTAGAGAAAAGTTTCGCCTATCCAAGTGGTCATTCTACATTAGCTGTGCTTTACGTATTAGTCTTAGCGGATATTTTTCCAGATAAGGCTGATCACCTCAAGATACGTGCTGATCAAATTGCTCAAGATCGCGTATTAGGCGGAGTCCATCATCCTTCAGATATTATGGCCGGTAAGAAATTCGGTCAGATCTTGTATAATGAGATGGCCAAGTCACCTCGTTACAAGATTGATATCGACCAGTATCAAAAGCTTTTGAATTAAAGATCTGTACAAGCGCCTAGTGGTTTTAACTTTTTTCTATCTAATGCGAAATGGTTCATTTAATATGAATCATGCAAAATATTAATTTATCTGAATTGATCGCTCCAGTAACGACAGAAGAATTTTTTAAGAGTCATTGGCCTCATCATCCTTTATTTGTACCGGCTTCTCAAAATAAACTGAAAACTATTTTCGATATCCAACAATTAAGTGATATCGAAAGTTTAGTGGCCGCGCGCTCACTTAAAGTCAGAGCGTGTCTTCCGGACTTTGACGATGAATACAGTTCGATTCACTTGGATCCTAAAGATGCTTTAAAAGCTTATCGTAATAGTATGACCTTGGTATTTGATTCGATGCAGACGCAGAACGCGGTGATTTCCGATTCGCTCAATCAGATTCGCCAAGATTTAGGATTAGTCACCGGTGGCGAAAGTGATTTATGTAAAGCGCGTTCGATTGCCTATGCAACCCCTTCAGGAGGCGGAACACGTTTGCACTTTGATGCTAATGCCAATTTTATTATTCAAATTTCTGGTAGTAAACAGTGGGTCTTAGCACCGAACACTTCAGTTAAAAATCCGACGGAAAGATTTACGACGGGTTCGTTGGAAATGCCGGCGGCTTTAGAAAAGCAATGTCATGATATGTTGTTGGATGATGTGCCTGAGGATGCGATTGAAATCGATATGCAGCCGGGCTGTGTTTTATTTGTTCCGCGCGGTTACTGGCATGCGACGACAACTTTTGAAGATTCATTATCTTTGAATTTTACATTTAGCCAGCCGACCTGGGCCGATGTCTTTACGAAATCATTGCAAGAATTTTTATTAACATCGTCTGA
>CAZXZW010000033.1:0-21751 GCA_964645745.1 uncultured Bdellovibrio sp.
CACCAAGCCATCAATTCCCCATTGATCCATCGGGATGTCGTAAGCACCAAGAGCGGTGATTCCATCCACTAAGAAAAGCGCCTCTGTTTTCGAAATGACTTCCGCCATCTCTTGAATCGGATTGATCGTGGCCGTACTGGTTTCACAAGCTTGAGATAAAACAATTTTGATATCAGGATGTTGGCTTAACAATTTTTTAAGATCATCGATCTTTAAAGATTGTCCCCATTCTACATTGTGACGAATCACATTTGCGCCGTAAGCTTCGGCCATGTCGGCCCAGCGTTCACCGAATTTTCCGTGAATGATAGCGAGAACTTTATCTTGTGGGTTAAGTACATTCACCAGCAAACATTCCATGCCTCCGCTGCCAGTCGCGGTTAACATGAAAACAGGCTGAGCTGTTTGGAAAACAGTCTTCAAGTTCGTTAACGTTGATTTGAGTATGGCGTCGAATTCGGGTGTGCGGTGATGAATCATCGGTAATGATAATATTCTTTGTACTTCGGGGTGTAATTGCACGGGCCCTGGAGCTAACAATATAGAATTTGACATTTATTCATCCTTGGATTTGTATTAAACCAATGAAGCCTAACTTTGTCTTTAAATTTGTAGCTCTACTGCTTTGCTCTATGACCACTTTTTCTTGTGCGTACAAGCTAAGCAACGAGGTCGATAAGCTTCCCGGCGGCGTCACAACCATCGCCGTTCCTCTATTTAAGAATGATTCGAAAGAGCCAAATATCGAAGTCTATTTTACAAACTCGTTTAAAAATGAAGTTTTGCGTTTTGGTCGCATCAATTTGGTGAATAGTGAGGCGCAAGCCGAAGCCGTTGTTACTGGCGTCATAAAATCGGTCAAAATTGTGTCCGATGAATCGGTGATTGAATCAAAAAATGCCACCTATTTACCCTACGGAACGGTTTTAGCCACACAAGTTAAAGTGACGGTGACAGTTGCTATGAAAATGACTGAAGTTAAAACACAAAAAGTTCTCTGGAGCGGGGATTATGAGCAGTCTAAAAACTACACTCCTCCGCAGTTAACTTTACCGGTCATTAATTCGGCCAACAATCTTTACAATTTATCCGAGAGAAGGCAGACTCTTGAGACCTTATCGAAAGACATGATGCAATTAGCGTTGGATCGTCTTGTCGATAATTTTTAAAGGGAACATATGTCATTGGTTGATGCACAGGTTATTTATAAAGATCTTGAGTCTAAAAAACTTAAGCCTGTGTATTTCTTTTTCGGAGACGAACCTTTCTTATTAAATCAAATTCCAGAACGTTTTAAATACGCCGTTCTGGATGAAAACACTTTCGATTTTAATTACTCATTATTTTACGCTGCTGACGCCGAAGCCGGTGTGATCAAAGACACGGTTGAAACGTTGCCAGTGATGTCTCAGTACCGTTTAGTTATTTTAAAAAATGCTCACGAACTTAAAGATGCTGAATGGGCTGATCTTCATGAATTATTCACAAAGCCCGTTGATTCAACGGTGTTCGTGATCATGGCGGATAAAATTGATAAACGTAAAAAGGGAATGAAATTCTTATTAGACCAAGCGGTTTGCTCTGAATTCAAAAAACCTTACGACAATCAAGTGCCTCAGTGGATTAATTACTTAGCGCAAAACTTTGAATTAAAATTCTCGCAAGATGCGATTCATCGTTTACACCGTTTAGTGGGAAATAATTTATCTGAATTAAATAACCAGATCGAAAAAATTAAAAACTACGTAGGTGATCGTCAGGTGATTGAAATCGCTGATGTGAACAACGTGGTTTCTAACAGCCGCGAAGAAAGCGTTTTCGATTTCACCAAAGCGATTGGTAAAAAAGATCGTATTTCCGCTTTAGAGCAACTTGTTCAATTGATCGATCAAGGACAAAACGAAATCGGTATCGTGTCTTTATTAGCTCGTCACATGCGTATCTTGCTTACGGTTCGTTCAGGCATGGATCAAGGCATCGGCGGAGCAAAATTGGCCAGTGTAGCGCAAGTGCCGGCGTACTTTATCGAAGGGTACTGTGATCAAGCTCGTCACTGGCCTGTTCGTAAAATTGAAGAAGCTTTAGTAGTTTTATCTGACACAGATAAGGCTTTGAAGTCGTCTCCGATTTCATCTCATATTTGGCTTGAGAACATGGTTCTTAAGTCATGCTCTCTGTAAACGTAGTCAGTTGTAGATCAATTTGACATCTCTATTATCCAATTGCTTCCTATAATCTATTTATTCGATTTGACGAGTGCTCGCTTTGCAAAGCTTATTAGCTTGAGGTGTGTACGCAAATGTTTCGATTGGCTTCAATTTTTCTAATCTCAGGCTTCGTTGTTTCAGTTCAGGCTTCAGCCTTACGCTGCGCCAATTTATTTGCAGTCGAGGCTCCTCGTGTTGTTATCCAGGTTCTTAAAAAATCTGAGACGCAAAAATATTTTGGAAAATTAAAAACAAAAAATATTGATCCTGATTTGTTTAATATCGTGCAATTGACTTTAATTGAAATCAAAGAGCGCGGAACTAGTTCTCTGAATAAAGATCAAATAGAATCACTGGCTGAATTTAGAAAGCAAACTTCAATTTTACGTTCAGCTTACGAGCTTCTTTCTGAATCGCACCAAAGTCCTAAAAAATTCGACAATTTCGTAAAAGACATAGGAAAGTTAAAAGACTTTGCTTCGGCGAAAGAAGATCAGCGATCTAGGGACCTGGCTAGATATGTTTTAGAAAGCATGACCTTGGAAAAACTAAATAAGTTGATGTCAGGTAGTGAGTTAGCTAATCGCCAGTCTATCTCGAAATACATTACGTCTAAGTTGGATTTAATAAAAAATCTGCTACTTAAAAATGATAAGAGTCTTGAGGAAGTTCATGACATGCGTAAGGCTTTTCGAAATATTTTTCGTTATATGGAAATTCAGAAAAAAGTACTCGATTTAAAAAAGAGCGATAAGGCTATCTTGCAATCGCACATAGATCATGTGAATGAACTAAATGATGATTTGGCCGCAGTTTGCGATGTGTATAACCCTTTAGTTATGCAGGGAAAGATGACCAAGCATGACCGCGTAGAATTACCTTCAGAGCTTTACCATAAAATAGAACAGTTTTTAACTTATGCCAGTTTAGAAAATCGATAAGAGGTCAGCATCTCAAGGATTAACTTCTGTCCTACGGCGGATTTATTTCCGACGTTGGGTATTCGATCGAATTTTAAAGTTCTTATTAATAATTTCTAATTAAACTGAATATTGAAAAGGGGAAAAGGTGCTGAAGCCGGTGTCCAGGCGCCTGGGCATTTAGATTGAAAGTAGCTTTGTCGTTGCGATTGAGCGCACCCATTGTTGTAGGCATTATTCTGAAGAGCCGTGCACATCTGTGTATTTGTCGAAAATGATTTTTCACCTGTCGAACAAAAACCTTCACTGAAAGAGTATTTAAAACTTTCAGAAGCAGCATCCTGCAAAACATTGCAGGATACCAAAAACAAAATTCCAAAAAGGTACGCCGTTCTTTTTCCGCATTTATATCGATTTTTAAAATCGCTACGTTTACGGAAAAAGAACGGCGTACCTTTTGTCCCTTTTGTCATTATTTTCTTTCAGAGATCGGAGTTACTTTGCGTTGAGCTGCACCGATGTACTCAGATAATGGACGAATGATACGGTTGTTTGCCGTTTGTTCCATGATGTGAGCTGACCATCCTGTTGTACGAGCCATAACGAAGATTGGAGTGAAGAAATCAATTTCAAAACCCATCATGTAGTAAGCCGGACCTGCAGGGAAATCTAAGTTCGGGTAGATTTTCTTTTTCTCTACCATCACTTTTTCTAAAGAAGCATACATTTGCATCCATTTTTGATCGCCGATCACATCAGCCATCACTTGCGCGTATTTTTTCATAGTTGGAACACGAGAATCACCTGATTTGTAAACACGGTGACCGAAGCCCATGACTTTTTTCTTTTGCGCTAAGGCATCGATCATCCATTGTTCAGCCTTTGTTGGATCAGCGATTTCGATCATCATGTGCATAACCATTTCATTCGCTCCACCGTGTAAAGGCCCTTTTAAAGCGCCGATACCAGCAACAGTTGCAGAGTAGATGTCAGATTGAGTCGATGTTACAACACGTGAAGTGAATGTAGATGCGTTGAAGCTGTGTTCAGCGTAAAGGATCAATGATACGTCGAAAGCTTTAACTACGCGTGCATCTGGAACTTTACCGAAGCACATGTGGAAGAAGTTTTCAGCGATTGATAAAGAAGGATTTGGAGCAATAAAGTCTAAACCTTTTTTGAAACGGAAATCAGCCGCAACCATAGTTGGGATTTTCGCTAATAACTGGATCGCTTTATCTAAGTTTGTAGCTGGAGAGGCATCCCAGATACGAGTGTCTTCGCAACCTAAGAAGCTTACACCAGTACGAACTGAATCCATCGGGTGACATTTTTTAGGAAGTGATTTGATCACGTTTAAGTTGTCTTTAGAAATATCACGTAATGATTTTTCTTTTTTAGAAAACTCTTCTAATTGAGCTTTGTTTGGAAGTTCGCCAGTGTACATCAAGTACGCTACTTCTTCGAAAGAGCAGTTTTCAGCTAAATCTTGAACCGGGTAACCACGGTAAACTAAAGAATTTGTTTCCGCATTTACTTTAGATACACTCGATGTATCCATCACAACGCCTTCAAGGCCTTTTTTAACGTTCATTTTTTCTGGTTCAGCTACATAATCTGGATTGATATATTCAGACACGGGATCTCCTTATTTTTAAGTTAGACAAGCCTCGAAAGTATAGGCTTGTCTCCCAGGTCGAACAAACAATTTGTGATAAAATGGGATCGTGCAAAATGACCTTTAAGGGATTAAATCCCCTGTAAGAGTCATACAGCGCTGATTGCCAGGAGTTAAAGCAAAATTAGTCCAAGTTCCATCGGCTTTTTTCACAGACATAATGTAATAAATTGAGTCTGGACCAGGTAAAGTCGGACCCGTATTTGCGGTACGGAATATACAATATGAATCCGTTTTGATTTCGACCGAGCCGTTGAAACTCATAGAAACAGGGCTATTCACAAGGACTGTGAACTCTTGTCCTGGCGAACCTAAATGTAAGTTAGAAAATTGTCCGGATACTTTTTTAGAAGCTAGGCTCACTGTTTGTTTGCCGTAGTTCGCGTTGACCGTTTCAATTAAATTCGTGCCGATTTGGATGCAAAGTTTGAAAGCTGATTCTTGCGGACAATCAACATACTGAATAGCTCCAGTAACTGAGTCAGCCGTTTTAACTAACGGAGTGGCGTTCTCTAAACTCATGGGGATTTGAGCTGCCCCAACGATGATTTGTTTAAAGCCCGCAACTTCCCAAGCTTGAAACCAAAGATTCCAATCAAAGCTCGAAATTTTATCTGAGAAAAGCATCGAATTAATTAAACGTGAACCAATTGAATTCTGAGCGCCTTGTTGAATCGCCACGCGGTAAACTACTTCATGCAGAATAAGAGCGGCTTTATTATCATTATCTAAAATATTCCAGATATCCCCATTGATCAGATAGCGTTTATCAAAAACAGATGGATTCTTGATTTGGATAGCCGTTTGAGTCAGTACACAACCCACAGGTAAACTCAGTTCTAAAGTATCTGGAATATCTACTAACGTACTAGCAGGAACTAGATTGTAGTCATTCCAAAAGCTTTGGGCATAAGCTAAAAGTAAATTTCTCATGCCCGGTGTATAGAGATTGTCGTTGATACGTGAAATCGCCAGTTCGACTTTTTCTTCTACGCTTAATTGAGCATCGCCCAAGTTAAGATTCCATCCGCGTAAAGCGCGTGCTTCGTAGACGTCGAAAACTTCAGTTTTGTTAGTCGCATTTACGCAAGTGACCACATCGCCGCCATTACCGACTGATCCTCCGTGAGGGGCTGCTGAAGTGATAAGAGACATTAAAAAAACAAACGATCCGATAAATATTTTCTTCATGATTTAGTCCTTTAAATTGATTTGTTTAGTTATTGGAAAAAGTTGAATTTGCATTTGATAAATTTGATCGCCTGAATCTTCTTCCATCAAGCGCTCAAATTTTTGTTTGAACTCGCGAATCATTTCTTTCGCAAGACTCATTTTTTGTGAACTCATCAGTAAAGTGACTGAAGACATTTCACGTTGTTCAACCGAAATATCACGAATAGCTGTTTTCGCCAGATCCAACATTTGCTCGTGATAGCGTTTAATCGCTTCATTTGAAATATCGTTCGACGTGTTGATACGTCCTTCTGATAAAGTCAGTTGTCCATTCGTTTTTCGAGTCAGTAATCCGAGATCTATTAGTACATTCAAAGCTTGTTTGATATCGGTCGGAGTCACTTTATATAAAAATTTTTCCGAAATCCATTTAGGGTCTTCTTGGAAACTCTTAAGTCGGCAAAGTTCACGCAGCGATAAATAATACCAGTTTGAAATTGTAGCGAATATTTTACTATCCAGTGTTCTTAAGCTGGGATCAGAAAAATCTTTATCGATTTTCTCCATTAATAATGCGCTCAAGCGGGGATTGCGGCTCATTTTCTGAAGTTGAACCAGATCCCGGAAGTAATTCATTTGTTTTTCGTCAAACTGAAAATACTTTGCGAGTTCAGCTTCGATTTGCGCGCCGGGTTCGCGGTCGCCTTGAATGATCTTCGTGATAGAAGATGTAGATTTTAAGCCGAGTTCTCGGGCCCATAATCCGTAAGACCACTGAGATTTTTTTTGTTTCATGTCTTGAGCATGAGCCAACAAAAACGTGCGGTAGTCAGAGAATTTATAAATACTAGTGGTTGATTTCATGAGGCGAGAATAGGTAGAGTGTTGGCAAGACTCAAGATAATTGTTGGCGGATCGAAGTAATATCGTTGGCAAATTTAGCCAAAGCGTCAAATTTGGGTTTGTTCAATTAACCTGCAGAACAGTCTTGACGAAGTTCTTGTATCCTTGAAAAAATAATGTGGAACAGCAGTTAACTAAAATAACCAATACCAAACAAGGATGTTTGCAATGCTTAAAAAACGTATTTTTCTTGCCGTGTTGTCCATTTCTGCTTCGACTTATGCCTACGAGCTTGCCAACAGAGCCAATCCTGAATCTATCGTCTCGGCTCCGGATGTAGATATCACAGATAACAAAATCGACTACGAACAATACTGGATCTATCGCAACGACTACAGTGTGGCTATCGGAGAAAAAGATAAAAAAGTAAAAGGCTTTGGTTTCATTAATAACGGTGGAAATTCGGTCGTGATCGAACAGGAAATGAGTCCTGGTGATGGACCAGCTCGTTATTATAATTTTCTTTTTAAAGATCGCGCACGTCAAGATATGCAAATGTGGGTTTCGGATATATCAGACGCCGTGGTTGCTAATTACCGTGAAAGTGTTTTTTATTTTTTCCCAAGATATGTTTTACCGGCCATCGATTTAGATAGCACTAATTCAAATCGTTGGGTGGTGACTCTTCCTACTCGTGAAACAATAATTGTTGATCGCACTACAAAAGTTATTTTAAGCGGCGTGCTTAAAGAAGCTTTGCCATTAGATACGAATGCAGACGCATCAAAAAGAAAATTTGCAGCTATTTCTTATTCTGGCAAAGGCGTTATCTTAAGAGCCAACATGAGAGCGAACAGCCCTCAGTTAGCAAAAACGGCTACGGTAACTTTCCAAGATAAATCATGCAGTGTGCCCGGGGCAGATGTTTTTAATCAAAGTACATCAGGAGCTATGACTTTTAAGTTTGCGACGGATGCCGCATTTAGTACGTACCTTCTTAAAAAATGTAAGTTTGGAATTCCGGCCTTGTAATAAGTTAGGTTGATTTAAATTAAGAAATCATCTTAAATAGTTAATTAGGAATTTAACAACAAGGGGAGCCCTCATGAAATCAGTATTAGTTTTATTATTAGCTTTATCAATCGCAGCGCCAACAATGGCTCAAGAACCTGCAGCACCAGCTCCTACAGAAGCTGAAGCAACTTCAGCTGCAGCTAACACAGCAGACGGTAAAGAATTAGTAGATCCAAATCACAAACCAGAATCAGCTTTTGAAGGCCACGATAAATCGGCAAAAAAAGAAGCTAAGAAAAATAAAAAGAAACAAAAAAAAGTTAAAAAACACGGATCTAAAAAACACAAAAAAAATAAAAAATCACAAGCTTAGTTTGATTTGAAGTTTGAATCCTAATTTTCGTTAAAATCAGAATTAGATTTCATTCTACGAAGATGTGACTTAAATATTTTTTTTGTATGAAAAGAAAAAGGCTGGGAAACCAGCCTTTTTTGTTACTTCAATTTGAAATTGAAAATGTTTTGATCGAATTGGTTGTATTCATCGTAACGAGTTAAATCGTAAAGTTGCTGACGTGTGAACATGGAAGCCACGGCGTCGTTTTGCGAACCTGTTGATTTAATAATGTCTAAACCTTTTTCTGTATTACCTAAAGCTAAACGGAATGTTGTCACAGGGTAAATCACCATGTTGTAACCCAGGTTCGTTAATTCTGTTTTAGAATAGAGTTTACCTTTTCCGAATTCAGTCATGTTCGCTAACAAGGGAACTGAAATGGCTTTTCTCATCGCTTCGAATTCTTTTTCGTCTTGCAAAGCTTCTGGGAAAATCATGTCCGCACCTGCATCAACGTAAGCTTTCGCGCGATCAATCGCTTTTTCTAAGCCTTCTGAAGCACGAGCATCGGTACGAGCGATTAATAAAAAGTTTGGATCTAATTTTTTACCAAGAACGGCTGCTGAAATCTTTTTTAACATTTGAGATGGTTCAACAATAGATTTGTTATCTAAGTGACCACAACGTTTTGGATTTTCTTGGTCTTCTAAATGACAACCTGCAAGTCCAAATTCGATGAATTCTTGAATTGTGCGAGTCACGTTCATTGGTTCACCCCAACCAGTGTCTGCGTCGATGATCGAAGCAAGTGATGTGGTGCGAGCGATTTGACGTCCACGGTGAGCTACTTCTGTTAAAGACGTTAAGCCGATGTCCGGATATCCTAAATCATTTGATAAAACAGATCCCGAGATGTAAACGCCGTCGAAGCCTTTTTTCTCGATCATCATGCTAACTAATGGAGAGTATGATCCAGGAAATTGTAATAACTTTCCTGATTTTAATTGTTCACGTAAATTTTTTCTTTTTTCTGCTGCTGTCACTGTTGGAAATAGCATACGCACCTCGGTGAATTTAAAAAGGCCTTCTTTCGAAGGCCTTTTAAGTTATTTAGAAAATACCTTTTTGATCGCGTTTGTTCGCAACCAATTTGTCGATCGGGATCTGAACATTCAACTGTTGTAATTCAGCTGCTGTTAATTCAGGTAAACGCTCACATAAAGAGATGAAACGGTTACGTTCTTCTTTAGTGATGATGTCTGAAGTTAACATGTCGAATTTTCTGATGTAGTCAGCGCGTTTGAATGGTTTTGCTCCTGCTGGATGGGCATTTGCTACACCTAATTCATCAACGATTTTTTCACCGTTGTTCATCGTGATTTCTACGCGTCCACCGAACATTTTTTTGTTTGGATCTTGTTCGTGGTAAGCCGCTGTCCATTTAGCATCTTCAGTTGTTTTGATCTTGTGCCACAATTTAACTGTGTCTGGGCGATTCGCGCGCTCTGGAGCGTATGAATCAACGTGGTGCCAAGTTCCATCTTGTAAAGCGACTGCGAAGATATACATGATTGAGTGATCTAAAGTTTCACGACTTGCTTTAGGATCCATTTTTTGTGGATCGTTCGCGCCTGTACCAATAACGTAATGTGTATGGTGAGACGTGTGGATCATGATTTCTTTAACATCGTCAAAGTTTTTGATTTTAGTTTTCATACGAGCAGCTAAATCGATTAATGCTTGAGATTGGTATTCAGCAGAGTGTTCTTTTGTATAAGTTTCTAAGATCGCACGTTTTTCTTCGCCCACTTCAGGAAGAGGAACAACGTACTTACCATCTTTACCATCTAACATGTAAGCGATAACTGAATCTTCACCTTCGTAAATCGGAGATGGAGCGCCTTCGCCACGCATGCAACGGTCAGCGGCTTCGATCGCTAATTTTCCGGCGTGAGCTGGAGCGTAAGCTTTCCAAGAAGAGATTTCACCTTTACGTGATTGACGAGTTGTGAATGAGACGTGAACAGCTTGTTGAACCGCTTGGAAAATTGTGTCAGTTGATAAACCTAACAATGTTCCGATACCTGCAGCCGCAGCTGGTGCTAAGTGAGCAATATGATCTTTTTTGTGTTTGTGTAAGCAAATTGCTTTTACTAAATCAACATGAACTTCGTAAGCTGTTACAGCGGCTTTAACAAAATCTTTTCCAGATTTTCCCATTTGCTGAGCTGTAGCTAATATTGGTGGAATATTATCACCTGGGTGAGAGTAGTCTGCCGCTAAGAAAGTATCATGGTAATCTAATTCACGTACGGCCGTTCCGTTAGCCCAAGCCGCCCATTCACAAGAAAACTTTTGATCATTCGGCATTCCGAATACAGTGGCTCCGCCAGCGCGTGGATGAGCTAAAGCCATTGAACGAGCTGAAGCTACTGGGCGACGATTTGCAGCTGCGATTGCAACAGAGGCATTGTCAATTACACGGTTGATCACCATGTCGATAACATCTTCTTTGATAGGCGCATTGTCAGATGCAATTTCTGCGATCTTCCAAGCTAATTGATCTTTTTTCTCGATCTTTTCTTTTGACGGGTACACGCGTACCTGGATTTGTCTCATTGAGGACTCCTTATTAATTTACATTGGTAAAATACACTAAAATAAGGACTAAAAAGTACCCTAGAAGACACCTACAGACAAATGAAATGCACCATCTGACTCGTAGCTTTTTTTGTTCAGCTTGTGAGCATACTCAAGATTTAGAGGACCAATAGGTAAGTTATAGCGGATACCGAGTCCGACCGAGTCTCTCCATTCAGCTTTATAATCAATACTGCTTGAAAGATCATCGATATTAACCCGGCCACCGTCATAGAAAATGGCTCCGGCTAAGTCTGATTTCTTAAGTAACGGGAAGCGGAATTCCGACTTAAACAGCTCGTAAGACGAAGCACCTGGTAAGCGATAACTAGCTCCTAATACGTCCGTATTCGGGAAGAATTCCGTCGATTCAAAACCACGCACCGTCGTGCGACCTCCAAGGATGAATCCCTTTTTGTCGAAACGAATACCTTCATCATTTGTTTTAAGCGGGTGGAGGTAGCCACCACGTAACGAATTGGCCCAAACTAATTGATCGTAAACCGTTGTGTATAAAGTTGTCTGCGCGGTGGCACGTAAGAAATCATCGGTGTTGTTCGAACCTAAAAGTCCCGAAGCATATTCTAAAGTGATACGCGAGAAATTACCATCGGTTGGATTTAAAAGATTATCACGGTAATCGATATCTAAAGTCGGTCCCATGGATGCGATAACCATGTCTTCACGTTTGTAACCGTATTTTGTTTCATCTTCGCCGGTGATCCCTTGATCCACGTAATTAGCAATATTGTAAACTTGCCAGATACCTGTGATATGCGAAGTGATATCTTGCTCGACCGACCAAACCGCTTGGTTGGCAATCGTTTGTTGGCGAATGGTGTAATCACTGACGGTACGTGACGTTGTATAGTTCACGCGGAAACGCAAACGTGTATCGAATAAATAAGGCTCTAAGTATCCGGCGATCACTTTCCATTCGAAGAAATCTAAAACATTCGGGTTATAACTGCCTTCACCACGTAGAGAAGCTCCGCGACCCCAGCCGCCGATATTACGGTAAGCCGCACCTAAGTAGCCGTGAACGGTGAAATCATTTTCATTGGTCACACCGGCACCTACAGTGAAGATTCCAGGTTTTCTTTCTCCTAAAGTCACCACGATGGTACGAGTTTGCACATTGGTATTTGATTCTAACATTTTAATTTCGATCGAAGAGAACAATCCTGTTTTTTGTAAACGGGCAGTTGATTCTTCTAATTTTTGTGGTGTTAAAAGATCTCCTGTTTTGAATTCTAATTCAGAGAAAATAACTTTTTCATGCGTTTTCACGTTTCCATCAATGAGGATCGAACCGACATAAATTTGAGGACCTTCCGAGATGTCAATCGTAATCTGAGCTGATGAGAAATCATCATTATATTGAATAAGATCTGCGGCGCTCGCATTGACGATCTTCATTTCCAAATAGCCCGAATTAGCATAGAACGTGCGGACTTTATTTAAACCTAATTCGATTTCATTTAGATTTAATAAAGTTTTATCTTTTAATTCCATAGCGGCGATCAATTCTGAATGACTGAATTGATGATTGTGGGTGAAAAGAATTTCAGAAATCGTCGTTTGTGCACCTTCATCAATGTTAATGGAAATCAGGCCACGTTCGGGGCGTTCAAAATCTGTGGTTAAATCCATCTTTTTTAATTTGGCGTTAATAAAGCCCTGATTTTTCAAAGAGACCACTAAGTTTTTAGCGGCTTGTTCGATATCGTCTTTAATGAATAAACCTTCTTGCACTGGAGCAGAAGCGTAGGCGTAAAATTCTTTGATATAGAATTTTTCTGGTTTTGATAAAGACCCGGTGACACGAATTTGATGGATACGTGTTTGTAGATTTTCAATAACTTTGTAAACCAGAATATTCTTTTCACCTTGGCGGATCATCGAGTATTTGACTTCACTGTGGCTATAGCCACGACTTAAATAGTATTTTTGAAGTTTAGACAGGATTTCTTCCGGGAAACTGTCATCGCTTGGAGTGTATTCGGATAACTTTAAAACTTCTGTTTTAAGATCGTATTCTGTGTAGCTCGTTGAACCTTCGATGTCGATTTCATATTTAGGCTTGAGAGCAAATTTATAAACCAGATCCACTTTGGTATCATCGGCATTATACATGATCTGTGGTGGAAGGTTGCTGACTAAGTAAAGACCTAAGTTATTCAGTTGGCTACGGATCTCGACGTTGATTTTTTTCAAACGCTCATCGGTCAGGGTTTCACCCACGTAATTCCAATAAATATGATTTCTTAAGGCTTTGGCGTCTTGATCGCTAAGTCCTTTAAAACTCAAGGATTGAATCGTCGTTTTAGGCCCCACGTTCACTGTAATAATCAGACGACGTTTAAAGCTTTCAGCATTTTCGTAGTCAAACTTAGCTGTCGCTTTTTGGTAACCCATGTTTTTATAGTGACCTAGTAGTTTATCGATAGCGTATTTCACTTTATTTACGTCATTAGCTTCCGATAAGTTCAGATTAATAATTTCGTGAGCTTCATCGTCACCCAGATATTTAATATCGCGGAAAACAACTTCTTCGACTTTAGAATCGAGTTCAGCACGTAAAGTTAAGTGAGATTGGTCATTTAAAATCTTAATTTTCTTCAAACGGGTCTTGCTGTAAACCTTTTTAACGATGTTATTCAAATCTTCATCGGTAAACTTAGTTTTTGCGAGCTCTGGAATATCTGACAAAAGAATTGCTTGGAAATTTTTAGGCCAGTTAGATAAATCAAACTTAAGATTGTAAACTGTCGCCGGATCCTGGGCGAAAGCTGAAACTGTGCTTAAAATAAGTAATAAATAAACTAAAGAAGCTCTTACCATTCGAACTCCTTTTTAAATTCGTAATCGATGCCGCCAACGCCAATTTCATTATCTTGATTTTGAATAATGCTGTTATCTTGCTGAAGATTAGGCTGGCTTTGATAATTCAAGATAGCAGAAGAATTCGGAGTAAACATCCATTGTAGTTTAACCTCATTATTCTGACGGTCGCCCGTTAAAGAACGAGAATAAGACGTGTTGAGTTTCTTACCTAGTTTTTTACTGACGATCACTTTCGGTACAGCGATATTACGTGTGCTATCCACTGAAGGTGCTAACTGAACGTTAAGACCTAAACGGGATTGAATTTTTTTAGTGAAATCAGATTGATTTCCGATAACCGATAAAACTTCAAGTCCGGTTTGTTTTTGCTGCGTATCCGATGAAAGGTTTTGCGATACACTTTGATCTGTTGATGAAGAAGTGTAACCTAAAGCTAATAATGAGAAGATATCATTTTCACTTAAAGCTGGCTGACTGGTCGCCTTAATATCTAATTTTTTAGCGGGACCATTGACTGTTAAGTTAACATCATAGTCAGTCACGCGCGCATTGGCGCTGACTGAAACATCTGGATTCATTTCTTTGATTCCATTGAACTTAACGATACCGTTTTGAATTTCAAACGGCTTATCTTTGAAATTAATTTTACTTCCCGGTTGAACATTGATCACACCGGTGTAAACCGGAAGACTGGGGCTACCAGCCACGTTGAGGAAGCCGGTTAAGGCTCCTTCAAGCATACTATTTTTAACAACAATACCTTTACTAAATTTCACATGGGCATCTAATAATAACCCTTGAGAATTTCCTTCAAGCTGCGAGATCGGAAGGAAGCTGTTTGGCGGAAGAACTGAAGCTGAATCATCTGATCCACCCGTAAATTCCTTCGTGATAAGGCCTTGAAGAACATCGTAATCAATTTTCAAAGTGTAAGGCAGCCAGTTGCCAGCAAAATTTATTTTTGCAATTCCAGTCGTGAAAATTTGTTTTGGGAATTCTAATTCCATTTCCTCTGTTTCGAGATTTACATTTGCGACAACATTTTGCGGACCTTTGATGTCGGCCGTACCTTCACCGTAAAAACGCGCTTGATTGATCGTTCCTGTGATCTCAGTCAATTCGACTTTAGAGTCGCGAAGATTGAAGAAAGCTGAGGTGTTGGAAATAGGGTAAGGGAAGCCGCTGGTCGAGAATGAAGCATCATTGATAAGACCTTCTCCGGAAAAATCAGGACGGCCATTTTTAAATTGTACGTAAGTCACAAACTCGATGATGCCAGAAACGCTTTCTGTGAATGGAGCTAAGAACTGAATAGGTTTTAAAAATAAGCGCCCATTGATGTAGACTTTTTGTTCGCCATTTTGTTTTTTTAATTTGATAGATAGATTCTGATCAGGGCCAGTGAAACTCATCGGAGTCATGTTTGTGAGTTCATCTTTGAAGACCATTTCTGACGGTCCCGTTAATTTTAAAGTTTGTAACCCACGTTCAAGGCTAAATTGATCAATGGTAGCTTTACCGTTGATGTGAGAGAAAGAATTCCCTTTAGTTTGAATATCGATATTGCCGCTTAGGCTTGATTTTACGTCGTACTTAGGTAAAGGAAGCCCGATGATCGGTAAAAGGAGCATGGGTTGGAAGTCGTTAATTTTAGCTTTAAAGGCATAAGATTCATTCACCGCAAATGGAATTTTAAATTCGGTTTGAATTTGGCGTCCAAAGATTTGTCCTGAAGCTGAGAAAAAGTTTTTATTCAATTCAGATTCTAACTGTGAGTTTGGAAGCTTCATGTTTTCGATTTGGAAATTCGTGAGTTGATTCTGCGTATTGATTTTAGCGTTATCTAAAGTTCCCGTAATTTTTCCGTTGATATGAACATCGCCGGAAACATTTCTGAAGAATTGTGTCAGATGGTCGATATCATCCGCGCGTAGACCCGATGAAGCCACGCTCAGATTAATTACGGGTTCTTTCTTGCTGGTGTCGATATAATCACGAATATCGACAAAACCTGTGGTCTTCATGATACGAACAGGCATGAATTGAAGTTTATTCCCATCGGATTCAAGGTTAGCGTTAAGTTTGGTGTAAGATTCTCCGTAAAGAGTTCCCTTTGTTAGGGCGGCATTGATTTTTAGATTGAGCTTCCAAAAATCAAGAGGTCCGTTGAAGGCGACCGTAGCAGAACCTTGTCCGGTCGCATCGATAGGTAAATGCCATTTCTCTTCAATCATATCGAGAGCATCAGTCACTTTGAGTTTTTCGAAATTAAAATTTCCACGTGTTTGGCTTTTGTTTAAATCAACATCAACACTTCCACGGTAGAGGCTTTCGCCGATGTTGCCGATCATCTGAGTTAAACTGATTGTTCCGGCTTGGTAAGTCATCAAAGTCGTTATATTTCCTAACTCAAAACCGTCGATACCGCTTTTATCCACTTTAAGTTCCGCTTCGATCACGCCAAAGTTTGAGTCTCCGTGTGTGGTCAGTTTTCCTTTAGTTAAGCCTTTTAATTTTAAGTTAGCTAAATTATCTATGTCTTCTAATTTGAAATTTTCGCTTTCACAAGAGATATTGAATCCTTCACTAAAGCCGATTCTTCCTTTAGCAGCAAACGAAGAGTTGTTCGTCGAGATGGCGCTGCCAAAAATCACTTCATTCGTATTGATCGTCACATCTGCATGAGCTTTCATTTTTTTAACGGTGACGATGTTCATACTTTTTTTCATGTCTGCATTGACAATCACGTCGTCTGCATTGATATCAGCGCTACAATCTGTGGTGAAATTAGAAAGTTGGCCTTCGCAAGTTGCCGTAGCTTTAAGATTCACATAGGCGGGGATCTCGTTTAGATTTAAAGATAAGAATAGTTTTTGAAGATCAAATTGATTCACCACGATGCTCGTTTTAAATTTATACGGAGCTTGGTTTTCAATCGTGATATTATTTAAAGTCGCCGTTCCCGAAGGATGTTCAAGTTTAACGTTGTCGATGTCTAAGCTATTATTTTTAATTTTTGATCTGAATTCGCCGCTACCAAATTTAAGTGCATCAATGTTGATATCATTGTAGGTGAAGTAAATCTCGCCATCATTTTTATTGAAACCGTCAGATTTTCCCGAAGTTGAAAAGCTGACAGAGCCGGAAGCTTGAGGAATACGGGAATCAGTATTTTTAATAATATAAGCGATATTTCTTAACTCATCTAGTTTAAGGCGAGCTTTAATAGTTAATTGAACTTCTGGATGAGTTAAAAGCGTTTTGATCTTGTTGGTGCTAAATGAAACATTGATCTGAGAATCATTTTTAATAATTTCAGCATTCATTTTTTTGATTGAGTTTACATCTAAGCGGGCATAGAGGTTCAGATCCACTTCAGTTGATACATTTTTATCAGACGTAGCACTGAAGGTGATTTTTGGCGTCATGACTTCGATGGACTTAACTTTGTTCGTGATTTTAAGGTTTGAAATACGCGCACCTAATTTTTGCAAAGCATGATGAGGTGAAGCCGGTATTTCGATTCCTAAAACAGAATCGGCAATATACACATTCTGCAAAGGAATTTCTGGAAGTAATTTAAATACCGGTTCTAAATTGATTTCTGGTGTTGGGCCTGAACTTGAAAGAAATAATTTTTTAAAGGCAGCTTGATCGCCTTGCCACTTGATCGCATTGATTTGAATATAAGAAGCTGATAGTTGACCGACTAAAAGATTGAAAGGATCGATTTGTAGCTTCACGTTTTCAATTGAGGTCTGATCAAGATACTTAAGATCATTTTTAAATTTAAGGTCAATGTTCACTGCACGCGCTTGAAGTTTCAAAAGTGAAATTTCTAAACGCTCGACTTTGACTTCGACCATATCTTGCATTTGATTCACAGTCGGAATCTGTGACATCGCATAGCTAATGACTTTATCTTTGGCCCAAAAAATCCACAGCGCTGATAAACCAATGATGATTAGAAGCGGTGGAGTGAGAAGCCACAGTGCTTGGCGTTTTCTCATGTCTGTTTCCACTCGTGGAGTAAGGCTTCAGTTGAACGGTAGAAAGGAACAGCGCGAGATAAAGAATTTAATAAGCGAATCGCTAAATCCTTTTGGCCTAAGCCGTAATAAGCTAGAGCTTTTAAGTAAACGGCCCCATGAGTATCTTCTGGTTTGGCTTCCGTAGAGCTTTCTAATGATTCAATCAGTTTGATCAGGTCTAAATAGCGACCACAGTCATGCAGCACTTCAGCTTTCAGCCAATCACGTGAATGTGTCTGAGGTGTTTTTTCTAAAATTTCTAAAGTGAGATCATAAAAATCAAATTGGTAAGCTAAAATACTAAGGTTGTATAATTGTTCGGGTGCATCGGCTTCAAGTTTCTCCGCTAAAGTGCGAATGTTGCCCTCAAGATCTTGAATAATTTTATTTCCGTTCACGTCATTCGACATTTCGGAATTAGGATTTTTAGGTTTAGTTAAAGTTTTCTTCGCTACAAAGCGCGAAAGGATTTCATCGGCTCTTCTTTCCAGTTGAGCCTGTTTCAGAATTCCTACTTCGATGTCATTGGGGAAAAGAGCGCACAATTGATCGAGGACCACTTGCTCTTGATCTGACATTTGGTAAAGACGATTTTTTGTCAGCTGTTCGATGAGCTTAGCTTTGAGTGCTTGTCGATCTTTTTGGAAATCTGTTTTTAAATTTTGAAAACGCTCTTCAGTTTCTTTTGAGTAGTCTCGAACGAGCGGGGATTGAAGTGCCGTTGTTTCGTCCGTTTGGATTTGAACGATATATTCAAAGAATGAAGCAATACCTTCAGAAATAGGGATGTTATTTTGAGCGATGGCTTCGGCGACAAAGCCCAGCGGAAGCTGAGCTATTTTTCTTTGACGGAGACATTTAGCATAGAATCTTTTCAGGAGATCGAACTTCTTAGCTTGAACTAGGAAGTGACTCAGGCCTTGAACTTCAAGCGAACTTAAAGTTTCATTTTTTTCATACTTTGAAAGAAGCTCCTGGCAGACGTAGTCTATCGAAGCGTTCTCTTGGAACAAATTATGAATTTCAATTTCAAGGCTGTTCATCCCTGCCAAGCCTGGTCCTCGATTCTATGCTTAAGTTAAAATTCTAATTACTTTTGGCTCACGCGTTCTACGTAAGCGCCTTCGTTCGTATCGATTCTTAAAACATCGCCTTCATTAATATGAAGTGGAACGTTCACAACTAAACCTGATTCCATAGTCGCTGGTTTAGTAGCTCCTGATACGCGGTCACCTTTGATGCCGGGATCAGTTTGAGCCACTTTTAAATTAACAGCGTTAGGAACATCAACGTTAACGGCTTTACCGTTGTACATTGTGATCACAACAACTAAGTTTTCATGTAAGTAGTTTTTTGTTTCGCCAATTTCATGTTCCATCATCGACATTTGTTCGAAAGAAGTTTGGTTCATGAAGTTGTAACCGTTGTCGTCTTTGTATAAGAAAGTCATCTCAACATTTTCAACATCAGGTACTTCGAATTTTTCGCCTGATTTAAAAGTTCTTTCTAAATTTTGACCCGTTAACAAAGAACGCATTTTTGTTCTTGAGAACTGATTCCCTTTTCCTGGTTTAACGTGTTGGAAATCAACAATCACGTATGGTTGACCTTCAACCATTAATTTAAGCCCTTTTTTAAAGTCTGCCGTTTCGTACATACATTCTCCGTATTAAAATTTGAGTGACTTTTAGTGTAAGACAATGAGCATCATCACACAAGGGGACTTGTGCGGGACTCTTGTATTCTGCGCAGCAGTAATTCTAGAGCTTTTTGCTTTTTTTCGATGATTAAACTTTGTTTGGCGATGGAGATGTGCGCTGCTTCTTTTGGGCGCAATTTTTCCACTGTTTCGAACTGTGAAAGTTTCAAAAGTCGCGATTGGATTTCGCTGACATGGTTCGGTTGATCGCCAAATTCAGATTGGCATTCACGTAATAATTTAATGGCTTTGTCGTATTCCTGGCGGATCACAAAAGCATCGACCAACGACAAAACACGCTCTAAGCGAGGACTGATTTTTGACCAAGAATCGTTGGTCGTAATAGCCTCGGAAGCCACGATAGGATTGTGAGATGGCGTAGTAGCTGCGATTTGATTGAGGCTTTTAATTTCAAACAAATCGTCATCATATTCGTCAGCAGTTAAGCTTTCCAAACGGGCAATCGACTTGCGCACGCCTACATGGGTCGGGTTATGTAGCATCACTTGTTTGAAGTCATGCAAAGCCTGTTTAGGCTTTTGCATTTTGAGATACATTTGGGCGCGCAAAAGATAACAAGTCCAATTTGTCGGCGCTTTTTGAAGGCAAATATTGAATTGATCTAAGGCTTTTTGGTCTTCATTTTTTAATTGGTAAACACGTCCTAAAAGCATGTGTCCGCTGACTGATCCCGGATGATATTTAAGGCTGCGAAGAAGCAAAGTTTCAGCCTCTGCGATCATATTTTGAGCAAGGTAAAGATCAGCTAATTGAGCAAAGGACAACGACTTGGGATTGGTTTGCAATTCAATCTGCAAAGATTCAATTTTTTGTAGGTTGTTGTCGTTGTTGTGTGTCATCCTTTTGATATCATGGCATTATATTGACTGAATGAGAAGCCCCTTATTCAATAAATACAGGAAAAAATTAATTATGATCATTTTGGGTATCGATCCCGGTTCTAGATTTTTAGGTTTTGGTGTCATTTCCTACGAGAATAACACCATGAAGCCACTTGAATACGGAGTTTTAAAATTTAATGCCGAAGAAAATTTAACAGAACGCCTCTTGGAAATCGGAGAGGGTGTTCGTGATTTATTTCTCGAGTATAAGCCCGATCATATTTCGATTGAAAAAATCTTTTTAGGTAAAAATGCCGACAGTGCTTTTAAGTTAGGACACGCTCGTGGCGTGGTAATTTACGAAGCTCTTCGTCAAAAAATCGAAGTTTTTGAGTACGCTACTCGTTTAGTCAAAAAAGGCATTACGGGTAATGGCGGTGCTGAAAAAGAACACGTTCGTACGGTTGTTCAAAATTTATTAAAAATTCCGCCGGTCAAATCACTCGATGCGTCCGATGCTTTAGCTTTAGCCTGTTTTCATTCGACACAAATCCGAATTCACGCTATGAAAAAGGTGGTTAAAGCAAATAGTAAAAAGCAGTTAGGACGAGATTTATGATCGGTTATTTAAACGGTGTGGTTTTTGATGTGAACACCGAACACGTTATTTTAAATGTGAACGGCGTCGGTTATGAAATCGCTGCCACCGCACAAACTTTAAATGACGCTCAGATGTTGATGGGTCAAACCATTTCATTTTGGATTTACACGCATGTGCGTGAAGATGCTTTAAGTTTGTTTGGATTTTTAACTAAACCTGAAAAAGAATTTTACATGAGTTTGTTAAAAGTCAACGGAGTCGGGCCGAAATCGGCTTTGACGGTTTTATCAGGAGCTCCTTACCAACAAATTCAAACTTGGATCGAAGCGGGAGACGCGAAAGCCTTATCGGCTTTACCAAAAATCGGTAAGAAAACAGCTGAACAAATTATTCTGACTTTACAAGGTAAGCTTGTGATTATCGAAACTAAAGGTGGAGCGAAAGCTAATAAACCAATTCGTTCTGAAAACCATCGTCAAATTGTTTCGGCTCTAGTGAACTTAGGCTTTAAATCTAATCTTGTAGATGAATTTATTTCGACGGTAGATTCAAAAGCAACGATTGAAGATGGTGTTCGTTTAGGTCTTCAGAAATTATCAGGTCAATTATGACACGTATTTTAGAATCGGCGCAGTTGGAAACAGAAGTAAAGTGGGAAAATAAATTACGCCCCTTATCTTTTGATGAATTTCCAGGGCAACAAGATGTTAAAGAAAAACTCAAAGTTTTCGTTCAAGCGGCTAAAAAGCGTAATGAGCCGCTAGATCACACGTTGTTGTTTGGTCCTCCGGGATTAGGTAAAACAACTTTAGCGCAAATCATAGCTCAAGAATTAAAATCAGAAATTAAAATCACTTCGGCTCCAGCCATTGATAAAAAAGGGGATTTGGCAGCGATTCTAACTAGCCTTAAACCTTAT
>CAZXZW010000034.1:0-3428 GCA_964645745.1 uncultured Bdellovibrio sp.
GTTGATGAACCAGGTTTCGATAAAATTATGGCTGACTCAAAAGAGAAAGCTAAATCAACTTGGAAAGCTAAATCCTTACAGTCTGATGAAAAACATGTGATCGAATTTGGACAAAAACATTCTGCCACTCCGACAGCGTTCTTAGGTTATGATCATTTATCATTCCCAAGTTCAATCGTGGCTTTATCGAATGGCTCAAAAGAAGTAACGACTTTAAAAGAAGGCGAAACAGGTTTTATCGTTTTAGATAAAACTCCATTCTACGCTGAAGGCGGCGGACAAATCGGAGACACAGGTGTTATCAAAATGGATCACGCCACAGCGATGGTTCACGATTGTATACGTCAAGGTTCAACATATCTTCACCAAGTTGAAGTGACTCACGGCCAATTCTCGGTGAACGATTCTGTTGGAGCCCATGTTGAAATCAAACACCGTCGTCAAATTACAAACAATCACACCGCAACTCACTTGATGCATGCCGCTTTAAGAAAAGTTTTAGGCACACACGTGACTCAAGCAGGATCTTTAGTTGATCAAACGAAAACACGTTTCGATTTTACTCATAATAAAGCATTGTCTTCAGAAGAAATTCACAAGATCGAAGAGCTAGTGAATATCGAAATTTCATTAGCCACGCCGGTGAAAGCTGAAATCATGAGTCACAAAGATGCGATCGCTCAAGGCGCGATGGCTTTATTCGGTGAAAAATACGGAGACAAAGTTCGTGTTTTAACGGTTCCTAATTTCTCATGCGAACTTTGCGGTGGAACTCACGTTCATAACACAGCTGAAATTCGTGCTTTCAAAATTATCTCTGAATCTGGCGTCAGCGCTGGTGTTCGTCGTATCGAAGCCATCACGGGCGATGCGGTTATTCATTACTTCATGAAAAACACTCACGAAGTTTTAGAAGCGAAACACGCAGCAGGCGTGGCTCTGGGCGCGACTTTAACAAGTTGGATTGAAGATAAAAAAGAAGAAGTTAAAACTCTTCAAAAAGAAATTAAGAAAATCCAATCAAGCCAAATCAACATTGATGATTTATTGAAAGGTGCTAAAAGCATCAACACCAATGCAGGACCTGCGAAATATCTTTTCGCCGATATCAACATTGATGACCGTGATGTTTTATCGCAAATTTCAGATCAACTTAAAAATAAAATTCAAACAGGTATCACTGTTATTCTTGGAAAAGGTGAACAATCACACCCTGTGATTATCTCGGTTTCTAAAGATTTAGTGGGACAATACCAAGCTGGCACACTACTTAAAGAATTCTCGCAAATCTTTGGTGGTAAGGGCGGCGGGCGCCCTGATTTCGCTCAAGGATCGATCCCAGATCGCGCGAAATTAACAGAAGCCACTGAGTTCTTAAATAAGAAATTCTTGAACTAAAATTATTGATTGCAATTCAAGCTAGACAAACTAGCTTGAACGCTTGAGAACCAAGCTTTCAATTGCGTCGATCCATCACAAAGATCAACCGCATTAGATCCACAGCTATCAGAAGCTGAACCTAAATGAAACTCGTCACGATTCGTAATGATGTTCGCATAACCTTCTTGAACCGCCTGAGTACAAACCGTACCGTCAGTCACTTTAGATCCGCCTTTGCAAATACTTGAAGAAGATAACAAAGTTGAAACCTGAGATTTTAAACTTTCCGATAAACAATATTTTAAATCTGTTTGCACACTTTGATCTACCACGTGAAACTCACCACTCGATAAATCAAAACTATAAAGTAAATTTTTAACAACAGAAACAGTCGTTGAACTATGCGGAACTTGAACTACTTTTGTGGCTTTAAACTGAAGCTCCTGAAGACTTTCATTCGCCAGAGAAATTGTTTGTTCATCTTGAGAAGAAACCGATTCCGAAGGATTCTGAAGATTGGTCGCAGCCGGGTCGAAACTTGATTTTTGACAGTTTTGATATCCAAAGATAAGCAAAAACGGCACGACGATAAGTATGATTTGGTTTCTATTCATGGTTAATTCTTCGGTCTCCCAGAGGCAGAACTTAAGTCGGTTTTGAACTAAATACAGAGTTATGTTAAATAAAAAGTGTATCAATTTGAAATAGATACACGGTTACACCCTCCATCCGCCAAACAAGGCACCTACAAAGTAAGCATGTTAGATTTCAATTAGGATTCTAAATTCTGATGACATCCTTAACCCAGGCAGCTATCAAATTCCTATTCGATAAACAGTTCCAACACGAAATCTGGGAGGATTTTAATGAAACTATTTACCCTTGCTACAATCGCTATGACAGCGACCCTAGTTACTACTGCAGCTCAAGCTCAATCAACAATGAAAATCAACACAGCTCCAGCAGTCGTAGCCCCAACTGAGAATCAAGTCACAACAACTGTTCAAGCTCCTCCAAAGGCAGCTCCAACTAACATCATCTTAGGTTATAAAGCGGCGACTGATTCAGGTCGTATGAGCGATATGGATGTTATTGGCGGTCGTACTGCTAAATCTAAAAATGAAGCTTTTGCTGGATACCGTTTTGATAACGGTTGGGGCGGATTCTTCAACGCTGTTAACTCTTACAACAGCTACTACCACCAAAATGAACAAATCAATAAAAAGACAAAAACTAAAGCTGATGCATGGAGCGTTGGTGATTCAAGTGTGACTTTACTTCACCCCGATTTCTTCAAAAGCTCTGACTTAACTATGCACGGACAATTCCGTTACTACATCAGAACAACTGACAGAACGATCGACAAAGAAATCGATCACTTCGCTTACTACTTCCGTTTAAACGCGAAGTTCGAAGGCGGACATGACATCTACAACGAAGTTATCCCTCGTCACTTCTCTAGCACAAACTACTCTGATTCAGATACAACGAACTACGTAGAAGATACTATGATCTACAGCTACAAAATTGATGGAACTGGTTGGAAAATCGGTACTAAATCTTGGGCTCAAATTGAAGAACATAAAAAAACAGGTACAGGTTACTGCTTAGAAGCGGGACCACAAGCCACTTACAACTTCAATTCACACTTCATGATTTCTCCGAGCATTTCATTGCCTTTATTACAAAGCAATAAAGTATTCGATGGCCCAAGAGCCGTAGCGATGGATCAAGCTTACTTAAGCTTATTCTTACAAGCTCGTTTATAATTTTTAAAAAACTGTAAATAGTTTTGACTAAAACCCTCACCTTCACAGTGAGGGTTTTTTTATGTCTTTTATTAATGTCGAACTTCTATTCGAAATAAAAATCATTCTGAAATGTTTATGGTTTTTCGGTTAAAAAGCTTATTCTGAGTGAACTAACACAGGAGTGCTAGAAAATGAAAAACACCAACTTTCTGAAAACTTCGATCATCCTAAGTTCAACAGCCCTCTTCTTTTCGTGCGAACTCAAACAACAACCAGCGACTGAAGATATCACTCAAA
>CAZXZW010000034.1:3528-6451 GCA_964645745.1 uncultured Bdellovibrio sp.
GATATGAATGTACCAACACGTATGTTTACGGAAGGCTTCTCAACTCCGACGGGACAAACTTTAGCTAAAGATAATGGACAAAAATTAATTGAATATTTCGGTTTAAAAATGAATTCATCTCTGATGTTAAATGACAGTGATGAGGAAGGTGAATACGAATTAGCTATGTTAGCTGACGACGGTTCAAACTTAACCATCAAAGGCGTCGGCGACAATGCCGTTGATACTTTGTTAATTAGTAATGATGGAGATCACCCGACTCGTATGGGTTGCTCCACTAAAACGGTGACCTTAAGTCGAAATCAAATGATTCCTATTGAAGTGACGTACTATCAAGGACCGATGTACCACATTTCAAATGTTTTGATCTGGAGAAAATCAAGTACAGCGGGAAAAGATCCTCTTTGCGGTCAACTGGGCAATAATCTTTATTTCAATCCGAACAACAATTCACAACCACTTCAAGCTTTCAAAGATTTACAAGCGCGTGGATGGAAAATTGTGAAGCCGAATAACTTCGTGCTAAGTAAAACGAATTCGGATTACAATCCGTGTGTAGTTGGAACTAATCCGGTCATCACTGAATTTATGCGTAGTGAAACAGGAGCTACGACAGTGTTTTTCACTTGGACAACAGATATCCCAGCCACAACTCAAATTCAGTTAACCAATGTATCAACCGGAATTATCACGACAACAAATTCGAATAACCAATTACATACAACTCATGAAGCTTTATTAGAAGGATTACAACCAGGTGAAACTTATAAAGCGCGCGCAGTATCGGTATCAGCGGATTTAGGTCGTACACTGAGTGAAGAAATCACCTTTACGACTCAAGAAAAATAGGCAAGTACGACATTCATTAAAGAACCTATACCGATGATTTGAATAACGGATAAGTTTTTCATTTTTGGTATAAGGTTGAGCTGTAACAACAAAGTCATGATCGCAATCAACCAGAATGAGTATTTCAAATACTCATTCTGGTTCATATTGAACACCGTCACAAACACACATCCTACCACGGCAGCTGTTGAACCTAAAACAAAAGCACTGACCCATTTTTGCTTTGAAAGCCAATTCAAAGCGCGAGGGAACCATGTTGTCATATGAACAAAAGCAGGCAAATATAATCCCGCTGTCGCCACCAAGGCCCCATAGAGATGAGCCATCTTATAACCCATAAAAGTTGTTGCGATAGTGACAGGACCTGGAGTCATCTGCCCGAAAGAAACGGCATCATTAAATGTTTGAAGATCCAGCCAACCGAGTTGGTCAACGAAAGCTGTTTGTAAAAAAGGAAAAGCAGCTAAGCCCGTTCCAAAAACTAAAGCTCCTGTTTTGAAACAGTCTCTGAAAATAGGCCACAAGCGCTCTTGGTCTACGGCCGATAACATAAAGAAACTGAAATTCATCAATTTATTTTTGAAACTCGTGAGACTCAAGAAAACGACAAAAAGTCCCATTCCAATAATCAATACAGTTTCAGGCAAATATTTTAAATAAAAAGTTAATGCCGAAAACATCATGAGTATCCAAAAAATGATCTTGGCATGATACATTTTAGAGAGTTTATACAAACCCATAATAATAACACTCGCTACAGCATACTGAGCGCCCTGAATCGCACTATTTAAAAAATGATTTTCGATAATCTGATCATAGGACATGGCCAAGATCACCATCATGACAAAAGCTGGGAAAATAACGCCTAAGCCGGCTAACAACCCACCTAAAAATCGAGCCTGCTTCACACCTATATAAACAGACATTTGAAAAGCCACAGGCCCAGGCATCGCTTTAATCATAGTGAAAGCCTGATCAAACTCTTGTTCTGAAATAATGCGTGTCTTCTCAGTTTCAACTAAATCAATTCGCATCTGTTGAATAAGCGCAATCGGTCCACCAAAACCAGTGGTTCCTAAATACAAAAAATATTTAGTTAAATCTTTAAGAGATAACCTATCTGTCATGTTGTTTAGCGCGGCGGAGTTGATTATCTACGTCGCGTTTTTTGATGGCATCACGTTTATCGTGAAGCTTTTTACCTTTGACCAAAGCGATTTCTAATTTGACCATGCCATTTTTGAAATAGATTTTTAATGGCACGCAAGTTAAACCGTCTTGGGCAATTGAAGTTTCGATCTTTGTCAGCTCAGACTGATTCAATAAAAGTTTTCTTAAACGCTCAGGCACATGGTTGTTGTAGCTGCTGGCTTTATATTCTGCGATGTGAGCATTTTGCAAAAAGGCTTCAGATCCACGGAATGAAATATAAGAATCTTTAAATTGAATTTGTTTTTGGCGCAGAGATTTGACTTCGCTTCCGATAAGAACCATACCCGCTTCGAACGTCTCGATAATATGATAATCAAAGCGCGCTTGTTTGTTTTCTTGAATTAAAAGGATGTTCGTATCGTTTTTCACCTAGGCCATATTTTCAAAAATTGAGGTAAAAGTATAGTTTTTTAAGCTGAATTGGGCTTAATTCCTCGGCCCGTGCCTTCTCAGAGAGCTTATTCTCGATAAGCCACTGTGTCAGCGCCTCGGAATACTTCGAAGGAAGATTCGATTTTAAAATACGACGGCGCTGATGAAAGCATTGTTTCACGAAACTTAAATACTTCTTAGGATCAGTGATATCTGAAGGAATACGCGTAAACTGCAAAACACGGCTGGCGATTTTGGGTGGCGGCGAGAAATCTCTGGGACCTGCATCACACACGGTCTCGATTTTCCAGAATTCTTGTGCGATCACGCTCAACATCCCGTAATGTTCCGATTGCGCTACAGCACGAATACGCTGAGCTACTTCTTTTTGGAACATGAGAATCATATACTTCAAACCAAAAGGTTCTAAGCTTTTTTCAATCACAATGGATGATGAAATCTGATAAGGAAGATTACTGACCAAGATGTC
>CAZXZW010000034.1:6551-21512 GCA_964645745.1 uncultured Bdellovibrio sp.
TTCGCACTGTGATTGAGTTCATCCATGCGTTTTTTTAAACGTTCTTGTGCCGTCATTATTTGTTCTTTTCTGGTTCTTGGTAAAGATCAATTTTAAAATCAGTTTCTTTCGAAGTCGACATCGGACCTAAATCGTATGCTGATTTTTCATTACGATTCAAATATTGAATTCCCGTGTAACCAATCATAGCTGCATTGTCTGTGCAATAACGCAATGGAGGAATCACCACTTGGTATCCTTTAGTTTTCAACTCTTCACAGCGCGCACGAAGTCTTGAATTCGCACTGACTCCACCTGTGATCACCATTTTTTTCGTTCCATAAACTTTGGCAGCGTAAGTTAACTTATGAATAAGTACATCCACCACAGCTTCTTGGAAAGAAGCGCAGAGATCAGCTTTATCTTTTTCTAAAGTTTCTGGATCCAGACTTGTAATTAAGCGATGAGCCGAAGATTTTAATCCGCTGAAACTCATCATTAGGTTTTTTTCTAAAATCAGACTGCGTGGGAAAGAATACTTTTTACTATCCCCGTTTTGAGCCATGCGGTCGACTAAAACTCCACCTGGATAACCAAGTCCAATCATCTTCGCAAATTTATCAAAAGCTTCTCCTGCGGCATCGTCTTTGGTTGTTCCGATAATCGTGTAATCCGACAATCCTTTTACCCAGTAAAGACTTGAATGTCCGCCACTGACAGCTAAGGCGACATAAGGGTAATCGAAATCTTGCGGCGGAGAGTACTGCGCGTCTTTTAAAAAGGGCGCTAACAAATGTCCTTCAAGATGATTTACTCCAATGTAAGGTTTATTTAAAGATTCAGATAAGGCTTTGATCGTCATCAATCCCACAATCAAAGATCCAATTAAGCCTGGACGATTCGTCACAGCAAAGCCGTCAATGTGATCGAACGTCATATTATTTTTTTTCAGAATCGTATCGATCAAAGGAAGAAGAGAAATGGAATGATTGCGACTAGCAATTTCGGGCACGACTCCGCCGTAAGGAGTGTGTTGCAAATCCTGACTGGCTGTCACCTGATCGATGACAAAGCCGTGATGATCAACAATCGCTACCGATGTATCATCACAACTTGTTTCAACTGAAATTATTTTGTTAATCACTTTTTCTTAGATTTTGCTGGGGCTTTGGCCTTAGAAAGACTAGCTATACGAATTTTAGCTTTCTTTCCTGCCTGTGTCTGTGGGTACTGTACAGACACTTCTTCGTAGAAGGCCAAGGCTTCATCTTTTAATCCTAGCTCTTGGAACGAAACGCCGGTTTTGTATTTTGCATCAGGTACTAATTTTGATTTTGGATATTCTTCAGCAAATTTTTGATAGCCTAAAATAGCTTTCTTCCAATCTTTTTTAGAAAAAAGTTCTTCGGCTACATCATAAGATGTCTTTTTTGTATTAGCTAATTCACTGGCTGGAATAGACGTTTTCAAATTATCATCAGAAGATTTGTGTTTTGATTCTGTAGCAGCTGGCGCTTGAGCTGTTGCTCCTGCTCCTTCAAGCTTTTGAATTTGCAATTCCATTTTAGATAAAGCTTCTTGCAATGTCGCAATTTTAGCGGCATCCGCTGAAGGTTCAGACAGTTTGGCATTTTCTTTTTGTAACTGAACGACATTGTTTTCTAAAACTTCGATACGGCCGTTTAATGCACGGATTGTCTCTTCAGGATCAGTCGCAGATGTTTGAGCTTCCTTTAACGAAGCATTTGAAGTTTTTGCGGCTTCATTTTTTTGAGCTTCTTGCTGTTTACGACGAGAAATAAAAGATTGTTCAGATGGATTCACTTCAGATCTAGTTTTTAAAGCACAACCTGTGAATAACACAGTACTAGCTAAGAAAAGCATTCCCAAAGTATTTGTTTTTTTCATCATAAAATATCTCCATTTTTTTGTCTTAAAAGCCGAGTTGAATTTTCTGCTTTTTCTGCCGATAAGCGTGCTTTAATAAAAAGTTCGCGGGCCTCGAGGTATTCACGTTCACTATATAAAATTTTAGCTTGTCTAAAAAATTCTTCCGCTTGATGCCAATACCCAGGAGAGTATTTCACGGATTGAACAGATCTAGCATAATCTATAGCTAGTTTGGCATAAATAAATTCGTCGTTCGGAGCAGGAGCCGTCACACAACCAGACAACGCTAATTGCATAACGAACAAACTTAGTATTAGACAGCTCCGAAACAACTTTACGATCATTTAATCTTCTTTATTAGTTTGCTGGAACGAAGTTCGCGCGACGGTTTTTAGCCATAGCTGCTTCTGAGTCACCTTGTACAAGTGGTTTTTCTTCGCCGAAGCTCACTGTTGAAAGACGGTTGGCTGCGATACCTTCGCTTACCATCATTTGTTTAACGGCATTCGCACGACGCTCACCTAAAGATAAGTTGTATTCGTTTGAACCTCGTTGGTCACAGTTACCTTCGATTGTTAACTTAACCGAAGAATTCTTTTTCATCCAAGCTACGTTTCCGTCTAATTTAGCTTTTTCTGAAGCTGACAAAGTCGATTTGTCGTAAGGAAAGAAAACTGTTTTCAATCCTTCGATTGTTCCAGAATCACTACCTTGCGCTGAAAAATTCATCGGAGAAGCATCGATTTGCTCAGATCCGCCATCAGCTGTTGTTTCAGTTTTGATCGTGCCGTCTTGAGAAGTTTCAGTAGAGCCTGTGTCAGATTTTTTTCTAAATAAAGAACAACCTGTAGCTGTAGTTAAAACGACCGATAAAACAAGAGTTGTAGCTGCGATTCTTCTTAATTGCTGTTTCATGTATTCCTCCGTAAAAGTGATTCACTTGATATTAAACATAATTCTAATTAACCACTCTTACATTAGACCGAGATCTAGGAATTGTAAAGCCTTGTCAAATTATGAATAGCGGTCAACAATCAGGAATGTCGAATATCAAGTCTTTTATTTATTTTTTTAGTGCATTTATTCTCTTCACTGTCCCTTTTTCCGTCGAAGCCGCTCTCATCGCGCCATCGCATATTGAGTGGACCCAAACTGACACAAAACATTTTCATATTGTGCATGACAAAAAACAGCAGGACCTTGGTCTGTACTATGCCCAAGTAGCTGAATTGGCGTACTACAATTTGAGTACGATATTTAAGATTTTACCGGAGAAAATTACCATCGTCATTAGTGACAATACGGACACGTCCAACGGTAATGCCACTGTTTTTCCATACCCGGTCATCAACGTTTATCCTGTGCTGGTCGGCCAACAGGACAACTTGTCCGAATCTGGCGAATGGGGAAAAGAACTTCTCACGCATGAATTAACACACATCGCTCAACTTTATCCTTATTCCTCTACCGGCTATCAAATACTAAGAAATATCTTCGGTTCGATTATTTCACCTAATTTACTGATGCCAAATTGGTGGAAAGAAGGCATGGCTGTCGAAATCGAAACCCAAATGTCAAACCAAGGACGAACACGCTCTTACATGCAAGATGCGCAAGTGAGATCTTATGTTACAAAAAATAAACTAACTGATTTTAATCTGGCACAAATGAACGAATCTTTAGTGACTTGGCCTTACGGAAATCGCCAATACTTTTTTGGATCGATGCTCATGAGCCAAATAGCTAAAGAAAAAAAACCTAGCGTCCTAGGAGATTTAGTTTCAGATCAATCTTACCTTCTGCCGTACATGGTCAACACACCCGCAGAAGAACTTCTTAAAAAAAATTACTCTACGTTGTACACACAAACTTTGGAATCTTATCAAGCCAATAGCCAAAAACAAATCGAGACACTAAAAACCGTTCAGCCATCTGAAACAACGCCTATCAATCCTGAACTACTCATGTCCAAGTCTGTTCAAATGAATAATGCGGGAAGTTTACTCGCTTTTGTAGCGACGACTGACATGAAAACGGAATTACAAGTTTACCGTAAAATTCCAAACTCAAATCATTTCGAACAAGTTGAACTGAGCCATAAACCAAAAGGGAATTTAGGTTTATTCAACTTTCACCCAACTGAAGCTAAAATTATCTTTAGCAAAACACATCAGGTGAATCTTCAACAATCTTTCTCGGATCTTTATATTTATGATATCGTAAATGATAAAACTGAAGATTTAACTGGGAATGAACGTGCTCGCGATCCTGTGTATTCACCAGATGGAAAATTTGCTTTGTTTATTCATACAGCTAACGGCTTAACTGAACTTAAAGAGTATGAATTTGCTAATAAAAAGATTCGTTCTTTAACGAAAACAGATCGCAAAACTCGTATCAATTCTTACACCTACAGAAACTCAAATGAAGTGCTGTACACAACTCGAAATCAAGTCGGCGAACAGCAATTATGGCAGTTTAATTTAGTCCTTCTTAAGTCAACTGAAATGACAGCACCTAAACAAATTCGTTTTTTAAAATATAAAAACGAAAAACTATACTTCACATCAACAGAAAACGAAGTACAAAACGTTTACAGCGCTAAAATAATCGATAACAAGCTCACAAATATCACACCGCTAACTCATCTCATGACAGGCGCTTTAAGTTTTGATGTTGATGAAAATACGAAGCAAGTTTTCTCAACAGTCATTGGTGAAAATGGACCTTGCGTAGCCGCAATTCCTTTCATACCAGAAAAAACGATGCTTCCTAAAATTCAGAATGATATCTTAACTCGTTATCAGAGCTATTCAGATCCAGCTTACAGCATGACGACAACACAAACTGAATATTCAGTTTTACCTTACATCTATCCTCGCTACTGGATTCCATTCATCTCAACAAATGTCACGGGCAATGGAGCTCTTTTACAAGCCTTAACTTCGGCTGCTGATCCACTCGGAATGCAATCTTACGCCGCTCAATTAAATTACGATACTTATAGTGAACGAGTCGGATTTCTTGCGACTTATATGAATACGCAATTACCATGGGCCTGGAATTTATCTGCCTTCCAAACACAGCAGTTATTTGGCATTAACTCTTTCGTTCGAAAGAATTCTTACTCACTTGCCATTTTTCCAGATACATTTAGTTTGAATGAAGATATTCGCTTCAGCTTTGGCGCGGTAGTTAATCAAACAGAAGACCAAGCTGCTACCACAAATCATGCCGGTCCTTTCATTCAAGCCACCTTCAATAACATCGAACAAAAAGCTAATCACTACTACCCAATGGCAGGCTTTAGCTTCCTAGGAAAATACCAACAGCTCGCAGATCAAAGCGATCAAAAAAATTCCCGCTATGGTGATTACTCTCAAGCCATCGGAAGTTTGACCACCTACAACCATTTATGGTTACCACGAGATCACACGATCTTAGTAAAACTTGATGCACTTTATACTTTTGAAGATGTGTCCACGCGCTTCGGAACAAGTAACTTAAGCTTGCCAGCGGATGCTGAATCTCAGCCACTGTTTTTAATTCGTGGTTACCAGGCCGGGCAATTCCTCGGTACGCAAATGAATACGCTTAACGTAGAATACCGCTTCCCGTTCTTAGATATGTTAGTTGGCGGAGGAACTGCACCGTTTTATATTAAGTATATCACTGGTGGTGTTGTAGCAGATGCTTTAGCCGTTAAAGGCCTGGGCTATGATAGCAATGAAGATTTCCACAGAATGACTTTATCAGACACCGTATTCAGTGCTGGGGTCGAGGCTCGCATGAGCACAACTGTAGGATATATTTTGCCGGTCAACTTTGTAGTAGGATTGTATGGTCCGATGTCGCGTAGATATGCGAAAGACAGTGTCGTCACAGGCTTAAGTATTCAGCTCAGCGGATTTTAATTTAAATCCGACTGAGCTTAGCCCCTCAAAATCAATTCAAAATTAATCGTTGTAAACGCGTGTGAAGCAAGAAAACTTGTGAAGGTATGGACCGTTGTGGAAATTCACAAAGATATAATCCGAACTTGTTCCGAAAACATTTTTCGGGAAAATTAAATCGAAGTTATCATCGATACCACCGATTAATTTGTAGTGAATACCATCAGCTTTTTCTTCAGTTTTAACGATATCGTATAATTTGTGAGTATCCGTTTCCGTACCCAAAGTTACAAATAAAGTTCCTTTTTCTAAAGTGGGTAAGTTAATCACAGCGTAAAGTTCAGAAGCTGAATCAGAACATTGTGTGTACTGACGAGCAAAACCAGTTGCAGACATCAATAAAGTCATAGCTAAAATCATCATTTTCATAGGCACCTCTTTCGACAAAACTTATCGTCAAAAAAGACCTGGGAGTCAAGCCATGCAAGCGTCTTGTGATAAATGCAAACTAACTGATTAGCTGAGTAAGAATTTAAAATCTTCTGCCGATAAATAGTTTGTGCTATTGCCGCTAGAATCAACAGAAGCCGTAGCACTTTCTTCATTCGAGAATAAAGAATCGAAATATGCTTTTTTACGCAGTTTTAATAATTCAATTTTTTCTTCGACTGAATCTTTCATAATCAGACGATAAACTTGAATATCATTCTGCTGACCTAAACGATGTACACGGTCTGTGGCTTGATTTTCAACTGCAGGATTCCACCATGGTTCAATGTGATAAACGACAGAGGCCTTGGTTAAATTTAACCCCACGCCGCCCGTTTTTAACGTCATCAAAAGAACTTGAGGCGTATCAGAGTTTTGGAATTGATCTAACACCTGGCTGCGATTTTTACTGCTCACAGCTCCGTGAATGGTAAAAAATGGAATATTATTCTTAGTAAACATTTTTGATAAATTCTCAAGCGTAGCTAAGAACTGAGTGAACACAAGAACGCTTCGTCCATTTTCCAAATGCTCCGTTACACAATCTGAAATGTAACTTAATTTCGGTGGCACATCATTGAATTTCACGTTCGGGATACCATTAGGATCAGAACACACCTGACGAAGACGAAGTAACGCCGTTAACATGGCGATCTGTGAACCTGCAGCCCCTTGATCTTTAATCAACTGAGTCACTTGCTCATTATGAGTTAAAGCTAATTTACGATACAGTTCAATTTGCTCTTCCGTGAAATCCAAATGATATGATTCTTCGGTTTTTGTCGGTAAATTTAAATTAACCGACGATTTCGTACGACGTAACACAATCGGTTTCATTTTCTGACGAAGATGAATCAGATCTTCGCTTTCGATATTTTTTCCGATACCAAAAACTTCGTTGAACGATTTATAAGATCCAAGACTTCCTGGTAAAACTAAATCGGCTAACGAGAAGAAATCTAAGTAATTATTTTCAAGCGGCGTACCTGATAAGGCTAATTTGAATTTAGCCTTCAATGAACGCGCTGATGATGTTCTACGAGAAGAAAGATTTTTTAAATTCTGCGCTTCATCGAAGATCACTATATCCCATAAGTTTTCTGCAAAGAAATCCTCATGCTCAATCAAAAGACCATAAGTTACGATAATGATTTTATGTCCATCACGAGGAGCTTCTGTGAAATACTTCTTTTTAGCTGCCGAAAAAACTTCGACGTCTAAATCAGGTGTGAATTTCTTAGCTTCATTTTCCCAGTTAAAACATAAAGACGTCGGCACAACCACTAAAGACCATGTTTTATGCCCCTCAGCTTTATGCTGATTCAAGAATGTCAGAACCTGAAGAGTTTTACCCAATCCCATGTCATCCGCTAAGATTCCACCAAGATGCAGACGATAAAGATCATAAATCCACTGTGTTCCGGTCGTTTGATAATCTTTTAAGATTTTCTGTAAACGCTCAGGAAGCTCTAATCTATTTTGTGGAGATCCAATATTTTTATAGAAATTATAAATCTCATTCCAGTAAGGATTATCCGTAATAATTTTCGTTCCTGATTCAGCCAGGGACAACAATTCTAAAATACTCGAACGTGGAACGCGAACAAATTCACGTTCTTTACCATTGGCTCCGGCTAATGCCGCTTCTTTTTTAATACGTTCCCAGAATTTTTCTAATAAAGAATATTTTGGCAACGACTTCGGATCAATAATGTAAGGGCGACCTTTATAGAAAATAATACCATTGCCTGTTTTGGCGCCGGCTGTGGCATTCGAGAACTTAATATCTTCAATACGAATAGCAACACCCTTAAAGAATAATTTAGGGCTTAATTCGAACCAATCTGTTTTACCATTTTGCAATACCAGTTCTGATTGGAAGTCATCTTCAGATAATTTTTCGATAGGAATCGAATCGATGTAAACGTCCCATTCTAATCCAGATAGCTCAGTTAATTTACTATAAACAAATGGAATGACGAAATCGGAAACACGCGATTTAAAAACGTGCTGATTTTTAAGTTCAGCTTCGACTGTTGAGTCTTCAAAAATAGGCTCATAACTTTCGTGCTGGGCTGCAAATTCCGCTAAAGGCTCAAAGTACTTCGAAGTTCCCTTAGTGAAGACTTCACCGCGTGTCGCATTCATGATCGGTTCGATATAAGTTAGTAACGATTGGCAAGCAAAGCGCGAATAACCTGTTAATTTTAAAATACGACCTTGAAGAGATAAATAACGATCATCAAATTTCAATAACGAGATCACCACTTGGATGTGCTCGATCAAGAAATCGTAAACTTTATCAGAAATATAATCTTTTAAATGCGTGCGACTAACGAAAGCTTCTCCGTATTTATCAACGAAGATGGATTTTTTAAACAAGTTGAAGATATTGCGCTCGATAATAGTTGCAGCTTCTTCGTCTGTTAAATTCGTTTCACCCGTCGTTAATGGCTCATTCAGTGTATGGTAACAGGCTTCCAATGTAATTAACGCCGCTAAACCTTGATGCTTCAAGATCTTCAAATCGTGATCACGCTTAGACCCCTTACGGAAAGTCGCTAAATCTTTACGGTCCACATCTGAGAAGAAGCTTAAGCCTTCCCCGATAAAGCGGAACATGACTTCTTGCGTGTGCTGGAAGTTATGAACACGGTACGTCTTATCCTTATACGCAAATTCAGACCAGAAAGATAAAGATGAGCTAAAGCTTTCTAAACCTGAAGCATTTTCATAACTAACACCGTACTTAATATTATTAACTGTATCGTGCTTGAATAATAAATTTTGATCTTTTTGGAAGAAATCCGTTAATAAACGAATTTTCGAATGCCCTTTAGCTTTCAAACCCAGATCGGTTTTTTCTAAATCAACAAACACATTCTCTAAAGCCATTTTATTTTTACTAGCTGGAATTTCTGGAGCTAACGTTAAGACTTTTGTTTCATAATCATAAGTCGAATGGTTCAAAGACAATGTCTTCTCACGCTCTTTATCTGATTGTTCAACTTGATCAGATAGAATCATCTCACCTAAATACGGCGGCGCTTCTTCTTTCACTGATTTTAAGTAATAAGATTTCTTAGCACTTTCAATCGCTTCTAATTGTTCGATTTCAAGGGCGTAATCAAACTGAGGATCTAAACCCAATCCCTCTAAACGAGAGAACGGTAACAATAAGTAGATTTTAAATTCAGGAAATTTATCGCGAAGAATAATTAAATTCTCGAGCATCTCGTAAATCACGTAAGCAAACATTAACTCGTTCGGATTGTAAGTTACAGCTCCAAGACAGTTAGCTGCATTAATCAACTTCGCATTCTCTTTAGCTGTACGAGCTTCGTATTTTCTTTCGATATACAGAGGATTAATTTCTCGTGGAATCGGAGGATTCATTTCGTTCTGAGTAAGATCCGCGATATTCAATTTTGTTTCATTTTTTAAATACAATGAAACCGTTTGCGAAAGCTCACGAAGAAAACTTTGATTCGCAACGTACTTGTGGCCTTCAGCCAAGTTGAACAACACACTGCTATTTTTATTATCAGTGTAAGAATAGGTTTTCGGTTTTACTAAAGACACTAAATGCTTTTGTAAATACTTCGTTTCATGAATCAAATTTTTAAATAAATTATCCTGGAACAGCGTCGGCCATTTGATAACCGCGCACTCGAGCTGACCTAACTGCGCTCTCTCAAGCCAGTGGTAGTAACGCTTTCCTGATGAATTTTTCAGATACGATTCTGACAAAACAACCTCGTTTTGGTGAATCATGTATTATAGGATTGATTTTCGCTATGCGCAAACCTAATCAGAATGGCCCTACAGGTCAGTGTATTCTTGACAAGGATAGTCGTGGGCTTAGAAACTGGGCTGAGTGAGGTGTTTATGAACTTAAATTCAATGAATCAGACGTTTATCGAGCCTAATAGCCCTGAACAACGCGACCAAAGTGCAAATACTTGGATTCGTGAACTTGTGTCTGCGGATGAACAAATTGAAAAATCAGTCATGATTGATATGAATTTAGGATTAGATACTCAACGTATTCTAGTAACTGAATCAATCCAGTTCTTATTAAAGCTTAAAAACGATTTCGCCGTTGCTGCTGCTCAATTCAACGAATTGAAACCTTCGGTGCTTGGTCGTATCAAAGTTTACGGTATTGCTAAAACTCACGCTGACTTTATGCTTTTCCGCAACGGTTACAAAATGATCTTCTCCATCAAAAGTGCTGGCGTGATCAGCGTTCGTTTCCATTTCGTTGGAAACATGGCGATCCCACAACCAAAT
Organism: uncultured Bdellovibrio sp.; assembly: GCA_964645745.1. Taxonomy (GTDB): domain Bacteria; phylum Bdellovibrionota; class Bdellovibrionia; order Bdellovibrionales; family Bdellovibrionaceae; genus Pseudobdellovibrio. Next base: position 17,096 of record CAZXZW010000034.1, read on the forward strand.
GCTCAAGAAAAAGCAACTATCGTCATGGATGAAGAATTACTTGAAGCAAAATGGGGAGCTTTCGAAGAAGTTCTTTGGACTTTCAAAACTCAACCATTCAAAGCCCAGTATTTGGTTCGTCACTACATGACGACTTTCATCAAAGACAGCGCGAGATAATCCAAGGCGAAGGTATCTTCGCCTTTTTTATTTTTAACAAAAGTGAACCTACTCAACATCTACGATACGGTTCCTTGAGCTTTCAGCAAAAGGATTTAAAGTCCCCTCTTCGGTCCTTTTAAGAAACAACGATCAAAGTATGCTCAATTAACTTAAGTCTAGATAACGCTTAATTACTTCTAAAAATAATATAATTATTTTCAAAATCACTAAAGTTACCCGTCCAATACGTCGAAATGTATCCTGCCAAGGATTAAAATTCGCCATTCGGAACCTCCTTTTAAAAAGAGTCGCCGAAAGCTCGTAAAGCAGAGTTGAGTAAGTTCATCTCTGCTTTTTGCGTTTTATGGGCCAAAATCATTTTCGCAATTTTGGACATGTCACTTTCTTCGTTTCAGTTTAAACTCAAGCATGGCTAAAACAATTTTATCTCATTTTCATCGCACTCAAATTGGACGCGCTCAACGTTACATCCGTATTCACTTTGCAGAAGATCTCAGTCTGCAAAAAATCGCTAAAGAAGCGGGATCCTCTTCGTTTCACTTTGGACGGATGTTTATGGCTTACACCGGAGAATCTACATTCTCGTTTTTGCGTCGTATTCGCCTTTCCCTAGCGCTTAAAATACTTCAAGAGGACTTAGACTGTCCTATTACGGAAATCGCTCTGGTGGTGGGTTATGAGACATCGTCAGCCTTTAATAAAGTGTTTAAAAAAACTTTAAATTTAAGTCCCAGTGATTTTCGCCATCTTGGAAAAGAAGAACAGGATCGTTTGATTTATGATCTCTCTAGATCACAACAAACAAAGGAGATCCAAATGAACTTAACTTTAAAGCCCGAAATCATCACTCGTCCCGTTACCCATTTCGTTTACCATGAAAAGCATGGCGTCTTTTCTGAAATTGCTATTCCAACTTGGATGGATATGTTCCCACTCATTGAAGGCAAATTTGAAAAAACAAATATCAAAGAGTTTTTAGGTTGGAGCGTGATGGATCCCAAAGCTAAAACAGAACTAGCCGCTACATATGGAGCAGGCATTGCTTTAGATCATGAACCAAAATCGGTTCCTAAAGGTTTATCGTATAAGAAAATTCCCAGCGCCAAATACGCCCGCTTTGTTTTAACTGGGCCTTATTCTGGCGTGTGGCCAGCGTTTGAAAAAGTATTCCGTATCTTAGGCGATAGTAAAATTAAACTTCGTGAAGGTGCCTGTATCGAAAATTATATCAATGACCCAAATACAACACCGGAGAAAGATTTGATCACCGAACTTTTAGTTCCAGTAGAATAAAAAAAGGGAGCTGAAAAGCTCCCTTTTTTGTTTTCATTTTTAATTTCGATTAGTGCATTGGACAATCGTATTCGATCGTCACTGTTCTTCCTGCTGGGATCTCTGGTGTGAATACTAATGTGTTGTTCACAACTTGAGAAGCTACTCCACCCATCGCTGGAGTGATTAATACACTCACTGGCCCAACTGGAGCACACTCTAGTGGAATCGATGCTAAAGACTGTTTAATTTTATCTTTGAAGTAATATAAACTTTGCGAGTAATCCGCATCACAAATACTTCCTACGTAACCTTGAGTTAACTGAGAAAGCTCTGCGTATTTATAACCGTAGTGACTTTTCGCTCCGCCAGCATCTTGAGCAGCCATACAAGCCGCATCGCCTGGTTTAACGATGATCGAGTTCACGCTAAATGGTTTTTTCGCGCCGAACTGTTGTTTTACTTTGTTCACTAAAGTTTGTGGGTAGTCTTCAGCTTCTAAAGCTTTCCACTCTTGGTAGTAGTATTGTAAAGCCATATTACCACCGATTGATCTTTCATCTTCATCCGATAATACGATCACCGCTAAAGATGCATCAGCACGGTAGCAGTTATTGTAAGCGGCGTAATCGATACTTGTGTAAGCGGCTTTGATCGCACGCTCATCATCTGTTCCAGCCCAACCAGCACCGATGGCATTGATTGTATCCGTGAAGATCGCATAAGGATTAGTGGCTCCTAATTTTAAGATCCAAGCTGGAGAACCTAAGTAGCCTATCCAGTTTTTCGAAGCACCCCAATAAGCTGTTCCATTGATTGTTTGCGCACGTGTTACCGTTCCACACATTTGCCAATCTAAACCGGAAGCTGTTAAATCGTTCACGAAACCTTGAAGTTTCTGCGCTAATCTTTGATTTTCTGGCAACATTGAATTCGAATCATCGACAACTAATAAGATATCTACTTTATTATCAGATACATTCACATTTTTAGTGAAGATCACGTGACGGATGTTCGGATTACCATTTGATACCGTTACCTCTAACGGAGATGGACTCACGTAACTATTATATCCTGGAGCCGAAGCCGTTAAGTAAAGAAGATAAGTTCCTAATCCTGTTCCGATAAAGTTTGGTGTAGAAAGAGGGCCACTCAATCCAGGCAATGTAATAGTCACGCCGTCTTTCACAACGGTCCAAGTGTGATTCACTGTAGTTGGATTACAACCTGAAGACACTGTAGGATTTGCACCTGAAGTAGAAACCGTAATGGCCACAAATGTATTATTTAAACGAGGAGCACAGTTTAACGTTAAGTTACCTGAACCGCCGCCTTTATCCACTGTTAATACTAATGGAGAAGAAGCTGTCCATGAAGTACTTCCCGGTTTTGAAGCCGTTAAGTAAATCAAATATATTCCATCACCTTGTGATAAGAAATCAGGATTTGAATTTGATCCAACTAAACTTGGAACACTGATCGTTTGGCCGTTCTTCGTTACCGTCCAGTTGTACTGAACCGATGTCGGCGTACAGTTCGAACTGATTAAAGGGTTCGAAGATGAAGGCGTGATCGTTAAGTTTGTTAATGTTCCGTTGATACGAGGATTACAAAGAATTGTAACTCCGCCTCCTGGGTCTGTGTCGTTCACAACTTTAACATTTAATGGAGTTGGGCTTGTGTAGCTTGTTGTGTTTGTCGCTGTTGCGTATAAGTAAACACGGTAATCACCAGCACCTAAAGATTTGAAATCAGGAGCAGATGAAGAAGCTCCACCTAAACCCGGAACCACAACCTGAGTTGTACCTTTATAGACCGTCCAAACATGAGTGCTCGCTGAAGGATTACAATTAGCCGTTACAGTTGGATTGGCATCCGCACTGGCAACGACAACACTTGAGAATGTTGAATTTAATTTCGGGTCACACGATAAAGTACCAAGACCGCCACCAGGCACGATAAATTCTAATGGAGTTGAAGCATTGAATGCTGGTAAATGGCCATTGTTATCAGTGGCTTGAAGGAATACGTAGTATGAACCTGTTCCCAATGGCGTGAAATCTACGTTCGTTGGATTAGCTCCTGTTAAACCAGATACGGGAGTTGTAATCACGACACCTGACGAATTCTTCACTGTCCATGTGTACGTTACATCTGCGCTTGGATTACACTGAGAAATAATATTGGGATTTCCTGCATTACTGTACGTGAAAGAAACCAGCGTGTTGTTAATTTTTGGCAAACAGGCAATCGGTACAATTCCGTTATCAACTACGACCGCGTCTGATTTAGAAAATTTAACAGGTGCACAGCTGTACAATCCCACGAATATAAAAGCAAAACCGATAATATTAAGAATTCGTTTAGACATAGCACTCCCCATATATGTATCAGAGTAAATCATTTTGCGTTTATAAGTAATACATCTTTAGTCTTGTTTTGATATTTTGCCTTATCTAGGTCCAGAAAGGCTTTAACGGTCTTGTGGTGAACCAAAGTGAGACATAAAATAAAAGCTGGAGATGCGCATGAATATTTTTTTAATGGTCCTTACTTGTTTGAATATTATCTTAGTGCTCGGTTTATCTTTCACTGTTTTCCTACGTGTGAAAGAGAAAAAAGAAGACCAACGCATCACTAAAGGCCTTCAATTGTTGCAACACAAGATCGCTATTCTTCAAGACCTGTCTGATAAAGCGGACGAACAAGTCCAACGTCTAGTACACATGTTAGATACAAAATCGAATGATCTTCGCCGCGCAACAAACGATGCGACGGTAGCTATGTCGTCGATCCAAGCCTTAACTCAAGAGGTTCAGTCTGCAGCAGCCAATACCCCACTTCCAGTGGCTCAAGCTCCTACCGCAGCTCCGGCCGTGCATACAAATGCGAATATCAACATGGATGAGTTTAATCAATTCGTTCAGGCTTTAAATATGCAAAATGAAAAAGTAAAACCGATTTTGGCGGCACAAAGTAATCT
>CAZXZW010000035.1:0-20854 GCA_964645745.1 uncultured Bdellovibrio sp.
AATCTTAATTCTAGTTTTTCATTTTCTTCGATCTGTGCGGCCAATTGTCTTCTGGTCGCATCCAAAATTTCCTTTTGGCTTTCTTGATCATCTTTCACTGAATTAAATGCTTTTTGTAATTCTGATTTTTCGTAAACCAGGGCTGCATGATTGTTTTCAATTTCGTGCATTTTTAACTTCATCGTTTGGATGATTTGTTGATCTTCTGAATGCGTGCGCTTAAATTTAACTACTTCGTTCTCTAAGAAGTTTTTAGTTTCATTCGCTTTTTTCAAACGTTGGATTTCTGATTCGCAGAAAGCAATGTTTTGTTGGAAATCGATAATTTCTTTAGATAAAAAGTGGATTTGTTCCTCGTAAGAAGAAATGATGTTCTTCTTTTCGAATTCGTACTGTTTTAATTGAAGGGCATTTTTTTCAGTTAATTCAGTGTTTGTTTTGTTTAAAGCCTCTGTTAATTCCAAGTATTGAAAATTAACTTTGTTGAGCTTCGTATTTTCAGCCTGTTGAGCCGCCAAATCTGTTTTTAAAGTTTCGATGTAAGGCTTAATGATATTTTGAATTTTTGTATGGAATTTTGTTAAACGTTTTAAGTCTACAGCTTGAGTTTGAGTTAAGCTTTCGAAAGCTTTCATTTTCTCAGTTGTTTCGTTTAATTCCTCTTCGATTTCTTTCGAGTAAGTCGCTAAATTTTCCATTTTCTCAGTGATCATATTCACTTGTTCGGCGAGATTATTTTTCTCGTAAAAATAGAAATTTTTATCTTTTAAAAGTTTTTGATTTTCAGTTTCGAATAAAAATAATTTGCGGTAACTTAATTTTAATTTACCTTGTAAGTCTTCAATTTGTTTAGTCAACTCGTTAAGAATAGCGGAATCATGATCGCCGTAAATTTCACGCGGACCTGATGACGTATCTTCCATTTGATTTGAATGAGTTGTGTCTAAATGTTCTAATTGAAACTCAAAATCCATGCTTCCTCCTGAATCACTTGGATTATTATGTCACGACCTCGACCAAGACCTGTATATTATAAGGAGAAAAACCTCAAAACTAGACCAAGGTTTTGAAGTAGAAGTGATTTGCTGAAAAATCGGGGCTCAGTATTTGCGCATAGCAGAAAAAGGTCCAGATATTCTAGCAAACTTGATTAGTTTCAATATGTTGGTAGCCTTAATGTCATAATAACCTCAAAGGGAAATGATTGCATATGGCTGGTCAGAATATCGGAAACTCTACTGTTACTAAAGCGGATATAGTTGAAAAAGTTTATGATAAAATTGGATTCTCAAAAAAAGAAGCCAGTGAATTAGTTGAAATGGTATTTAACTCATTGAAGGAAACTCTTCAAAAGGGTGAAAAAGTTAAGATTTCTGGATTCGGAAACTTCTTAGTGCGCGGTAAAAAAGAACGCGTAGGACGTAACCCGCAAACGGGCGATCAAATTAAAATTTCGGCACGACGTGTACTTACATTCAGACCAAGTCAGGTTCTTAAAGCCATGTTAAATGGTGAGGACTATGAGCACTTAATCGGTAAAGATGATGAGGATGATGATGAATAATAACGACGTAGAATTATCACTGGACGATACATTTTTCGCGACAACGGCTGAACCTCAAAAAGCTGAAGCGGAAGCGATGCCATCGGTTCTGGTTGATGAACAATTGTTAGCGGAAATCGCAACGATCCCAGATCGCTTCGGGTTTAAAATCGGTGATGTGGCAGATCTTTTAGGAATTAAACAATACATCTTAAGATACTGGGAGCAAGAGTTCGAAGTTTTAAAGCCAAAGAAAGCTTCGAACAATCAACGTCTTTATACAAAAAAAGACGTTGAAAATGCGTTCTTAATCAAAAAACTTTTATACCGCGATCGTTTTTCGATCGAGGGTGCTCGTCAGGCCATGCGTGATGTGAAGTTTGCTTTGAAAAAAGAGAAAAATTTCTCAAGTGCGATTCAGAAAATGGATGAGAAAAATTCAGATATGATTCAGCAGGTTCAAAATTTCGCTCAACATGTTCAAAAAATAAAACAGCTCTTTATTTAAGAGCTGTTTTACAATCTTCATTAAAAAATCCTTTTAAGACTTTAAAATTATTTACATTTTCTCCAGATCAATTTGAATCTAGAGTTCACACCTGTGTCGATCGAATCTAAATTGATCATGGCGATTGATCTGTCTGTTGAGCCCGGTAAGTAAGCTACTTGTAATTGTGATAACAATTCAATTGTTTGGAATTTGTTATTACATTGAGAGTAGATTTCACGACCTGGTTTAGTCGCTACGATCACTTCGTAGTTCTTATTTAAAGGACCTGAAAGTTGAGCTTCGCGCATACTTACGATCGGAGCTCCTGGAATCACTTGTGTGAAACGGTGTAAGCCGTAAGCTGATCTCGGCATAGCTGCGAAACCACGGTATTCAGTTTGGTTTAAAGCGTATTGATATCCAAATGGAACATCAACGTCGATCAGAACGCGACAGTCTTTTTTTAAAGAGGTTAATTGTGGATTTTCAGAGCCTTGTCCGATTTCGGCGATATAGTTGTCAAATAGAACTGATAACGTTTTACCGTCAGCTGTAGTTACGGCAGATGCAGTGGCCGCATCGCAACCTGAACCCGATAATCTGACACCACGGATAGTGACGTTTTGTGCTAGTCCCGCTTGAGATAACAGAAGAGCCCCTGTGATTGCTAAAGCATTAAACATTTTTGTCATATTTTCCCCTCTGGTTTTTAACTGTTTCCCTCAACAGTGTAATTTTGGCCTCGAATTTTTTGTAAATTCAGTGCAAAATTAGATAAAGCAAACACAGGGCCAAATATATGAGTTCGAATAAAGTTAAAAAAGCCGTTATACCGGCCGCGGGATTAGGAACACGCTTTTTCCCTGCGACAAAAACGATCCCTAAAGAGATGTTGCCTATCGTTGATAAGCCCACAATTCTTTATGTTATCGAAGAAGCTATGAATGCCGGTATCGAAGATGTCGTGCTGATTCAAGGTCGTGGTAAAACCGCGATCGAAGACTTCTTTGATATTTCTTACGAATTAGAAAGTAAGTTAGTTAAAGATGGTAAAGAGGATTTACTTAAGAATTTAAATTACATCCGTAACAACATGAATATTATTTCTTTACGCCAAAAAGAAGCTTTGGGTTTAGGTCATGCTATCCGCTGTGCAAAAACGATAGTGGGAAATGATCCTTTCGCTGTTTTGTTGGGTGATGAGATTACTATTTCTAAAAATAATAATGAAAATGTAACTCGTTATTTATGTGATCAATATTCAAAAACCGATTCAAGCAGTGTTTGGGTGCTGCCGGTTCAGCCGAATCAAACTTCGAAATATGGTATCGTTGATTTAGGAAAAGATAAGTTCGACAACCTTAGTAATGGAGCTAAAATTCTAGGTGTGGTTGAGAAACCGCAATCAGATAAAGCACCGTCGTTATGGGCTTTGCCGGGTCGTTATGTATTTGATGCGAAGATTTTTAACTACATAGATGAGATCAAACCAGGTTATAATGGGGAACTGCAGCTGAGTGATGCGATGAATATGTTAGCGAAGGCCTCGAGCATGAACGCCTATTCGTTTAATGCGCGCCGCTTTGATGCCGGAGATAAATTAGGATACTTGATTGCTAATATTGAAGTGGCGTTAGACCGTGATGATCTTAAACACGATCTGTATGACTACCTGAAAAACAGAATTAAATAAGGACTAAGATATGTTTCAAAAAATTTTACAAGACGCGATTGCAGAAGCTCAACAGAACGTAACTAAGTTAGGTAACGATACAAAACTGCACGAAACGTTTGAGCAAATGATTAAGATGATGGTTGATTGTTACAAGGCTGGTGGTGGATTGTTTGTAGCCGGTAACGGTGGCTCAGCGGCTGATGCTCAGCACTTTGTAGCAGAGCTTGTGGTTAAGTTAAGTAAAGATCGTGATCCTTTAAAGGCCGTGGCTTTAACGGTAGATACGTCTATCTTGACTGCAGCTGGAAATGATTACTCTTATGATCATATTTTCTCAAGACAAGTTGAAGCTTTAATGGGACCTAAAGATATCTTCATCGGTATCACGACTTCAGGAAATTCTCCGAACATTTTAGAGTGTTTCAAGATGTGTAAAAAAGTTGGGGCGAAATCCATTTTATTCTCGGGTAAAGATGGTGGTAAGGCCGCTAAAGAAAATATGGCGGATATCAACATTATCGTTCCTGGAGACAACACAGCACGTATTCAAGAAGCTCATGCGATTCTTTATCACACGATCTGTTATTGCATTGAAAAGAAATTAGTCGACGACGGATTTATTAAATACCGTTAATTTTATGAAAATAAATTTATTCTTATTGGTGGCGCTGCTTCCGGCCTTGTTGTTCGCTCAACAACGAGAAGGGAATGGGTGGTGGAATGCCGATCGCAGTCCTTTAGGTATTGCGCCGAAACCTCAAGATGAGCCGCGCGCGGTGGTTCAGATTTACACGTCACGTGCTTACAGCTGGCGTGGTTACTTCGCCGTTCATCCCTGGGTTAGTGTAAAAGAAAAAAACGCGAAACACTTTACCACTTATGAGGTGATGGGTTTTGGTGGTGAACGCGGTATCCCCGTGATTCGCACGAGAAACACTGAGCCTGATCGTCGTTGGTTTGGTAGTGATCCTGATCTTCTATTAGATATTCGCGGTGAGGCCGCCGAGAAAATGATTCCTGATATTGAAAAGGCGGTGAAGTCTTATCCCTATCCTGAGATGTATCGTCTGTGGCCGGGGCCGAATAGCAATACTTTCGTTTCTCATATCATGAGAAACACGCCAGGTATTTACATTGAACTTCCACCGAATGCGATTGGAAAAGACTGGATCGGAAAAGCTCAACCGATTGGGATGACCGAATCGGGCACGGGATTTCAAGTTTCCATTTTTGGGTTATTGGGTTTTGCGTTAGGTTTGTCTGAGGGAATCGAGATTAATATTTTGGGAATGACGTTCGGAATTGATTTCTGGATGCCTGCAATTAAGCTTCCGTTTATAGGTCGATTGGGTTTTAAAGACCGTCCGGTATTTAACGTGAGTGATGAGGCCTCGGAGAAAAAAGAAACGGCTCTACAGGAAGCTCCGTCTTTGAAATAAAGAAACTAAAACAAGACTTTGCAACTTTTGGGAAGAGTATTGAATTTCCAAACGTTCTGAATAAAAGTTCCTTGGCCTGCTCTGGTTTGACGGATACTTTGAAGTAAAATATCTTTGATTGCTAAAAGTTTGTTGCGATCGCGCTTCCATTCTTTAAAGTCTGGTGCTGAGTATTTAGCGTCGTTTACATTTTCTAATTCTTTTAATTCAAAAAGCGGTCGATCATTATAAGTCTTTCCTAACCAAAGCTGATTTCTCTCTTGGCCGTTTAAAGTGAAGTCTTTGGTGTCATCAACCAGGATGGTGCGATTAAGATTAAAATGTTGGGCGAGGTTTTTACGGTAGCGCTCGCGAAATGGAAGAGTTTCGTTGTGTGAAATGGTCGTCATATCGTGAGATGATAAAATTTTATAAGGTTTAAAATTTGATGCGGGATTAGCTTTGTAGATTTGTTCGTACAGTACACGAACAATTTCTTGATTGCGATTAGCTGGTCCGCCGCTGAAAAATGAAATACGGACTCCTGGTTCTTTATGAAGAGCGATAAGGACATCGACAGTGTGATCGGAAAAACGATAGATGTGGCCATCGAAATTTAAAATGTTTTCCGGCACGGCAGAGGCCATTTTGCTATTTGTTTCATTGACCAGGGTCCAATCCAGATCGAAAACAATATCAAGAGGGGGGGCTTGGGATTGTGCCTGAGCTAGGGTTGAGTGAAGGCTTAAAAAGGCTATAATAAGCCCTACTGTAAAAGGCTTAAACAGTTTTTCCATGAGGCCTGAATTAAAAGCGATTCTCGATAGTCCTAGCGCCATGGCTTTGTATAATACAATAAATATGCCGATTTTTTAAAAATTTACTAACAGGATCAAGTTCAATCCGCCGGCGACTCCGCTTTCGTGTACGCCACCTATAGTAATAGACCTGAATTGTTGTGCTCCGACTTCGTAGTCATGTAGATGAATTAAAAATGAGTGCTTTCAAAAATTTTATCGGCTGAAGTAGCTACGAAGCCTTGAAATAAATCTCCGCTAGGAAGTTTATATCTTTTCGCGAATTCGTAATAACATCCAGGAATATTGAATGTACCTTCATTAAATTGAACAGGTATTTTATTTGCCATTGTTGAACTTTGCTCTAAATAGTCTTCTGGTGAGCCTTTTATTTCTCCGCCGGAAGAGTTTAGAGTGAAGCCCTTTGACTTTAAAAAGTCATTGAGCAATTTTATGTCGTTTAATTTTTTTAAATAATTTATATAAACTGTGAAATGATTAGGTCGATAACCGTGGGCGTAGACCCAAGCCGCATATTCACTTTCATTAGCTAATTTGTTATAAGTCTCAAACTTAGCTGACCACGGTCTGCCGCCAAACATAAATTCTTCGTGATCCATTTTCTGAAAATCAATTTCGTGAACAATTTGATTCACGATTTCTTGTGTGTATTCAGACATCAAATCTAGGTCCAATTCAGAAATAAATACTTTTGGCATTAGCGGGTCGTGGTGCTCGAAATGTTTAGCGTTCAGTTTTTTTTCTTTAAACTTATAATTAGCAATTTGTTTGTATCCGTAGTGTAGAAAATATTTCGCAAGCTGATCTATATTTATTTTGGAATGGCTAAAAGTTCTGAAGGCGATATGATCATTTACAATGTTTTCTCCGAACTGGGTTAGGCTGTTATATACGATCTGAGCTTGTGGATTAAGCTGGCAGTAATCATGCCACATGTTTTCAAAGTATTTATTTAATGAGAGTTGTGTTGTCATAAAAATCCTCTAGAATATTCAGGGCTTTTTTTGCATATTACATGTATTGATTCCGAGTAGTTGATAAGGAGGACACCATCCTATTAAACCAGTGACTACAGGAATAATTCCCAACAGAAACCATAAATTTGTCGGCCCCCAGAAGGCCAATGATGCTAATATGAGACCTACACCGATGCGTATTTTTCTTTCGATTGAATGAATGTTTTTTGTCATTTTTTATCCTTTTGTTTTGTTATAAAATTTCTTCTAAAAATTCAATTTGAGAACCTTTTTGAATAAGCTCTTTAACCGCACATTTTTTAATTTCATTAAGAATCATTATTTTTTCCTCAGCAGTCCAGTCTTCTGGGAATTGAACAGTTGTTATCCACTTCTGAGGGACTGAAGGATTTTCTGGCTTTAAAATAAGTTTTCCTTCTATTTTTATTCCCTCAACTGACTTAGCTAATTTTTTTGCGGCTTTTAAGGTGTAAACACCTGCACAGCCAACTAATGAAGCGTACGCAGCCTCTAAAGGATTTGCTAACGAATGGTCTGTAGCGTAATGAAATGAATGCTTGCGACTTTTAACATCGATGAATGATGTATCGTTGAGTGTTGTTGTATACATAAAACCTCTTATTGTGTTGGTTACCTTACTTGATCAGTCTATTCTTTATTGAAAGTATTAAATATGACCGGCGTCATATTTAAATGAAAATATTTTGATAATGTAGTTGTAAATTAACATGAGGTTAGATCAGATTGATCGAAATGGTGCGCGAAGGGGGACTTGAACCCCCACACCTCTCGGCTTACGCACCTCAAGCGCACGTGTCTACCAATTCCACCATCCGCGCATCCGGATTGATTACCGAGAGATTAGAACAAAACCTTTGGACTACGTCAAACCCTTGGTGTACCGCTTTGAGATTTTTTTAATTATTAAAGCCAGTTCGGGTAGCAGTCGATAGACTATATAGTATGAAAAATATCCTTTTGTTTTCTTTTGTATGTCTTTTTGTAACTCCGAACGTATTCGCTCAGGATGATATTTCTGATTCTTTGGTGAAGGCCCAGGCCTTATTGAAGAACAGGGCTGCGCGCGAGGAAGTTTTAAAGGCAGATCATAATGCGCGCCAAGCAGATGATTTCGCTCATGCGGCCGTTGGTGGAGATCAGAAATCTAAAGATGAGTTGTATAGTATTAGTGCGGATATCATGGCTCAGTTGGTTAAAGACGGGAACCAAGACCCGGCTAAAATGCAAGAGATCATGAAGAAGGCTTTGGAAAATCCTGAGTCTTTTAAAAAATCATTAAATCCCGATATTCAAGCTCGTATTGATGACGTGGTGAAAAAAATAGAAGCTCATCGCGCGGTTAATGGTTCAAAAGATAAATCTTTAAAATCACCTTAATTCATTAAACTTCATACCTATTCACATAAGCACCAGCTCGTAAGACGTACGTCTAGTTGTGTGCTTTTCTATCCGCTTTTTTTAATTCTTTGCTAACCCTTTGCAAGGGGTCATATGTCTTAATAGTAAGAGCACGGAAGCTCTGAAAGCTAAGATAGCAAGGGAAACTAAGCGATCTTGGGGCCTTCAAAAAAACGACGACGGTGACTCGCTAGGATGGTGGATCACGGAACGTCTGGTGGAAGAAGGCTGGGTGAGAGAAATTTGGTCGGCAATTTGAAAATGGAGTTTCAAATGGATTTATTCGATGTATTTGTTTTTTGCGCGATTTACTCAGGTGTCGTGGTCTACTCCCTCTGGATGACGGTAGCTGATAAAGTCGAAACAAAAATGGTTAGAGTTCGTAAATAAGAACCTGTCTGGGTTTTTGGTGGTTCCCCAGGTAGGATCTTTAGCGGTAGTGATGAACTACCGCTTTTTTTTGTTTATTTAACTCTTGTAAACGTAAAAGAATATGACATAGGTTGTGCTTCGGTTTATTCGTTTTGTTAAAATTTACTCTCTATGTTAGAATTGAATAGAGTATGTTTAAACTTTTCTTGGTTTTCATTTTAATTTCGACCGCCAGTTTATTATGTCGAGCTTCCGAGGGGTGTAATCCCGTAGCTCAGTTAGCGTACATCGGAACACTTCATTCTCAGTCTGTTCAGTTTCAACCTTTTTATCGACAAATCTCTTTTGCTTCAGCTCAAATCAATACAATTAACTGCCGCGAGAAAAAACAATTATTAAAAAATAATAAATATAAAGAAATTCAAAGTTTACATGCCTCGGGTGATTTGGTTTTCGTGACTGTAAATCAACAAGGTGATTCGCGATGTATGTTGGATTTGGTTAATGCTAAAACTCTTTTTACCAAATCTTCAGTAAAAACGCAGGATGCAGTTTGTTCTGATAAAAAGATGAAAAAAGTTTCCTTCAATAAAGGTAGAGAGTTTGTCTATTTGTCAGATGAGCAGTTTAAACTCATTGAAGCTAAAATGGAGGCTTCGAAATGAAAAAAATTATCCTTTCTTTTTTGCTAAGTAGTTTTGTGATCATACCGACTCAGGCTCAAACTCCTGATGAAATTTTACAGATTACAACTCAAGATGCTAAGGGTTGTGAAAATTGGACAAAAAAAGATTGGAACGCTTATTTGAATAATAAGCTGTTGGTTGACCGCGACGGAGATCAAATTCTCATTAAGATTAAGCAAATCGAAAAAATGTGTAAAGCCAGCTACGATAAAAATAAAATTAGCATGTGTACGCAAAGAGTTGTTGGTTATTACAAACAATTCAGCATGGAGAATACGGGGATGTATTCGGCTGTTATGAGCGATAAAGAGTACTTAGCCTCTATTCCTAAAGAAGCTGCTGAAATTCCTCCAGAGCTAAGTAAAGAAAAAGGTGGCCTTCCTCAAAATTGGAAAGAGTTAGTTGCTAAAAAAGGCTGGCAATACGCCTTATTCCATTCGGGTACTGGTGACAGCACGCGACTTGTGATTCGCGTACCTGGCGAAAAATATGATAAACTTTTGGTGTATTATAATTCAGATAATAAGAATCCCAATCCTAAAATGTTTGAAGGGGTTCAGATGCAGACGATTGAGAAAATAAAAGGAGCTGGATCTCCGAAGTATTATTTTCAGTCTTTTGGTTTTGAAGAACCAGAGAAAACTCCAAAACATATCGAGTATGGTGGTCGCTGTGTCCAATGTCATTTTGGCGGTCCTCGAGCGATCGTACCGGTTAAGAATCCTAACTTTAAAACTGAGGTCGGTGGAGTAAAAAGTCTGAGCGAGTTTAATAGGTTGTTAACATCGAACAACCCGCCAGACTTGAGTCCTTATTACGATGTTAAAAATTTCCCAAGCAAAATGAAGTTAGGTAAAGATTGTAAAAGTTGTCATGATGGATCGTATCGAGCCAGTTTAGCTTATTCAGTGGGTTACTACGGTAATTTTAAACTCGACGAAATACATCGTAAGGTTGCTGAAGAGGGAACTATGCCTGCGGACGGCGGTTACTTAAATCAAATCGAGCAGTCTAAAATGTTTGATGGAATTGCCGCGGATCATGCCGTTGAATTTAAAAAATGGCTGACGGATCTGTGTGCTGATAAGCCAGTGGAGCGTAATGAGAAACCTGTTATTAACAAGGTTAAATCGGCAAATTAATCTAAAAAAGGCCAAGAAAGCTGGCATTTTTAGATTAAATTCAGCATAATTATAGATATGAAAACAATATTATTGATCTTATTTTTAGCTCTCAATTTAAACGCTCAGAAAAAATCAAAAGAAGAATATTTTAATACAGGACCTAGTTTAGATTCTTTGAAGCGCATGTATAATGCGTACGTATCTGATCCATTTAAAAAGCCACAAAGCCTTAAGTATTTATCTTTTAATTTTTATGCTTACAATGAATTGCAAAAAGTGATTGAGCCAAAAGAAAAAGCTCAGTTATTTGCCTATCTAGAAGCAAATTATTTTCGTGAGTTATGTATAGCTGGAAATGCGAAGAACAAACGTCTTAAAATTGATCGATCGGATGTAAATTGCTCTACATATGCAATACGAATCAGCAATTATGCTGATAAGTATGTTCCAAAGTACAATGATGATAAAAGATCAAAAATAAATCCACCTGTTGAATTTGATTTCAAGAATGACACTTATACGATTAAAAAAGAAACGTACTCTGTTAAAACGGGTGCCTCTGTTCATCAAAGTCATAAGAAGTCGGAATCAAAGTCTGCGACAAAAGTTCAATCTAACCAATAATAAATATATAGTTTCTTAAAAAAAAAGCCTGTGTTACAACACAGGCATGAAGTTATCTGATCTCCAATATACTTATCCTGAAGAACTTGTGGCTCTTGAACCTGCTCGTCCTACACGTGTGATGTGGGTGGGTGCTGGTGAATCGCCTGTAGAAATTTCAGTTAGCGATTTGTTAAATAAAATTCCAGCTGGTGACGTTCTTGTTTTGAATGATACAAAAGTATTAAAGCGTCGCGTTTTTACAGAAGACGGGCTTGAGATTTTATTCCTGGATAAAAAAGTAGAGTCGACGTTACATAATACTTGGAGTGTTTTGTTTCCTTCAAAAAGATTTAAAGTTGGCGATGAAATCGTATTGCCGAACAAATCTAAAATGATTTTATTGGAAAAAGGTCTTCCTCAAAAAGTAAAAGTCGTTCCAGAGCTAACGGAAGCTGACTTTGAAAGTTTCGGAGAACTTCCTTTGCCGCCTTACATTCAAAAAGCGCGCGACACCCGACATAACGTAGAATCCGATGAACGCTGGTATCAAACAGCCTGGGCGGATAAGGCGGGAAGCTTTGCAGCGCCGACAGCTAGTCTTCATTTTTCAGATAGCGACATTGAATCGCTTGTGAAAAAAGGAGTTCACGTTTTAAAGATCACTTTGCATGTGGGATTGGGAACATTCTTGCCAGTTAAAACGGAAGATTTAGATAACCATGAGATGCACGGCGAAGTTTACCAAGTGGATCAAGCGGTATGGGATAAAATTTTAACAGCTCAAAAAGAGAATCGTGGTATTTGGGCGCTAGGTACGACGGTGACTCGTACATTGGAAACGATTGCTCGTACATTTGAATTGTCTGGAGAATCTAAACTGCTCTTACAAGTAGGTAGTGAATTTAAAGTTGTGAATCGTTTGTTAACGAACTTCCATCAGCCTGAATCAACTTTGTTGGCGCTTGTAGCGGCTTTTGTTGGTTTGGAGAAAACAAAAGCCTGCTATCAATGGGCGATCGAAAAGAAATTTAAATTATTCAGTTACGGCCATCTTAGTGCTTGGGTGAAATAAACGATTTTTTAAATGAATAACTTCCTGACACAGTTCCACGATATATTCGTTCAGTTTCCTGAGAATCGTAAGCTTTACTGAAATCAATTTTTTCAGCCTGTTGAATTAAACAGTTAGTAAAAGTGACGTCATTTAAGCTAGGAGATATTTCGCCTAAGGTAATTTCTTTTCTGACTTCGCTTAGGATTGTATAGTTAATAATAACATTACCTTCAGCTTGTTGATTCTTTTTCAAAAAAACAGCATAGCATTGTAGTAAGTTGTCTTGATATTTTGATTCCGTGACAATTTTTTGGACGCGCATTTGAAATTGCTGTGTTTTCTCATGAGTAGCGCATGAATATAAAGAAAGTATTGTAGTAAATAAAAATAATTTTATTAGAGTTTTCATTAAAATGATTTATAAGAGAGAGTAAAATCTGTCAATTGGTTACTCGTAATGAAGTGATCTAAGCCACTTAAGATCGTAGAAGACGATTCAACCTGGATGATTCTGAAAAAGAGCCGTGTAACTATCTTTCGTAATATCCCAGGTGTCGTTCAGTGCTAAGTCTAAAATTGGCTAAATACCATGCATAAAATAATCCGTTAAAGAGATGGGATTTTGAGAAAAATAGGTATATATACATGACCATGAATACTGAGACTCAAAACACACCCGGCGCCGACTTAAAACCAGGACAATTTAAACTTCATAAAAAAATCGGCAACGCTCGTCGCGCGACTTTTATGACGACGCACGGATCTTTTCAAACTCCATGCTTCATGGCTGTAGGGACTAAAGCTACAGTTAAAGCTATGACTCCAGAGGAATTAAAAGCCTGCGGCACGCAAGTGGTTTTGGGAAATACCTATCATCTTCATTTACGTCCTGGTGAAAAATTAGTTAAGAAAATGGGTGGCCTTCATAAGTTCATGAATTGGGATGGGCCGATCCTAACGGATTCAGGTGGTTTCCAAATTTTCTCTTTATCGAGTCTTCGTAAGATGTCGGAAAAAGGCGTTGAGTTCAGATCGCACATTGATGGATCGAAATATTTTATCTCGCCTGAGAAAAGTATGGAAATCCAAATGGATTTAGGTTCTGACATCATTATGGCTTTCGATGAATGTTTAAAATATCCATCGACAGATGATGAAATTAAACGTTCGATGGATTTAACTCATCGTTGGTTACTGCGTTCAGCAGCGGCAATGACTCGTCCGGAAAGTTCATTGTTTGGGATCGTTCAAGGTGGGTTAAGTTTAGAGCACCGTAAATACTCGATGGCTCAAGTGACTAGCGTTGATCTTCCAGGGTACGCCCTAGGTGGTTTTTCGGTGGGTGAGCCCATTCATTTGATGCACGAATTGATGCCAGAAGTGGCTCCGTTGATGCCGGAAAATAAACCGCGCTACTTAATGGGGGTCGGAACACCGATCGATTTAGTTCTTTCGGTGGATGCCGGAATCGATATGTTCGACTGCGTATTGCCTACTCGTGTAGCACGTAACGGAACACTTTATACGTGGTCGGGCAAAGTCAGCATCAAACGTGAGATGTATAAAGAAGATTCTTCGCCTTTAGATGCTGAATGTGATTGTTATACTTGCAAAAACTACTCAAAAGCCTACCTCCGCCATTTGTTCTTAAGTGGTGAAATATTAAGCGCTCGTTTGAATACGATTCACAATTTGCATTTCTATATGACTCTGATGAAGAGAATGAGAGACGCCATCGAAAACGACACGTGGGAAACGTTCCGTGATGATTGTCTAACGCGATTCGTAAGGACAGATAAGGATTCTTGAACAGTTTAGCGTTTAAGTATTCAATATTACTTTAACTTTTTTATAATTACAAAAGGACAAAGTATGTTGAAAACAATGATCGCCACAGTTTCTTTAATCTTAGCTCAAACTACAGTAGCTTTAGCTCAAACAACTCCGGCTCCTGGTGCGCCTGAAGCAGCTCCTGCTTGGATGCAGTTTGTTCCGATTGCTGTGATCATGTTTGTATTCTATTTCTTCTTGATTCGCCCTCAAGCGAAAAAACAAAAAGAACAAATCAATTTCTTATCAACTTTAAAAGCTGGTGACCAAGTGATTACTCAATCGGGTATCTTAGGTAAAATCGCCAGCTTAAATGAAAACATTGTTAATCTTGAAATCGCGAACAACGTGCAAATCAAGATTATCAAAAGCCAAGTTTTGGCCTTACAAAACGGCGTTCAAGCTAAATAATTTATTTTTTAAAAAAAGAAGAGGGATAAACATCATGGAAAATTTACGACTAAGAACATGGATCGCGGGAATTGCAATACTGTTAGGGATTGCTTTTATCGTTCCGAATTTTAAAGACACTTCAGCGATCAGCTGGTGGCCAGCTAAGAAATTGAACTACGGATTAGATATCCAAGGTGGAGTTCAATTAGTTATGGGTGCTGATATTGAATCAGTAATCAATACAACTGTAGTTCGTCAAACAACAGCTTTGAAAAGCGAATTTGAAAAAGAAAACATCACAGTTAAAGGTTTTACTACAACAAACGCTTCAACGGGTGCTTTCGAAATTTTAGTTAATTCATCTGCTGATGCTAAAAAAGTTGAAGAGTTATTAGCTAAGAACCACGCGGGAAGCTTACAAGTGATGTCTTCAACAGCGGAAAAAGTTGAAGTGAAGTACTACGACGCTTACATGTTAGATCAAAAGCAAACCATCATCAAACAAGCGATCGAAACGATTCGTAATCGTATCGATGAGTTCGGTGTAGCTGAGCCTCAAATCACACAACAAGGTTCTGATCGTATCTTGGTTCAATTGCCAGGTATGGCTGATGCGGAACAAGCTAAGCAACTTATCAATACAACAGCTAAATTAGATTTCATGAGCGTGAACTACTCGAAAACTCCAGAAGAGATTCGCAAGTTAGTTGATGAGGCTGAAAAAGCTGGAAACTACTCAATGAAAACATTGAAGTACACAGAGTACGTTGCGAAATTAAATGCAGATCTTAAAGGTAAAATCCCAGAGAAAACTGTCGTTTACTTCGAAAAACGTGATGATGCTAAAAATATGGAAATCGGAAGCACTCCATTATTGTTAGAAACAGATACAGATTTAACAGGTGATTCTTTAGATAACGCCGCAGTTAGCTTCGATCAGTATGGTGCTCCAGAAGTAGCTTTACGCTTCAATCCAGCGGGATCGATCAAGTTCGGTGATTTAACTGAAAAGAACGTTAAAAAACAAATGGCTGTGGTTTTAGATAAAGTTGTTAAAACAGCTCCAACAATTAATGGTAAAATTCCAAATGGTTCAGCTGTGATCACTTTGGGTCGCGGTGGAGATCGTCAAAACATTATGGACGAAGCAAAATTAATCGCCACTTCATTACGTGCAGGTGCTTTACCTGTTACACTTGAGCAATTAGAAGAGCGTCGTGTAGGTCCGTCATTAGGATTGGATGCTTTACATAAAGCTCGTATGGCCGCGATGATCGGTGCCATCATCATCATGATTTTCATGTTAGTGTACTATAAAGGTATGGGCGTGGTAACAGACGTGACATTACTTCTTAACGTATTCTTCATTTTCGCGATTCTTGGATCTTTAGGAGCCACATTAACTTTACCTGGTATTGCAGGTATGGCGTTAACATTCGGTTTTGCCGTGGATGCGAACGTTCTTATTAATGAGCGTATCAAAGAGGAAATTGCAACGGGTATGTCGATCCAATCGGCGATCAAAGAAGGTTATGCTCGTGCCATGTCAGCCATCATTGACTCGAATATTACAACAGCAGCTACAGCCTGCGTTCTTTTATACTTCGGAACAGGACCTGTTCGTGGTTTCGCGGTAACGTTATTAGCTGGTTTAGTAACAACATTATTTGCCAACGTATTTATCTCTAAAGTTATCGTAGATAATTTAGTGTACAAATTCGGTATGAAAAAGATTTCGGTTTAGGAATAAGGATTATCTATGAATAAAATAAACAACAATATGAATACAACAGAATCATACGGAAAATTCGACTTCGTCGGTAAAGTTGGAATCTTCGGTGGTATTTCTTTAGTTTTAACAGTGGTTTCTTTGATCTACTTAGGAATTCACGGGATCAGTTACGGTATCGACTTCAAAGGCGGAACTGAAATGCAAGTTCAGTTCACGGGTGATGTTAAGATCGAACAAGTTCGTGATTCGATCAGTAAAATTCAATTAGGTGAAGTGGGCGTTCAATCTATCGGGGATAAAAACGAATACGTTATTCGTTTCCAAGGGGTTGAAGGTAAAACAGATAAAGAAACAAATGAAAAATTAAATGCATCTATTGCTCAAGTTAAAGAAACGATCAATACAACGTTTAAAGATTCAAACCCTGATTTCCGCCGTGTAGATACGGTGGGACCTCAAGTAGGTGGAGAATTAAAACGTAGCGGACTATTAGCAATGTTCTATTGCTTATTGATCATCTTAATCTACGTGGGAATTCGTTTCGACTACAACTATGCTCCTGGGGCAGTTATCTGTTTATTCCATGATGCAGTTATCGCTCTTGCGGTTTACGTAGCTTTTGGAAAAGAAGTTAACATTCCTATCTTAGCTGCGGTTTTAACTTTAATTGGTTTCTCGTTGAATGATACGATCGTCGTTTTTGACCGTATTCGTGAAACAGCTGATAAGTATAAAAAAGAAGGTTTTTCTTTCGTCATCAATAAATCAATCAATGATATGATCGGTAGAACTTTAATCACTTCTGGAACAGTGATGATTTCAGCGCTTTGCTTGTGGTTATTTGCAGGTGGAGTTGTTGAAGATATCGCATTCGTATTAACAGTAGGGGTTCTTTTCGGTACTTACTCATCTATTTACGTAGCAGCTCCTGTAATTTTAATTGTTAATAAATTACAAGGGAAACCTGCGTAATTAAGACAGGCTTAAATGGCTATTTGGAAACGAAAAAGTTTAACAAGAGCATTTGAAAAAAATAACGCTATACCAGATCTGGTATGGCGTTTTTTATCTTTGCGCGTGGAAAACGAAACTGAACTCAACAAAATCTTGAATCCAGCTTTGTCGGAATTAAAGGATCCTTTGACTATATCGAATATGGGTAAGGCCGTGCAAAGATTGATTGAGGCTTTTGAACAGAATCAGAAAATCTGTATTTATGCTGACTTCGATTTGGATGGAACCAGTGGTCTGGCTATTCTTAATGAAGGTCTGAAGAAAATTGGTTTTGAGAATGTTATTTATTATCAACCAAAACGTTTAGCTGAAGGTTACGGATTTCACCCGCAAGCTGTAGAAGACCTACAAGCTCAGGGTGTGAAGTTGATCGTAACGGTCGACGTAGGAATTACTTCTTTTGCGGCTTTTGAAATGGCTAAGAAGTTAAATGTCGATGTCATTTTAACGGATCACCATTTGCCGATTCAAGAAAATGATATTGAGAAACTTCCGGAAGCTTATTGTATTGTTAACCCGAATCAAAAACAGGACACATCAGGTTTAAATTATCTGTGTGGAGCCGGGGTGGCCTTTTATCTACTTCGCGCTTTAAAACGGGGATTCTTTGAGAAAGAAAGTCTTCCAAAGAATGAATGGGATTTAAAAGATGTTTTAGATTTCTTCTGTATCGGCACACTCACGGATATGGTTCCTTTGGTGGACGATAATCGTGTTTTAGTAAAACACGGAATGAAAGCTTTGCAAAATACCGTGAAGCCCGGTCTTCGTGAATTGTTAGAGCGTTTAAATTTAAACGATCGTGAATTAACGTCTCAGGATGTGGCGATTAAATTTGCTCCAAAGCTGAATGCGCTTTCTCGTATGGAGTCAGATGTTCTTCCTCGCGATATCTATTTAGAAACAGATTCTTCGAAAGCGAAAGCTTTAGTGGATAAGATGATGAAGAACAACGAGACTCGTCAATCGCTTCAGCAGTCTTCAGTGGAAAAAGCAGAAGCCGCTCTTTCGACATGGACTTATAAAGATTTTAATTTTATCGCCTCTAAAGAATTCCACCGCGGGATTATTGGTTTGATCGCCACTAAGATTGCCAACGATACAAATAAACCAACATTCATCGGTTCAGAGGATATGGATGGTATGATTGTAGGAAGTTCTCGTTTACCGAACGGCTACGATGGGAATCTGGTGTTGGCTTTAGCTAGTGCCGAATCTATTTTGAATCGTTTCGGAGGGCATGCGGCTGCGGCCGGATTTGAATTCTCGGTGAGTCACTCAGAAGAGTTCATTCAGTTTTTAAATAAGTATTATACCGATCAAGCTTTGATTCATAAAGAAATTGAAATTGAATACGACGCCGAAGCGGGGCTGTCGGATTTAACCAAGCCTAATATGAAATGGTATAACTTTGCAGGGCCTTACGGCGTTGGTTTTACTATTCCTCTATTTAGATTTAATAACTTAGTTTTAAGTCAAGTGAAGGAAATCAAAGGTGGGCATATTAAAATGACGGCGACGGATCCTTCACAGGCAGGAAAAACTAAAGTCGACATTCTGTATTTTTCTCCAACTGAAAAAAAGAAAGAACAACTTAAAGTTGGTCTGCCTTATGATATTTTAGGTGAAATACAAATTAATTATTTTAATAGTATAGAAACAACTCAAATTCTGATGAAAGATTTTATTTCCCATGAGTCAAAATAAGTCTATTGTTCTTTTATCTGCGGGACTTGATTCGACCGTCAATTTATTTCTGGCGCATAAAAAATCTCAAGTGGTGCAAACTATTACTTTTAATTACGGGCAACGAGCTTTGGTTAAAGAACTCGAGTTCGCAAAAAAAATATCTGACTATTTAAAAATTCCTAACGTAGTGGTTGATCTTCCTTGGTTAAAAAGCATTGGAACCTCATCATTAACTAATAACCAGTTTGTCATTCCTACGGGTAAAGATGTTTCGATTTCAGATCATAAAGTATCGACTCAAACTGCAAAATCTGTTTGGGTACCTAATCGAAATGGCATTTTCCTAAATATTGCAGCCGCCTTTGCGGAAGCAGTGCAGGCAGACCAAGTGATTCCCGGTTTTAATTTAGAAGAAGCTGCTACTTTTCCCGATAATAGCGAAGGCTATATGCAGGCTGCGACCAGTGCTTTTAAATTTTCAACATCGAATCAGGTTCAAGTCGTTTCATATACTGTAAATATGCAAAAATCAGAAATTATGAAAATCGCGCAACAGGAAAAAGTCCCTTTAAATCTGATCTGGCCCTGTTATTTTAGTGAAAATATATGGTGCGGACAGTGCGAATCTTGTCTTAGAACTCAGCGTGCTATGATTCAAAACAATATCGACATTCAAGAATTCTTTTCGGGAGCACAAAAATGAAAACACTGTTTATAGATAAAAAAATAACTTATGACGGTTCACAGTTACATCCACTGTTTGCTTACGAGAATTATAAAGTTTTAGGAGATTCAATTATATCTTGGATAGGGCCATGTAACATAACCCTTGATCATATGGTGGACCTCGAGGACAAAATAGAAAACGCACAAATTTGTGGAAACGAAATGCTTCACTTTATAATCGAAGTTTTCGGATCAGATTTAACTGCAGCTGTTTCTTTGCAAAGATTATTTGCCTCAATTACAAAAGATTTAATTCAGCATGAAACAAAGTTGAAATTTAATTTAGTACGAGAAGGCGATGATATTTACCTTTATGATCACACAAAAAGGAAATTATCTATTTCGATTGCATCGAGATCTGCAGTCAGCTCGCAAATTCACTTTGCGATGAATATTGTTAACGAAGGAACTCCGGTTCCCACATCCTGTCTGGGTGAGTTCGGTCTAGATGCCGCGGCTCTTGCAAAAAAACTGATGAATTTATTTAATGAAGAGTATGAATCGATAATGACAGCGACAAAAAAAGTAATTCCGTTGTAGTTAAATCATTACAAAAGATAAAAAAAAAAGAGACTCGTAAGAGTCTCTTTTTTTATTAAGATGAAAAAAACTAAAATTATTTAGTGATTTTTTTCTTAGCTTCTTCAACTGTAGTTGTAGCAGCTTTTTTAGTTGCTTCAACTGCGTCTTTAGCAGCTTCTTTAGTGTTAGTTACTGCAGTTTTAGCAGCATCTTTAACTTCAGTTGTAGCCGCTTTAGCAGCGTCTTTAACTTCAGTTGTTGCAGCAGCAGCAGCGTCTTTAACTTCAGCAGTTGCAGCAGCAGCAGCATCTTTAACTTCAGTTGTTGCAGCAGCAGCAGCGTCTTGTACTGTTTCTGTTACTGTGTTTGTTGTTGTAGCTTCTTCTTTTTTAGTACAAGCAAATGCAGATACTACAGCTAAAGCGATAATGATTTTTTTCATGGATGGCTCCTTATGGTTTATGTTGTTCGGTCATTTAATTAAATTTGAGGTTAATAAGTACAGAAAAAAGTGTACAAATACAAGTTTTTCATTCGTGAGTGAGTCGTAAGCAGACGGTCGAATTAGACTTTTAGAGCACACTTTCGTGCTTCTAATGTCGTTTATTTACCCATTATGCAGAAATATAGGGGAATATGAAAATAATGTGTGACCTTTGCCGGGGAATAGCTTAGTTTCATTGAACTATCTGTCGCGGGGTGGAGCAGCCCGGTAGCTCGTCGGGCTCATAACCCGAAGGTCGTAGGTTCAAATCCTGCCCCCGCA
>CAZXZW010000036.1:0-20839 GCA_964645745.1 uncultured Bdellovibrio sp.
GCAAAATCCAATTTGCTCCATCATTTCGATATCATGATAAGTTCTTTGCTCTAAGCGCTGTGCTTCCAGGAATTTTAAATCTGCTTTTAATTCATTAATCCGCCACTGAAGTTCTTCTTGAATAGTTTTAATAGCCTTAGCTAAAGATCCATCTTCCGTCGTATAATGGGATCCAGGATAAATCCCGATTTGATCAAGTTCTTCGTAAAGTTCACCAGTCAATGGATCAAACCACGAAATTTTCTCAACGAAATCTCCGAAGAATTCAAAGCGCAAAGCCCGGTTTTCTTCGTAGGGAGGAAACACTTCCACGATATCACCGCGCACACGAATCGTTCCACGCGAAAAATCAATGTTGTTTCTTTGATATTGGATACGAATAAGCTCTTTTAAGAAATCATCACGTTTTAATTTTTGCTCCGTGGTCACTTGCACCATCATACCTTGGTAGGCTTCTGGACTTCCTAAACCGTAAATACAAGAAACAGAAGACACGATGATCACATCACGACGATCAAACAAAGAACGCGTGGCCGAATGGCGCATACGATCGATCTGCTCATTAATAGCGGAGTCTTTTTCAATAAAAGTATCTGATGAAGGAACGTAAGCTTCGGGTTGATAGTAATCGTAGTACGATACGAAATATTCCACTGCATTTTCAGGGAATAATTCTTTCATTTCGGCATATAATTGAGCGGCTAAGGTTTTGTTCGGAGCCAAAATTAAAGCTGGCTGATTTAACTGCTGAATGGTGTGTGCCATAGTAAAAGTCTTACCACTTCCAGTAACGCCTAAAAGAGTTTGGTGTTTCACCCCGTTTTTAAGATTTTCAACAATAGTTTCGATAGCCTTCGGTTGATCACCGCCAGGCTTGAACGCAGAAACTAGTTTGAAGTTTTTCTTAAATGCTTTGGCCATAGTTGATAGTAGTCCTCATTCAAATCCGTCAAACATAGAACAAAGGATTACTTTGTCACTTCCCAGAACGAACCCTCTGTTAAATCCGATACACTGATTCCCATATCCGTTAATTGCTTACGAAGCTCATCTGATTTAGCGAAATCTTTAGCCGCACGAACTGCTGATCTTTCTTGAACGATCTTTTCAATTTCAGCACGCACAAGCTTCTTTTTCTCAAGCAACATGTCATCTAGCTTAACCAAGAACGCTGAAGGAGATTCTTGAAATAAAGACATTAAGCTTCCGAATTTCTTAATAAATTCAGTGAAGGCCAATGCTTTTCCTGAAACCGCCTCATTGGTCTTCATCCCACGACGACAAACCGAATTGAATTTTCTAATTTGCTCAAACATCACGGCAAATGCTGACGGAGTTCCAAAGTCATTATTCAAAGCTTCTGTAATTTCAGCCCACGCTGCTTCTAAATCTTTCGCGTATTTTTCATCTGGTTTTCCACCAGGTAAAGTCAATGATTCAGCTAATGATAAAGCCGAATAAACGCGAGCCAGACCACCGACTGCGATATCAATCGCGTTATCGCTAAAGTCAGCGACACTACGGTAATGAACCGACAACATCATCCATTTGTAAATTTCGGGATGGCTAGTTTCCAAGAACTGATGCATGTTAACGATATTACCTAAAGACTTCGACATTTTGCTGCCGCCGAAATTAATCAAATTCCAATGCATCCAGTACTTCGCATAATGATGTCCGGTACAACCTTCACTTTGCGCAATTTCATTCTCATGATGAGGGAACATCAAATCTAAACCACCACCATGAATATCAATTTGATCACCATAAAGACCTTGAACCATAGCCGAACATTCAATATGCCAACCAGGACGACCGGCACCCCATGGCGATTCCCACGAAGAGCCACGAAGATTTTCTCCAGGCTTAGCGCTTTTCCATAAAGCGAAATCCAAAGGACTTTTCTTTTTTTCGCTGACGTCGATACGAACGCCCTCTAACAGATCTTCAACTTTACGGCCAGAAAGCTTTCCGTAGTCCTTAAATTTTTCAATCGAGTAATTCACATCCCCGTTCGATTCATAAGCGTAATCTTTTTCAATCAGCTTTTTAATAAACTCAATAATCTGCGGCATGTAGGCCGTTACTTTCGGATTATGATCCTGAGCACGTAAACCTAAAGCATTAAAATCCTTTTTATATTCAGCAATGTATTTTTCAGAAATATCCGAAGCCGAAACATTTTCATCTTGAGCGCGCTTAATAATTTTATCGTCTACGTCTGTAAAGTTAACAGCATATTCAACTTTGTACCCAATAGCTTCTAACCAGTTACGCGCAAAATTAAAAAATACAGGACCGCGAAAATTACCAATATGCAAATATGAATAAACCGTTGGACCGCAAACGTAAATTTTCACCTGACCCGGGGTCAACGGTTTAAACTCTTCGATTTTATGTCCTAAGGAATTATAAATTTTCAACATGGAGACTACCCTTTAATTTTAGCTAAAACTTTATCCGTGCGTGCAATCAATGATTTCACAGCAATCAACGGCGTTAATAATTTTAATTCAGTTCCGTGCGGCTTACCAATAACAGCTACACGCATCGGCATGAATAAGTTTTTACCTTTAGTTTGGCTTTGCACCTTAACTTCATTTTCAAAATTAACAAAATCAGCTTCTGTTAAATAAGTTCCCGCAAAACCTGATAAAAGTTTTTTCCACGTTTCTAAAACCGTCACCGTCGTTGGCCAAGCCAACACCTCAGCTGATTCATCTGAAATTTCAAATTTGGTTTCATCAAGCGGTGTATACAATTGAACTGCGTCTGAAGCGATTTCCATTTTAGAACGGAAAACTTCTGCTGAATGCAATTGCCAAGTTTTATCCATTGGCAAAACCAAGCCCGCTTGATTCAAGTGAATTGAAATTAGTTTCCATAAATCTTCATTCGATAAAGCACGTAAGTGTTGCGCATTCACCCATTTCAATTTCACACGGTCAAACACTGCACCCGATGCATTTAAGCGATCAACTGAGAATAATCTTTCCATCTCAGCTAGATCGAAAATTTCTTTTCCTTCAGGGTGAGACCAACCTAATAAAGCTAGATAGTTATTCATCGCTTCCGGCAAGTAACCTTCCGCTTTAAAGATATCACAAGCTACCGCACCTTTACGTTTCGATAATTTTTGACGATCATCATCTAATACTAAAGAAATATGTCCAAATTCAGGAGTTTTCCAACCCATGCCTTCGTAGATCATCAACTGGCGAAGAGTATTCGGAAGATGCTCTTCTGCACGGAACACATGAGAGATCTTCATGAGGTGATCATCCACCACGCAACAGAAATTATAAACCGGCATGCCATCAGAGCGTAACAAAACGAAATCCCCAACCATATCCGATGGAAAACGAACTTCACCGCGAATTAAATCAGACAAGATATAATCTTTTTTCAAAGTCTTCGTTTTAAAACGAACTACTGCTGCTCTCCCTGTTTTCATTTCAGCCAAAGCTTTCTCTAAAGACCAATCCGCATAAGGAGATTCTATGTGCGTGTGCAATCCCGCAGCTGTGTTTTTCGCACGCTGAGCTTCGATTTCTTCGTCAGTCATGAAACAGTAGTAAGCTTTACCGTTAATTAATAACTCATCAGCGACTTTTTTATAAATATCTAAACGTTCAGATTGTTTATACGGAGCTAATGGCCCCATATCTTTCAATGTCACAGGATCAACACCCTCATCCCATTTAAGACCTAACCAATTTAAATCGCTCACCATCATTCTTAATGATTCAACTGTTGAACGTTCTTGATCCGTATCTTCAATACGTAAGATAAATTTGCCGTTATTTTTTTTGGCGTAAAGATAATTAAATAAAGCGGAACGAGCTCCACCTACGTGAAGGTAGCCTGTTGGGCTGGGAGCAAAACGAACGCGAACTTCTGAGAAATTTGACATAAAAAACCCCTGATGTGATCAAGGGTTTATTGTATGGTGCTGAAATATTTAAGTAAAACGATTATTGATTAAAAATATCTTTAACTTCTTGCGACTGGTTAACGATTTCTTTAACTTCCGGAGCCAGGTCTAATTCTTTGATTAACAAAGTCTTAGCCGTTTCTAACATTTTCTTCTCTCCGAAGCTTAATTCCTTATCTACTTTTAACATGTATAAATCGCGTAATACCGCAGCAATTTCTACCACAGATCCCGTTTTGATTTTTTCCATGTATTCACGGTAACGACGATTCCAAGTTTGCGTGTCGATTTTAACGTTTTTATCTTTTAAAATCTCAACAACTTGAAGACCTTCTTCTTTGTTGATCAAGTGGCGTAAACCCACAGATTTGATATTAGCGGCTGGAATCATGACACGCATGCCTGATTCAATGATAACTACCGAGTAAAACTCGTGTTTTGAGCCTAAGATTTCCTTAAATTCGATCTTATCAATACGACCCACACCGTGCCCTGGGTATACCGCGTGATCGCCGACCTTAAATTGAGTCATGGAATCTCCTTCATTACGTCCCATATAGCTGATTCGAGAAATCCCTCATCATACCAATTTGAAACATGCACAGACTGTACCTCTTTTATACGCGTTTTAAGGGCAGTATAAAAAAACACACATCCATTCGATAGGCAGTATTACCATTTTTGACACAATTCATCAATTACTCATGACATTTTTTAGGGCAGTTTGTAATTTATTCCATCCAAATTCATAAAAAAAGCCCGTAAATTGAGTTTTACGGGCTTTTACACATTCATCTCTTTTATATCGCCGGAAAAAGAACGGCGTACCTTTTACGGAATACGATCGTGGTATTCTTGTTCGTTGAAATCATCAACAAGAACCGCGTCGAAACGGACTTTATCCGCTTCGGTCAAAAGCTTGAATTCATCTTGAGAGATGATTTTTTTAGATAAAGCTTCTTCCCATGAAGGTAATCCACGTTTGGCTTTAACTTCACCTTTTTTGAAGGCCGCACGGATTTTCTTTTCAGCGGCTTCTGATTTAGTTACTACGCTGAACGCGTTTTCTAAACGAGCTGTTTGATCGTGTTTCGATAAACGATCTAATACAGTAGCTACACCGTGAGACTTCTCACCGATCCAGTAGATACCGTGAGTTAAACGGTCACGTTGTTCGCCTGAAGTCATCATGGCTTTAGTGATTAAATGAGACCATCCATCCGTTCCTTGAGATCCCATTGAGTTGATACGAGACCAAGCACCGATCACGTCTTTTAAGAACCAACGTAATCCTGGAATTTTTAAGTTATCGAAAATTCCGTCGAAAGAATTTTGGATGTGAGCCATAGAATCTTTTAAGAAGAACTGAACGAAAGGAAGATCCTCTTCTTTTTGTCCTTCTTCTACGAAACGACGTAATACCGCAGTCGAC
The DNA here is from genome assembly GCA_964645745.1 of uncultured Bdellovibrio sp. GTDB lineage: Bacteria > Bdellovibrionota > Bdellovibrionia > Bdellovibrionales > Bdellovibrionaceae > Pseudobdellovibrio. The sequence continues at coordinate 5,367 of CAZXZW010000036.1, forward strand.
ATATACATATGAGAGAAGATATCAGCGAAACGACCTGTGATTTTCTCTTTCATTTTTAATTGTCCACCAAGAGATCCCATTGCAACGTCAGCTAAGATACCGAATGTTGCTGAAGCCCATTGTAAACGACGGTAGTGAATTTTTGTTTTAGGGTGAACACCAGACGGTGCGCAAGCTAAGTATCCACGAGTGATCGAGAATAAGATCGAGCGACATAAGTTACGAACAACGTGTCCGATATGTCCGAAGAACGCTTTATCAAAACCTTTTGTATCTTTCGCTTCTAATGTACGAACTTCGTCAAACGCGTAAGGATGACAACGCAAAGCACCTTGTCCGAAGATGATTAAAGTACGAGTCATGATGTTCGCACCTTCAACCGTGATACCGATTGGAGTTCCAACGTAAGTTTCACCTAATAAGTTTCTTTGTCCTAAAGAAATACCCGATCCACCCATGACGTCCATCGCATCATTGATCACACGACGACCGATTTCAGTCGCTTGGTATTTCATGATAGCTGTTACAACTGGTGGTTTTAAACCTTTATCTAAGGCACCTAAAGTGAAACGTCTCATCGCTTCTAATGCGTAAGTGTTTGCACCGATACGACCCATTGGCTCTTCAACACCTTCAAACGCTCCGATACTTACACCGAATTGTTTACGAATTAAGGCATGAGAAGAAACAGTTCTGAAAGCTAATTTAGATCCGCCAGTAGCTTGCGCTGGTAATGAAATACCGCGACCTGCAGCTAAACACTCCATCAACATTGTCCAACCTTGACCACAACCCTCACGACCTCCAACAACCGCGTCTTCTAAAGATACGACAACGTCTTTACCTTGAGTCGGACAGTTATGAAATGGAACAGATAATGGATCATGACGACGATTGTGAATAACACCAGGAAGGTTTGAAGGAACTAAAGCACATGTGATACCTAAGTCTTCGCCTTTACCTAATAAATTTTCAGGGTCACGTAATCTGAAAGCTAAACCGATCACTGTAGCTACTGAAGCTAAAGTAATCCAACGTTTATTCCAGTTTAAACGAATCGCTAATTTTCCATTAGCATCTTTAAATACAACACCTGATGAAGTGACTGATCCCGCATCAGATCCCGCTAGAGGTTCAGTTAAACCGAAGCACGGTAACTCTTGTCCTTTAGCTAAACGAGGTAACCAGTAATTTTTTTGAGCTTCAGTTCCGTAGTGAATTAACAATTCCGCAGGACCTAAAGAATTCGGCACCATCACCGAGATACACGCTGGCAATGAACGAGAAGAGATTTTCATGATCACTTCTGAATGGGCCATCGCTGTGAAACCAAGACCACCGTATTCTTTGGGAATGATCATCCCTAAGAAACCTTTGTTTTTGATCATGTCCCAGATTTCTGGAGGCATTTCTTTATTACGCCAGATTTTGTAAGGCTCTGCTTTTTGGCAAAGTTCTTCAACCGGTCCATTTAAGAAGGCTTGCTCTTCCGCTGTTAATTTTGCGTAAGGCTCAGCTAAGATTTTTTTGAAATCAGGTTTTCCAGAGAATAAATCTTTTTCAACCCAAACTACTCCCGCTTCTAACGCTGTTCTTTCAGTCGCCGAAATTTTCGGAATGAATTGAAGCTTTTCAAATAAAGCCATCACCGCTTTTGAAACGATGTTCGCACGAAGTGGCGTGATGATGAACAATAACATGATTGCGGCAAAAGCGCCTAACAACCACATCGGGGCTCCGAAACCAAATAAGCAGACTAAGCCTGCCAACGCCCACACGAAAAGTGGTAAGTTAAAGAATCCGATGAACAAGAATAGGAAAATAAATCCTATAATCGTCAACGCGCACGATCCGTTTTCAAGAAAGTATCCGTAATATTGCTGTAGCTGATCCAAAGTTGCTCCTTACTTTTGTTTTATTAAATTTAAAAAATTAATTTGTTTCTGCAGGCGTTGTATCACCTGAAGTTGTTTGATCCGTCATTTGATCTTGAGGAACCGAACTGGAATCATTTCCTTCTGTCGTGACGTCTTCTGGTGTTTTTTCAGGAACGTGCTTAGAACAAGTAAAACCTGTTAACATAAGTAGTGATAAAACTGCGACCAATGAATACCTAAGAACTGAAATTTTCATATGACCCTCTTGCTGTGTATATAAAAATTCTGTCATAGCAATTCAGCTTTGACAAGCACCTGTTATGCCTCCACAATTTTCAGATGCACTCATCAAATGAAAACAATTTCTCGAATATCTTCATCAATATAATTATTCCGGTCCTTATACTGAACAAGGGCGCCAAACTTGGACTCACAGCAGTGCAAGCGTTACTTATCGCACTCGCCTTCCCTCTTATAAATGGAGTATATAGTCTAATTAAAGACAAAAAAGTTAATTTTATTTCTGTGCTTGGTCTAGCTAACATTCTGTTCTCTGGAATATTAACTCTATTAGCCCTTGGCGGAATTTGGTTCGCCGTTAAGGAAGCTATTTTTCCTCTACTCATTGGTCTCTTTGTGTTTGCTTCAAGTCGCACAAAAAAACCATTTTTCGAAACGATGTTTTTAAACCCTTCTATTTTTCAACTTGATAAATTAGATGCGGCTTTAGATTCAGAACAAAAGAAAAAAGACTTCAACACACTCATTGTTCGTTCCACGCAATATTTGTCTGCGTCCTTCTTATTAAGTGCTGCTTTGAATTTCGGGCTATCACTTTACATCTTCACTCCACTTTCTGAAGATTTAACAACGGAACAAAAACAACAAATGTTGAACGAACAACTCAGCCACATGACAGCCTATTCGATGGTTGTGATTCTAGTTCCAACGCTAATTTTTGTGGGCTTTATTATGTATAACGCCTTCAAGAAAACAACGGCTTTGACGGGACTTAAAATGGATGAACTGATGGTCAACAACACACCCAAACAAACTTAAATATAAAAGGGGCGTTTGTCACGCAGCACAACAAAAAGGGAACTGTTACCCTAGAAGTCCCATCCACCATCTGGTGGAGGAGGCGGATAGCCTGTCGGTGGAGGATAACTTCCTCCGCCTTCAAAGTAAGGCTGATCACCACCCATACCTGGAGCTCCATAACCTTCATAAGGCATCATCGGAGGCGGTGGCGGCAGATCATCGAAGTTATCATTTGGAATGTAGTCTTGATTAGGAATCGGCGGATAATCAAACGGCACCGATCCACCAGATCCTCCCGAATCATAAGAACCACCCGACGACCCCGAAGATCCACCAGAGAATCCAGAAGATCCTGACTTATTTTTAGACCATTTATTACTACCACGAGCACGCAAAGCATAACGTGGGCGATCATTGTACACACCCAACTCTTCTTCTTCGCTCACGGTCACTTTGTTTTTAAATAATTCACTTACTTGTTGCTTCGTCTCAATTTGTTTTTTGCGCGAAACTTCCAACTGATCTTCGTACTTTTTCTTCTCTTTTTGATCTTGAATATATTCCGGACTCGTCTCATCCATCTCGCGTGTTTTTAAACGACTAGCGCGTTGTTCTTTAAGACCTTTTTCACGCGTCACATCCCACTTTTCTTGCTCCTCTAAAAATAACGACAAACCTTTTTCACGTTCTTGTTCGTAGGTTTTTTTACTGGAACGTTGGTTTTTAAAATCGTTACGACGTTTCGTCTCAAATTCCAATTCGTCTTTTAATTTAGCAGCTAATTCTTGATCGGTGGCGTGAGCAATTTGCGCACAAATCAACATCAATGAAATCACAAAAAAGAAATTAAACTGAAAGTTGATTTTGAATTTAAACACACCCTATTTTCACACAACTTTTGACCAATGAGATCAAGAATATGTTGAACCTCGACTTTTGTCTTTATTTATACTGAGTTTTCAGTTAGCGTAAGCTCTTTCAATTCCCAAACAGAACAAGGAGATTTCTATGCTAGAGTTCGCACAAAATGTCGGGATGTTTCTTTCTCAAACTATTATTATCGTTTTAGGCATCATTGCCATCATTCTTACGATCACAGCTATCGCTTTAAAAAACAAAAATTCCAAAGCATTCCAAGTGGAAATCATCAATGACAGCTTAGATGAACAAACTCATCAGCTCAAAGCCTCTTTACTTAAAGATGATGATCTTAAGAATGAAAAAAAGCGTTATAAAAAAAGCTTAAAAGATTCGAAAGGCCAAGATTCAAAAAAACCTTTCGCCTATGTTCTTAACTTCTTAGAAGGCGACGTGAAAGCTTCGGGCGTTGAACAGTTCCGTGAAGAAGTAACGAATCTTTTATTGATCGCTAAAAAAGATGAAGAAGTAATCATTAACGTAGAAAGCCCTGGCGGCGTAGTTCACGGTTACGGATTAGCTGCAGCTCAAATTTTACGCTTACGCGATTTCGGACTTCACGTAACCATCTGTATCGACAAAGTGGCTGCTAGCGGTGGCTACATGATGGCTTGTACTGCACATAAAATCATCAGCGCCCCGTTTGCCATCGTAGGTTCGATCGGCGTAGTAGCTCAAGTTCCTAACTTCAATCGTTTGTTAAAAAAACACGATGTAGAATACAAAGAATACACAGCCGGAGACTTCAAGCGAACTGTGAGCCTATTCGGCGAAATCACTGAAAAAGGTGAGAAAAAATTCGTTGAACAATTAGAAGCCACTCATGTTTTATTCAAAAACTTCGTAGGCAAATACCGCCCTAAATTAAACATTGATCAAGTGGCTACGGGCGAATACTGGTTCGGTGAAGACGCGATCAAGTTGAACTTAGTTGATCAAATCGGAACAAGCGACGACTACATTTTAAACAAAACAAAAACGCACACGGTTGTTAAAATGACCATTGAGAAAAAAGCATCATTTTCGGAAAAAATTTCAGATGCTTTATCGAAAGCGGTTAGTTTAACACTAGAGAAAACGATTCAAAGAAACAATACGACACAAATCTAATTTTTGCACTTGCGTTAAGTATGCGGGGTCCTTTATTTTTGCGCCCGACTCCTGTAGTTATTCTGAACCGTTTAACCTAAAATTCCCGCCCCTAAAAATGCGGGTTTCAACGAAATAGAAAGGCTCAAGATTTGACAACTTCCAATCCCGTATTAAAAGTCGATCAACTTGAAACCACGTTTTTTCTAAAATCGGGTCCTTTCAAAGCCGTTAATCGTATTTCCTACGAAATCAACCAAGGCCAAACTTTGGGTATCGTCGGAGAATCAGGTTGCGGAAAATCAGTGACCTCTTTCTCATTAATGAAACTGATCGGCGCTCCGGGACAAATCACTCACGGAACAGCAAAATTAAACGGTGTTGATTTGATCAAAATGAACGCGGATGAAATCGAAGATGTTCGTGGCGGCAAGATGGCCATGATCTTCCAAGAACCGATGACGGCATTAAATCCAGTCTTAACAATTGGATTCCAAATGAGCGAACAAATCATCAAGCACATGAACTACAACAAAAACGATGCACGTAACCGCGCCATCGAAATGTTAGAACTTGTTGGTATTCCTTCAGCTAAAGATCGTTACGACTCATACCCTCATCAATTATCAGGCGGCATGAGACAGCGTGCGATGATCGCTATGGCTTTATCTTGCGATCCACAATTTTTGATTGCGGATGAACCCACAACAGCTTTGGACGTAACAATCCAGGCGCAAATTTTAGAATTATTCCAAGGTCTTCAAGAAAAATTAAACATGAGTGTTCAATTCATCACTCACGATTTAGGCGTGATCTCAGAAATTTCTGATAACATGTTAGTGATGTACGGCGGACAAATGTGCGAAACAGGAAACACGCAAGACGTGATCAATTCACCACGCCACCCGTACACAGCCGCTCTTATTCAATCTCGCCCAAAAATGGGACAAAAAGTAACTCGTTTAAAAACCATCGAAGGTTCTGTTCCCGCTCCGCATGAATTACCTGCGGGCTGTCCGTTTGCCACCCGTTGTACACGTGTAAAAACAGAATGCTGGACGAACAAACCTCCGATGACTCCGATTAACAATAACCCTTTACGTGCAGTTGCATGTTTCAATCCCCTGTAAAGTAAACAACATGAGCACTGAAAACATTCTACACGCCGTAAACGTTAAAAAATATTTTCCCATCAAAAAAGGTTTATTCCTGAAACACGTCGGTGACGTAAAAGCCGTTGACGGTGTTTCATTAACTGTTCGCCGCGGAGAAACTTTAGGACTTGTTGGCGAATCAGGTTGTGGCAAATCAACTTTAGGACGCACGTTAATTCGTCTTTACGAACCAACAGGCGGAGAAATCGAATTCAACGGTAAAAACTTTTTAGATTTATCAGGATCAGAACTTCGTAAAAGTCGTAAGAACATCCAAATGATTTTCCAAGATCCTTACGCTTCTCTTGATCCACGTATGACGGTTGGTCAAGTGATCGAACAACCGTTCGTGATTCACGGCATTTTAAACCGTCAAGAACGCGAAGCACGCGTTAAAGAACTTTTAGAACTTGTTGGTCTTCGCGCTTCTCATGTGAATCGCTACCCCCATGAATTCTCAGGCGGTCAACGTCAACGTATCTCGATTGCACGCGCGATTGCTTTAAATCCAGAATTAATTATCTGTGATGAACCGGTATCCGCATTAGACGTTTCAATCCAAGCTCAGATCTTGAATCTTTTAGAAGATCTTCAAGAAAAATTAAAATTAACCTACATCTTCATTTCCCATGACTTATCGGTGATCGAACACGTTTGTGATCGTATTGCGGTGATGTACTTAGGAAAAATTGTTGAGATCGCGACGCGTGATGAACTTTACGCAAATCCGCAACATCCGTACACCAAGGCTTTACTAGGATCTATTCCTACTATTGGCGAAGGTAAAAAACGTATGACAAAAATCTTAACCGGAGAAATTCCTTCTCCGATCAATCCGCCGTCAGGTTGCGCGTTCCATCCTCGCTGTCCTTACGCGTTTGATCGTTGCAAGGTTGAAACACCCACTCTTCAATCTATTAACCAGTCAGAGAGTCCCTCTTTGTCTGCTTGTTTCTTAACATATCCTAAAAAGGAGAATTCATGAAAAAGTTATCGTTAGTGTTAGTTGCAGCCTTAATGGTTACAGCTTGTACTAAAAAAGATTCTACGGGATCTACAGCAGCTACAGGATCAACATCAAGTTCGAAACTTTCTAATAACGAATTAAAAATCGGAATCTCTCAAGAGTTCGAAAACTTTAATCCGTTAATCTCAAACATGATGGCCACAACATACATGTCACGTATGGCGATCCGTACTTTAAGCACGATCAACGCTGACGGAAAATGGATTCCTCAACTAGCTAAAGAAATTCCTTCTTTTGAAAATAAAAAAGCTTCTGTTAAAAAAATAAACGGTAAAGACCGTGTAGTAGCTGAATGGGAAATCTTAGATAACGCTTCATGGGGTGACGGAACTCCAGTTACTTGTGCGGATTTTGAATTCGCCACTAAAGTAGCGGCTTCGTCTAACGTATCAGTTGCGGATAAAGAAACTTACACCCAAGTTGAAAAAATCACAGCTGATCCTAAAAATCCAAAAAAATGTACTTTTGTTTACGACAAAGTTCGTTGGGATTTCTACATGCTGGGAACATTCTTCCCTCTTCCTAAACACTTAGAAGAGCCGGTCTTCAAAAAATTCGGTGGCCAAAAAGAAGGTTACGAAAAGAATTCTTTATACACAAAAGATCCAACTAACGTAGGTCTTTACGATGGTCCATACGTTGTTTCTGAAATTCAATTGGGAGATCACGTGACTTTCGTTCCGAATGCGAAATTCTACGGCGAAGCTCCGAAGATCAAAAAAATCATCATGAAATTAATTCCTAACACAGGAACTTTAGAAGCTAACTTACGTTCTGGCACAATCGATTTAATCTCAATAATGGGCTTAGATTTAGACCAAGCTTTAGCGTTCAGCAAAAAAACTAAAGAAGAAAAATTAGGTTACGAAGTTTTATTCCAACCTTCGACTGTTTACGAACACATCGATTTAAACTTAGACAACCCTTTCTTAAAAGATATCAAAGTTCGTAAAGCCTTATTGTACTCAATCAATAAAGACGACCTAGTAAATGCATTATTCGAAGGTAAACAATTACCAGCTCTTCATTTAGTAACTCCTCGTGATGCTTGGTTCACTGATGATCCAACTAAAATCACAATCTACAAATACAATAAACGTGAAGCCGATCGTTTATTAGATGAAGCTGGTTGGAAAATGGGAGCCGATGGCATCCGTATGAAAGATGGTAAAAAATTATCTTTCACAATCATGACAACAGCTGGAAATAAAACTCGTGAATTAGTTCAAGTCTATCTTCAAAACCAATGGAAACAAGTTGGTATCGAAGTCACAGCTAAAAATGAACCAGCTCGCGTATTCTTCGGTGAAACAACTAAGAAACGTAAGTTCGATTCAATGGCACTTTTTGCGTGGGTTTCTTCTCCTGAAAGTTCACCAAAAGTTACATTGCACTCTTCTAAAATTCCAAGTGCTAAAAATGGTTACTCTGGTCAAAACCAAATGGGCTACGTGAACAAAGAAGTTGATGAATTAACTACGAAATTAGAAGCGGAATTAGATCCGGCTAAACGTATTACTATGGTTCACCAAATCTTAAAACACTACACGGATGAAGTTCCTGTATTACCTTTATACTACCGTTCTGACGTAGCTGTTATCCCAACTCAAATGAAAAACTACCGTTTAACAGGACACCAATTCCCTGAAACAAACGAAGTTGAGAAATGGACTTTGGAATAATCTAATGACGACATATATTCTCAGACGAATTATTCAAACACTGGTTCTGTTAGTTGTCCTTTCGTACCTGTGTTTTAATTTAATGACTTTAATGCCTGGTGATCCGGTGGAATTGATGATTTCATCAAATCCAAAGATCACTGCTGAAGACGTTGCTCGTCTGCGTGAATTTTATGGCTTAGATCAACCAACGTACGTTCGTTATCAACGCTGGGTCTCTACCATCATGGAAGGAGACCTTGGCTACTCTCGTACTTACCGTATTCCTGTTTCTGAAATGCTAGGGCCTTCATTGAAATATACATTTATTCTTTCAATGGCCTCTTTAGGATTATCTTTATTAATTGCGATTCCACTGGGAATCTACTGTGCTCTTCGTCCGAACTCTAAATTCGACTACATCGTGAATTTATTAAGTTTCGCTGGTATCTCAGCACCTTCGTTCTGGCTGGGAATCGTTCTAATTATTATTTTCTCTGTTAACTTAGGCTGGTTACCGGCCGGTGGATATCAAACCACGGGAATCGTCTACGATAATATTTTCCACGAAATTTTAGACAAAGCTAAATACTTAGTTTTACCCGTTCTTTCATTATCGATCCAATCGATCGGAAGATTCTCGCGTTTTGCTCGTTCAGCGATGTTAGAAGCGATGAGAAACGATTACATCCGTACAGCTCGAGCTAAGGGATTATCAGAGCAAATCGTCATCTGGAGACACGGATTCAGAAACGCTTTAATTCCTTTAATTACAATTGTAACTTTAAGCTTATCTTCAGTTTTCTCAGGAGCTCTCATCACAGAAACGTTCTTCGCCTACCCTGGTGCCGGTCGTTTAATTTACACATCGATCATCGGTAACGATTTCAACGTAGCTATGATTTCATTTATTATTTCAATCGGAATGGTTTTGATCATGAGTTTGATCGCCGATTTATTATATGGCGTCGCTGACCCAAGAATTTCATACGAGTAGGACTTCATGGAAACAGACATCAACACAAACTCAAATACAAACTCATCTTTATCTCAATCTAAGATTGCTGAATTAGAAACGGCTCAGTCTTTTTACCGAATGGTTTACAACCAATTCAAAGAAAATAAAGCGGCGTTGTTTGGTTTATTCACGATCGTTTTTTTTGTACTAGTAGCCGTAGGTGCGCCCGTTATTGAATGGGCATTAGGCGTTGATGCAAACACGCAAAATGTTTTCAACCGCTACAAACCTCCATTTTCTCGCATTCAAGCCAGTCAAGATGTGCGCGATCAAATGGTCCAAACTTTCTCTTTGAAAAATCCTGAATTAGCTAAAAATATTGAAACACAATTGCTGGCTAAAAACCTCGTAGCTCCGATCCGTCCAGAAGATGCTATGTATGACTGGGTGAATCTTCCACCAGAAAAAGCGATCGAAACGATTAAACAAATTGATACGCCCGCTCAAGCGGATCTGATCAAAGAAATTAAAAATTTTAATTCTTACCACTTATTTGGAACAGATGAATTAGGCCGTGATGTTCTCATGCGTTTAGTTTATGGAACTCAAGTCTCTATGGGCGTAGGTGTTCTAGTTGCCATCGTGTCGGCCTTCATCGGATTATTAGTGGGTGCCGTTGCTGGATACTACGGTGGAACAATCGATACTATTTTAATGCGTACGACGGATGCCTTATTGTCATTACCTTTACTACCCGTTTTAGTTGTTATCGCTGCGATCGATTTACAAAAAGTTCCCTTCTTAAGTTCCATCACGAAGTATGGAAATGAATCCATCATTAAATTAGTTTTCATCCTTTGTTTGTTCTCATGGATGGTTGTGGCTCGTTTAGTTCGCGGCAGTATCTTATCTTTACGTGAACGCGAATTTATCTTAGCTTCGAAAACTTTAGGAGCCACCGATTCAACGATTATTATCCGTCATATGTTCCCGAACGTGATCGCCCCCTTATTGGTTTCAGTGACGTTAGGTGTTGGTGAATCTATTTTATTCGAAGCCGCTTTAAGTTTCTTAGGATTAGGTATTCAACCTCCAACTCCAAGCTGGGGAAATATGTTATTCAACGCTCTTGAGTTAATTTACAAGGCACCGTTCTTAGCCATTATTCCTGGAGTTCTTATTCTGTTAGTGGTTGTGAGCTTCAACTTCTTAGGCGATGGCTTACAAGACGCGATCGATCCAAAATCAGTTCGTCGTTAATTTCAAAATAAACTCTCTTAAAACAAGAGAGTTTACGCTTTAAAAGCCGACAAACAACCGGACAACCTTTTCTTTTTTACATACATCCTCCCCCTCTAAACACTTTAAAAGCCTTACCAGTTGGCACTCTTATTGGAATGATCCCTGTGGGTAAAAAGATTTAAAATCTGTCAATTAGGGGGAATTATGAGAATCAATAGAACAACTATTGCCATGTCAGCGAGCCTTATCCTTTTAGCTATCGCTTCACAAGCTACGGCGGCTGGAACCAATTCTATCGAGTTCATGTGTAAAGCCAAAGCCAAAGAAATCGCTGCCGAAACCTACAAAGGTTGTGTCGTCGAAAATAAGCAAGCTCAAGTCGAACGTATCCGTAAGGAATACCAAACCAAGCTAGCTGAACTGAAAAACCAATATAATAGCGAATTAAAGCAATTATCTCCTAAAAAGACTGGTAAAGCTTCTGCCGCATTAGACGCAAATACCACGACCGAAATGCCTGCTAAAAAAATGAAAGCCTCTAAAGTGAAGAAGGAACAAATTGATTTCTCTTCATCAAATGTAGCCCCAGCGACTCTGGACTCCCCTTCAAGCGACCAAAATGAAACCAGCGTCGACGTCGCTGCGCCAGAGACAGAAATAGTTGAAATACCTGTTCAACAGGAGTAAGGTACGTGCCATAGCAAGTCTGAAAAAGACTGAAGGAGTTACGATGGGTGAGTTTAGTATTTCGCACATGCTTATTTTAGCGGTTATTTTATTAGTGTTCTTCGGACCTAACAAAATTCCACAATTCGGTCAGTCTTTAGGTAAAGCTATCCGTGGTTTCAAACAAGGTCTTAACGAGATCGACACTGATGCTAAAGATGTAACGAATCATCAATTGAATCAAAACAATCAAAATGTTGGTTCACAGGATAAGTCTAAAGATTCTAACAAAGCTTAAGTCGCAAGATTTAAATTCTATTTCTCAAAATAGCCTAGACACTGTCTAGGCTATTTTTTTATCTCGAAAGAATACTCACCAAGGTTGGCGTTAACTGAAAATTTTTGAATCGCTTTTCCATGATCTAACAATTCAATATCAAATAAAGCGCGTCTAGGATTTGTGAACTCACCGAGCATGCGTAAATTATTTTTCTCATTTCTAATCTTAGAGAAATAATTCGCACTTAAGCTGATAGCCACTTCGCCTTGATCTTTCTTGGCGTAGTTGACCTTTAACATATCGAAATAAAAATCTGTAGGACGATTGGCATCATCAATACTAACAGTGTTATCTAATTGCTCGAGCACTGCATAAAATGAATCATCCAAAGCTTCACTACGCAGGATTTTTAAATTTTTCGCAAACAGATCAAAAACTGAATCATGCAGACGACCATCAGTAGAACTCATATTAGCGGTATAACCCACCTCGAGTTGTTTGACTTCCATCGCCGAAGAGGCCAACTGATCAAAACGAAGTTTTGATTTAACATGACGATCATGCGCCGATAAACTTAATGAAATGGTTGTTGGCTTAGCCTGGCTAAACGAGAAAATATTGTAGACTGATTCATTCAGCTTAATATTAGAAATTTCAGCCTGAGCCTCGAGCTGAGGAACCACATGACTTTCTTGCGGCGTGTACTGAAGCTTTAATTCGCCCGTTGTGGCCTGACCTTCCAGCTTAATTTTATTGAGCACTAAACTGCGACGAGTAGCTTTATATGAAAGTTCATCTATTTTTTGATAAGCACGCTGACCACGATTTGAAAAAATAAATTGTAGATCTTTAATGGAACCTTCAGCCATAATATCATCTTCAGATTTAACAACAACCGTACCGGATATATTTCCGAAGTTGTTAATACTTTTCTGAATCGACATAAAAGCGGGAATGTTTTTTATTTTTTCCAGATCAAAGTGATTCATTGATACTTTGAAAGGCTCAAACTTTAAAGGCTTAACCGAATTCACAGTGATGGCATCCACTGAGATTGAACTTTCACCTGAAGATAACAAAATGTTAGAAATTTTGTAAAATTCTAAAGCTTTCGTGTTGAGATTGTACTCACCTTCTCCGGTATTTGAAATTGATAAACCTGAAATACCGTCTAACTGATTCTGTGCACGAATATTTTGTTTATTGGTTAAAGACATAATCGCTTTGACGGATAAATCTTTAATCGAGTGTTTTAAGATAATTTTATTCGTTTCAGGCGCATAGGACAAATTAATCTCAAAAGGTTTATCAATTAATTTCCCGTGAATAAGCGCTGAAGATGAAATCTGACCATCTTGTTTCTTTTCGTAATTCAAATTAAAATCAGATCTAAATTTATAAAGACTGCTTTCGTTATCGCGGAATAAATACAATTGCGACTTTAAATCCACCGAATGAACTTTATTATTATTGGTAGTAATTTTAATCCCCACCGTTTGCAACGATACCGGAATATTATAATTGTGTTTATCGATGATTTTAAGTTTATCAATATAGATATTATAAATATGTTCATTCACCGCGGCGACTGTTGCTGCTGGCGCCGGTTCATCTCGATGAGAAACCACCGACGAACCTGATTCAACTTTTGACTGAGCCTTAACTTCAGAGAAACATTGATCGGGACTATCCAAGCGAAGCTCTACGGAACCAGCTCTGACGGTATCAATCTGGTCATCCTTCGCTTCGATCAAATTAATCCACGAAAATGGAATGTCTAAAGATTCGATGTAAACTTGGTTATCGAGACATTCAGGTGAAGTTGAAGAAATTTTAATATTTTGGATATACAAATGCGGGAATGGGAAACCCCAGTCAGAAAGCATCAAACGAGCCTCTGCAAAGTCGATTGAAATTTTCTTACTTTTGTTTTTTTGTTCGAATTCTTGAACTATTTTTTTAAGACGTTCATTGATCTTATTTGGTGTAATCTGAGAGCGAATGGCTAATCCAACAAAAATCGAAACCAAAAGCCCTAAGACTATAATTTTTAATCCCGGTTGATCAATGACCGCTCGTCTCATGATGAATTAAACGAATTTAAAAGAAATAACTTCGAAATCTTTATCACCTTTTGGACTTTGCACTGTGAACGCATCACCGGCTTTTTTACCGATCATAGCGCGTGCAATAGGAGACATAATTGAAATTTTTCCGTTTTTAACATCAGCCTCATCCACACCAACGATTTGGTACGTGATGGTTTTATCTTCTTCAACATCTTGAATTTCAACTGTTGCACCGAAAACGATTTTATCTGATTTAATAAGCGAAGTATCAACGACTTCAGCTCCGGAAATTTTATATTGAATTTCGCCGATACGACCTTCGATCATACCTTGACGCTCTTTAGCTGATTCATATTCAGCATTTTCACTGATATCACCATGAGCACGTGCTTCTTCAATCGCTTTGATAACAGCAGGACGCTCTTCAAAAATAAGCTTTTTAAGCTCAGCTTCAAGCGCGATTTTTCCTTTAAGCGTAATTGGTAAAAGATCTTGTGCCATTCATAGCCTCCAGTCAGTCTCTTCAAAAGTCTTGTTTTACCCCAAAACCTCGATCCTTTCACTATCTTACACGACAAGCTATGGCGCGTCATAATATTCTATCTCCTATGACTTCACCAAACTACCTGCCGCTAAATACCGATGCCAATCTCATTCAAACACTTCAAAACGAAAAAAGTTTTATCCTCACCACTCACAAGAACAGTGATGGTGATGGCGTTGGAAGCGCAGTGGCTCTTTACTGGGGTCTTAAACAAGAAAATAAAAATGTTCAATTCTACCATGTAGATCCAATTCCCAGCCGCTATCATTTCCTCCTGGAAAACACGCAATCCTTCCTTTTCAACGCCGACCAAATGAAGCTGCTTTCAGCAGATGTTTTACTTATTACAGACACTAATCAGGGCTCTCTTTGCGACCCTTTGTATTCTCACTTCAAAAAGTTAAATAAAAAAATCATCTACGTGGATCACCACATCCCATCGAGCACACCGGATTCAAACGAGAAATATTATGTTCGCACGGATGCCTCTTCAACTGGCGAGGTGGTTTACGATATTTTAAAAGAGCTTAAAACTAAGATCACTCCAGAAATTGCAACCGCTCTGTACACCAGTATCACGTTTGATACACAGGCCTTTAAACTTTTGCGCAACTCATCTCGTTCTCATGAGATTGCGGCACTCTTGGCCAAAGACAATATTCAAACAGATAGAATTCAGCGCGAACTTTTTGCGACGTGGACTGTGCAAAAAATGAATTTCTTAGCGACTCTGATTCAGTCGGCTCGCTATTCAAAAAATAACACGATCGCGGGCTTCACTATCACTCAAGAACAACTTAAAAAATATGAACTTCAGTTAGACCATATCAATGATATTTTAGATATGTTCACTTTAATCAAGACGATCGAATTCTGTTACAACATCATCGAAATGCCCGAAGGTCGTTTCAAATTAAGCTTCAGAAGTATTAATTCGAATAAAGCTT
>CAZXZW010000037.1:0-20360 GCA_964645745.1 uncultured Bdellovibrio sp.
GTCATCATGTCGGGGCGATCTAAGAAGTAAGTGATTTTACGGAAACTTTCCGCTTCACATTGCGTACAGAAAATTCCGTTACTTAAATATAAACCTTCGCAAGATTTATTGGCTTCCGGATTGATTTCAACTTCAATATTTAAAGTAAATTGAGCCGGAGTTTTAAAAATAGTTAAATGAGTTTGAGAAACCTCAAAATCTTTTGAAGTCAGTTCAGTATCATCAAGTTTTACTTTTTTAAGTTTCAAGTTTTCGCCATTTAAAGATAAAGGAACATCGTTCACTTTGGTCATTTTAAGCGTGGATGTCACTACGGTTGCAGTTTCATGCAAGTTAAAATAAAGGTGGCAGTTATCAATAGAGTAGTCAGGCTTAGTGTAATCTTTTAGGTATTGTCTTGTGTTTGTCATCTTGTCAGAGTAGCGGAAATAGGGTGAAATGTAAATCTGTAGAGGGGTTTTATGACTATAAACGAAGTAAGCTTTTCCAATATCAAGTGGATAGATCATGTCGCGCCGACTAAAAAGAAACTGGTAGAAATGGCCAAAGTCATTGGGGTGCCACAGGGCATGATTTTGAACTGCCTTAACCCTGATTTTCTCCCTCATTTAGACTCTTATAATGATGTTTACTTCCTCATGCTTCGTGTCTCTGAATTGAGTGCTCCCAAGGAAGCTGATTCGATCCAAGAGTTAACGACGAAAATTGCCTTATTTATTAAAGATGACACGATCTACAGCTTTCATCGCTTAGCGCTCCGTGAAATTGATCTTGTCGCTCAAAAGATGCAGGAAAAACCAGATCTTGCGAATCGTCAGTATTTTTTCCAATCTTTACTTGAACAGGTCGCCCAAAGCTACGATCAGCCTTTGTTAGAGCTTGAGCAAATGATCGATAAGTTCGAAGAGAATATTTTAAAATCAACTCAATCACGAAACTTATTACAAGACGGTTTTATTTTAAAAAGAAAATCCTCGGCTTATAAAAAAGTGATTAAGTTTACCTCTGAAGTTATGATGAAAACGGTCCATACTTTAAATTTAGACAATATGCAGTTTGGTTACATCAAAGAAAAATTTGATCGCTACCAATTTTATTCAGACGATGTGTTTGAAAATAGCCAAAGTTTATTAAATCTTCATATTGGTATTCAATCACAAAAGACGAATGAGGCTTCATTTCGTACGAATGAAATCATGCGTGTTTTAACCGTATTAACATTATTCTTCTTACCGTTAAATTTTATTGCTGGAATCTACGGAATGAATTTTGATTTTATGCCTCTGACAAAACATCCGGAAGGATTTTGGTTATCATTAGGATTTATGTTATTGATTTGCGTCGGATTATTAATTTATGTGGTCAAAAAAGGGTGGATGGCTCCACCTCCGAAAGAATAAATATTATGAATAAATTTTTGACACTTATCTTATTTTCTTTTTCTATTGCACAAGCATCGGTAGAAAATAAAGTTATCATTTACGGAAAAATTGGATCTGCTTTTACAAAAACTCATGTTAAAATCATTGATCAGCATAAACAGACGTATTTTCTAGAAAAATCAATATTTCCTAAAAACTTTAAATTCGTAAAAGACGCTACCTTTTCGTTAGAAGTGACGGAAGATCTATTTAATAAAGCGCTCAAGGATCAATAGTTATTTTTGACCCTTTGTAGATTCATCTTTTTCCGTTGGGGGTGGTGCTACGTTCGTTACGATTTCTTCGTAAGATTTAGAATAATAGCCCGTTTTTTCTTTTGCACACTGAGTAGCTGCTGCAGGATCAGTTGATTTGCAATACTGAGCTGAACATGTAGCCAGTCGTTCTGTTTTTTTACTGCCGGACTGGCAAATAACTTTGCGACTACAAACTTCAATTTTTTTATTAGCATCGGATAAAGCGCAGGCGGGTGCTACGATAATTTTTCTACTAAATTCAGGTGATTTTTCTGAGACCCAATGGCAATTTTGATAAACAGAAGCTGATAATTTATTTTGTTTAAAATAATCATCTACACATTTTTTAGAGGCCTGTTCTGTGCAGTTCTGTATAGAGCAAGAAACTTTAATAGATTCGTTGTTGTCGCATTTAACAAACCCGTAGCACATTTGGTTGTGAGTCGGGCAAGCCCCTAATGACATTGTTTTTGTTTGATTATCGTCATCAGACCACTTACAGGTCATGGGTTTTTTAATTTGAGCTTTTGGTAATGATGAAAAAGACTCATTAACTTTTTTTCCAGTCTTTATTGAATAAACTTGCCCGTCTAGCTTATATAAGTTTTTTTCAAAATCAAAATCGATAGGCTTGTTTTTCTTTTCTATTTTATTATCGACATAGCTTACTTTATATTTGTCATAGTAATTACTCATCGCTATGGCAAAGGTCTGACAAGTTGAATCGTCCGGATTCTTTTGTGACTTACAAATATCCATTAAATAATTGATATTTAAAGAATCCCAAATTTTTTCTTTAAGCTTTATGTCTTTTAAATTCAATGTTCTGTGGTAAGCATATATGTTATAGGCCAAATATTTTTTCTGATTTTTGCCACCTTTAGAAGTTTCAAAATTTTTCATTTCATACGCGTTTTGTACATAGGCATAATACATTCTTTGTACCGATGCATAATTGGCCGTAGCGGCAAAAGGCGCTGTCGGATAAAGGAAGAACAAAACTATAAGTAGAGATAAAGAAAATTTTTTCATCATAATTAATCATAGCTGTTATTTATGATGCAAACTATACGTGCAGAACCTATCTGGACTATAGTGTAGTAAAAATATTCGATTAAAATGAAATCTTTTGGCTCAATTGAGCCTTATCGTCTTCACCAATAATTTGAATGTCTAATTGGCGTTTCGTCCAATCAATTGAAGCTAGGCCGAAATTAATTCCTAGGTAGCTAGGCGCTACATAGGTTTGATCGACTTCAGGCTCTTTCGCCGGAGACGGCTTATTTAAAGCACTTGAAGTGATGTCGTAAAGTTCAGTTTTTTTATTAAGTTGAATTTTAGCAATCGAAGCTAAGTGACGGTCGCCCGAGAGGACCACGGTATTTCGAATGTTATTTTTATTCAAAAGATCTAAAAACTTTTTTCTCTCTAAAGGGAAGTTTCCCCATTTTTCATAACCATGATCATCTGCAATGATTTGAATCGAAGAAACGATGATTCTTAATTCTGCGGGCTTCTTTAATTCGCCTTCAAGCCATTTCCATTGTTCATCGGATAGAACACGTGCTTTTGGATCTTCATTGAGTCCGTACATTTTTGGTATTGGCGGAGGAGGTGGTGGCTTCACTGGCACAGGAACAGGTGGAGCTGTCGGATCGGCTTTAAGTTCCGTGGTATTTCCTGCTTTTAAAATCGGAGTCGTCGGAAGTGGCGGCACGACAGGAATCATCACAGGAAGCGGATCCACAGGCTTCGCTAACGGAGAGCGATCATAGCGCGTATCCAGAATAATAAACTGAACGCGTTTTTTGTTTTTCTCTCCGATAATGCGACTGTGATAAATCGCTTCTTGATCTTTCGGAATAATATTTTTTAAGTAAGTCCAATATTGACGGAAGGTTTTGCGCGCTTCTTGTTTATGGGGATTATCGATTCCGCCGTCGGCTTGGCCGTAGTCATGATCATCCCAAGTAGCCATAAAAGGAATGGCCTCGCGTAAATCTAAGTAATCTTTATTTTCATTGAGTTTAATATATTGATCCATGATCGGACGGTTCTCTGGTTTTGAAGCGTAAACATTGTCACCCATCATGATAAACAATTGAGGATTGTGCGCTTTGATCAGTTTCCAAAGAGGTTGTTCTTTGTTTTGATCATTACAAGATCCAAAACCAAATGTTGTAATACTTTTTGAATTATCGATTGTGCGGTAAGGAATATTAAGTAAAGCCTCTTTGCGAGGAATTTCTTTAGGACGCTCATAACGAAATTTTTTAACATCGCCAATAGAAGACGATCCTTCTAAGGCTGGGTTGGATTGGCATGAGTAAGTAGTTAAAAGCAGAAGGGAGAGAAGAATATTTTTAATCTGTAAATTCATCATTGAATTTCAACAGACAAAATAAAAAAAGCCAAGATGTTATCTTGGCTTTCTGTAACAGAACATTTCAGTTGCGACTAATTACTTAGTAGCTGCAGCGAAATGCTTGTGGATTTGTGCAGACAAACGAGAAATTTTACGAGCAGCTGTTGATTTGCTGAATACGCCTTTTTGAGCGGCTTTCATCATTTGGCTAGTGTAGTTTGATAATAAAGTTTGGACAGTTTTAGTGTCTTTATCTTTAATTGCTTTTAAAAGCGTTTTTTCGCCAGTACGCACTTTAGATTTGCGAGATGAATTGATAGCGTTTTTCTTAACTGACTGACGAGCGCGTTTTGCTGCTGACTTATGCTGTGCCAAGGTATATCCTCCAAGTAATAAATGTCTAATGATACAAATTTAACCAAGGAAAGAATTAACACAGCCCAGCCTAGTACGCAAGCGGGTAGTGTAATTAAAAATGCCCTAAAAATGGCATTCGGCACGATGACCAGTCGTCTGCTTGGCTTATTCCGTGAGGTTCTGCTCGCGGCCCTTTTCGAAAAGCACATTACCGATGCCTGGTCGGCGGCTTTTAGAATCCCTAATTTATTTCGACGTTTACTGGGCGAAGGATCGCTTTCGGTCAGCTTTATTCCGGTCTTTGTGGACGCTCATTTGGACTCTGAAGCTCGAGCTAAGAATCTAGTGAATACGATGTATTCCATCTTATTAATCATCTTATCGGTTATAACCGTCTTTGGTCTACTTTGCCCGGACCTGATCCTGTCGACAGTGTTAGATCCGGCCTATATCGCGCAGACCGAAAAGTATAATTTAACGGTTCACATGGCGAAGATCATGTTCCTGTTCTTATTCTTTATTTCGTCGTTCGCTTTCTTCATGGGTATCTTAAATGCCTTAGGAGAGTTCTTCTTACCGGCGATTGCGCCGACGTTGTGGAACTTAGCAATGGTGATTTCAACCGTTTGGCCAGTGAAATGGCTGAGTAAGGAATCGGCTAACTACGGTGATCAATTGGCTTGGGGTGTGGTCATTGGGGGCTTTTTACAGTGTGTGATCTTGATTCCCGCTTTATATAAAAAAGGCTACTTCCCAAAACTGACGACGCAATTTAAAAACCCTGATGTGAATCGCGTGTTCCGTAATATGGTTCCGGGTTTAATCGGGACGGGGTTATTGCAATTTACGACTGTTATTAATTTACGTTTTTCTTCGAGTTTAACAGAAGGAACCATTTCTTATATTAATTATATCGATCGTTTAGTAGAGCTTCCGTTGTCATTAATTTCTGTCAGTTTGGGAACGGCGTTGTTGCCATCACTAGCGAAGCTGTGGTCGCAAAATTCTAAAGACGCGATGGCGGAAGAGTCTCGTAAGTATTTAGAATTGAATTTATTAATTTCCATTGCGGCAGCTTGTGGCTTGTATTCATTAGCTCAGCCTATTGTTCAGCTTTTATTTGGCCGTGGTCATTTCAGCCAGAACGATGTGATTATCGCTTCAGAAATTTTGAAGACATATTGTTGGATTTTGATTTTTGCGAGTGGTGTACGGGTTTTAACACCCGCTTATTACGCTGTGAAAAACACTTGGTTGCCGGCGACTATTTCGGCTGGGTGTTTCGTGATCCATATTTTTTTAGCTCCGTTTTTGATGTCTAAATACCAAGTCCATGGATTGATGATGTCGACGATGACAACGGCGGGAATCAACATGATCATGTTGCTCGCGCTTTATAATAAATTTATTTATAAATTTCATTACAAACAGTATTTCAAGAATGTTTCTAAATTTATCGTGATTGGTGCGTTAGTTTTTGCCATTACGCAAATTTACTATTTGATGGAAGGTTCTTTTCCCAAACACACCATCGGTATTGGATTGAATTTACTTTTAACAGCCATGGCAGCAGGTGCGATGTTCGTGGTATCTTGTCATTTCTTGAAAGTAGATTTCATCCACGAAGTTCTAAATAAAATTCAATCTCGACTTTTAAAACGCGTTAAAAAGTAAATTATTTTTCTTCTTTTAAGCCTTGGTAAGTATCAAATATTTTTTGCTGTTTCTCAGCTTCAGCTGACCAACGTTTAACTTCGATTTCATAACCTTTTTTACGATTCATCCAGTTAGCTTCTTCTGTCGCTACACCACGGATAACTTTGATTGTTTCGCCTTCTTGTGTACGTAGTTCGCCTTCACGATTTTTCCAAGCGACTTTTTCATCGGAAGCAGTTTTTAATTGCTCTTGGTAATTAGCGATGATGGCTGCACGTTGCTCTGAATTCTTTTTGATTTGAGCAATTAAGCCTTCAAGTTGTTCCACTTGTTTTGATTCAGCCGCTACTTTATCTTCTTCAGCTTTGATGTAGGCTTGAATTTCTTTTTCTTGGATTAAAACTTTTTTTAAAGATTCATTGTTTTTAACGATCTCAGCGCTCACGTCATTTTTTTGTTTAATCACAGCGGCTTTCGCTTTTGAGATCTCTGTGATATTGTTGTTAACGATATTTAAATTTTTATCGTATTCATTTTTATTTGCTTTTGAGTTTTCAAAGTTGGTCTTAATTTTATCCAAACCTTGTTGAACTTGGTAAGGTTCAGCTACGGCGAAGCTTGCAATCGTTGTTACTAAAGTGGCCATAAATAAATTTTTCATACGTATTCCTTTTTAAAAAATTAAAATTAGTTATTATCAGGGTTTGAGATGCCAGCTGTTTGTCTATCAGAAGGGCCATCTTGGTCGGCTGTTTCTTCGTCTTTAGGACAAACATTTTTTAATGATGAACGGAAATGTCCGATCTCATCTTCCCAAACTTCTTCTTTAAATTTCCACTCGTAACCATTTTTGCTTTTTTCAGCTGCTAAGTTACGTGATTCTTTTTCTTGTGCTTCTCCGCCAGCCATTTGGTAACGGATATGTTCGCCGGCACCAGAATAGATTTCGTAAGATAAAACTTCATTTTGATCGATTAAGTTTTCAAGAACTGAAGCAAACTGATTGTAACGAGCTTTTAAGTTTAAAGATGCTTTTACAACAAGATCTTTTTTCTCAGTCACTAAACGCTCAACCGCAGCCTCACGCATTTTCTTGATACCTTCACGCGCTTTAGCATAGATGGCATGTTCAGTACCGATAGCTAAGTATTTTTTCTCGGCCGCTTGAATGTCAGCAGCTGATTTCTTTTGGTTCTTAACCGCTGTATAAGCATTTTTAGCACGTAACATCTCTAGACGAGCAGTACGTTCGTTACGGATCAGATCAACCGTAATTTTGTTGAAACGTGAGTTTTCGTCTTCGTAGTTGTTAATTTGTTTTTGAACTAACATGTAGTTCGGATGACGAGCTAACTCAACCACGAAAGATCTAGGTAAACCTTCGATTTCATTGGCTGCTGTGTTTTTCATCCACGTTTTGATCAAGTCGTAATATTTCATATCGTCGCCAGCTTTAGTCTGGAACGATTTAATATTCGAATAGATGTTCGCGTATTTCTTTTTAAGATCACCTAATACACTTACGCCATCACCGTATTGACATAAGTTAAGGTAACCTACAGTTCTTACAATGTAAGTTTCAGGAGCGTAAGCTTTTTGGAAATAGTTCGTGTGAAGAGCGAACATGTTACCGGCTGCACCGATATTATCGCCTGATAATACTTGTGTCCAAGCTTGTTCAACCATGCTTTGTAACCATTGACCGCTTGATTTATCTACGCGGAGGTAGTTTTTATAAGCGTCAGGGTAGTTTGATTTTTGGAAATATAAACGAGCTAATGTTAAAGCCGCTAAGTTGCGAACTTGATCTTTCTTTTGATTTTCAATTAAAGGCCATAACGATTCTAAATCTTGAATAGCTACATCAACTTGACCTTGACGGTAGTTGAAGATGGCTTTCAATAAAACACCTTCTTTGTACTCAGGAGCCGTTGTTTGAATTAAGCTTAAGCTTTCTTCAACTTCACCTAAGTTACCACGCTCAAGATCGTATTTAGCTTTTTTAAGTAAGTAAGCTGGGAACTGAGCTGTATCGATATCTTGACCACCAACTAAAGGATCGATTTTTCCAATGTCAGAAACTTCAAGAAGTTTAATATTTTTAACTAAGCTTTCTACAGCCATTTTTTTCAAAACTTGATCATTGGCTTCAGTAGCCACTTTGATCATTTTGTGACGGAACTCAGAGTATAATTTCTGAGATAAAGCCGTCATCGCGTAGTGATAAGTCGCTTGTTGTTTGAATTGAGGAACATCCATCAATTCAACAAATAGTGACATCGCTAAATCATATTTTTTATGATAGTCGTGGAAAATTAAAGCTTGAACCATTTTGTATTCTTCAGGTTTGATCTCAACTAAATTGACAACGTCATTTGTTGGTTCTACTGGAGAATAAGTCGGGAAGGGTTGAAGCGGAGCTACAACCGGTAAATTAACAACAGGAGTTACAGCGAATTTTTTAGTTTCGCCTGCTTTGAAATATTTTGTTAATTCAGGATCGATTTTTACAAATTCAGGTGATTGTAATTTCGCTGCTGCTTTTAAAGTGTATTCTTTAGCGGCTGGCATGACCGGTTTGTAGTCTTGAGATTTTAACTCACGCTCTTCACCAATATCCAAAGCAGGAATGTCTTTTACTTTCACCGTTTGATTTCCAACTTTTTTAACAAAGCTGAACACCGGAACTCCGGCTTGACGGTATGCGATTTCAGAAGCTGGTTTGCGTGCTGGTTTTTTCTCAACTAACGGAGAACCCGCGTGAGAATGAGAAGATGTAAGCAGTAATATAACGGCCGAGGCGATCAAATTTGATTTTTTATAATTACTCATCTGTTTTCATAATTTACTTCATCCTTTGTGAATCGAGATCCTAGGTCGTTATCTATGTGCTTATCGGTCGTTTTAGTTCGTAAATAAAGTCAATCCGAACATCAAGTAGGTATTATTTTTTGTCGCATTTTCTTCCTGACGAATACCTATGATCCCTGGATCGTAAGTTACTGTTTTTTCGTTATAGAAGGTATTTTTAATATCAAGACGTAAGGCAAAGTTCTTCGTGATAAAAAGCTGCTGCATAACACCGATTTCAAAGTGAGGCGATTGTTGTCTAATCGTACCTTCACCTAAGTCAGTACCCACACCATTACGTAGGCGAACCACTTGATCGTATTCACTCATACCGAAGCCGGCTGTGAATCCCATATCAAAGTACATGATAGCCATATTCATGAAGGCCATTTTTGCGTAGAAAGGCGTGTAGGCTACATTTAAAGACATAGCTTGGCCAGGTAAGTTGTAGTTAGGAGAAATGTTTGCCGCGATCGTATTAAACTTATTAACCGATTCACTTTTTTTAGAATCATTTTTCATGTAACTAGCTTCGATACCAAAGTCTTCATTGAAGTAATAACCAATGTTCGCTCCGAAAGGCTTACTTTGAGCAAAAGGGTCATTCATCAAAGTTCCGTACATACCTGAAATAAAGAATTTTCCCGCTTTAGAGAAAGTTCTGTTCTGGATAACTGCGTAGTCTTCGTCTTTAGCTGACCAGTATTTATCTTCTAATTTTTTTAAATCAACTTTATCCGAGCTACGTGGTTGCGCTTTCGGTTGTACCACTGTAGGACCTTGAGCCAAAGCGGCTACCGTTGTCACTTGTACTGCGATCAGAATGAGTGCGTTTTTCAATGATGATTTCATATTTTGCTACCTCTTTAGTTTGTACTTTTGAACATGAACGGATAAGTAACCATAACTTTAGTTCCACCTTTTGGTTCAGGGAACTTCCATTGAGCTACTTTATTTAACATACATGATTCAGTCGGTTGATTTTTCATTTCAGATTCAGCGATGTTCTGAGTGACTACTTGTCCTGTACCTGAAATTGTAAATTTAATTGAAACTTTTCCGTGTAAGTCGGGACGAGCGGCTAATTGACGTTCGTAACAAGCTAGGATGTGACCCAATTGGCTCTTGATGTACTGAGCGATAATCTCACGATCAAGACCGCCTTCAACTTCAGATTCTTCTTCAAGTAAACCAACGCCACCAGCGCCTGTTTTACCAGCGCTCAAGCCTGAAGCTAAACCAGAAGTTCCTTTACCACCAGCAATACCAGCTGTGCTCACGCCACGTTGAGATCCGACAGCTTCACCAGTCCAGTTACGACCTGAAGAATCCATGTTACCAACCGCCGCTAAAGCACGTCCACTTGGACCAGAACCGGCTTTAACTCCTTGAGCTGTTGCAATCACGTTCGCTGTTCTTGCATCAGTTGAAGAAACTTTACCGATTAATTGAGAGATACGAGCACCGATCGCGCCTTTAAGCATGGCGTTCACTTTATTCGGGCTAGCAGCACTTGGTTGTTGCGTATTGGCTTGTTGTTTAGGAGCAGGAGCTTGTTTTTCAGCAACGGCTTGAGCACGTTGTTGAGCTCTTTTGATTTTCTCTTTTTTATCGATTTTAACGACAACATTTTGTGCTGTCATTGGCGCCGGTGCTGGTAGAGCTATTTCTGATTTTCCAGAGAAAAGACCAATCGTTACTAAAACGAACATAGAAAAAAGAGTTGCGAAAAGTAATTTCTTACTTTCTTTGTCGACCATTTGATCGGAAGACAATTTTCCTAAGGCGTTAAGATCTTCAACTTGAATTAATTTCGACTTAAATTGAAAGTCCTCGATAGTTTGAATATCCCAGTCCGTTGACTTTTTAAATGGAATTAAATGTTTTGTTCCATTAATGCCATAGTGAAAGGGAACTTCGACTCCTAAGACTTCCGTTTGTAATAATTTTTGCCCCTTACTGACGATGACGATTTTACGTTGTAATGGTCCCGTTGTTTGGAGCGTGTCTAAACGGCTCGCAACGAAAGCGGGCTTTTCAATGATGTGGAATTGAAGCGATGAGTTCTCGAATTGAACTTGTGATTTATCCGTGATTTCAATCATTGGGTTTTTGCAATTGAATTCAAATTGGATAAAATGCCATTTGCCTTGCGTAAATTCAATTACCGCTTGGTAAGGGGAGTGTGTCTGATCTATTGAAGAAAGACCTGCTTTGCGTGATAAACCAAAAGTGACACGCTTGTCTTTGGAATCAATTTTCCAAACCTTCGTTTGTCCCTTGTTCGTCGTTTGTTTAATCTGTAAAATTCCCATTTTTCGGCCCCCGCCAGTCAATTTTAAATTTTTAAATTGTTAATCAATGTAAGCTGCAGTTTCGCGGATCTTCTTATCGATGTCTTGTTGCACTCCATGTAGGGGAGCAAACTTGATCCCTTTTTTCTGCACCAGGTACGCACCGTCAGGATTGCGGATCGTTCCTTTTAAGCTCATCTCCGAAAAGTTCACCTCTTGCACATCGCGAGTTTTTTTCGTTTTAGCCCATACATTCAAAGAACATAACATTGTTACAACTACTAATATTTTCATATGGCCTCTCTTAGCTTTTCTCGCTCAAATAGCTGATTTTTCTTTTTAACCAGTCTTTTTGATCAACGTTTTCGGATTTACTTAATGCTTTTTGATAGTTTTCAATGGCTAATTTTTTAGAGTCCTCAGGATTAGCTGGGAATTCTTCGTGGATACGAGCTAACTCAAGGTACATATCTACATTTTTAGAATATGAACTTAAGTATTTTTCACCTAATTTGATCGCTTCAGCTGAATGACCTTTTTGAGCTGTTGATTCAACTAAAAGAATAGATACATTGTATTTCTCTTGTTCGTCTAAGCTCATTTTTTTCAACTCTTCAGCTGCTGTAATGAAATCTTTATCTGAGAAAGATTTTAATCCAGAAATTAAAGAGATTTCTTTAGAGTTACGTTTTAAGTCGATTGATTTTTCGAAGAACGGTAAGGCCGCATCGATACCTTCATCGGCGTAAACCACTTTACCTTTTTGGTAAAGGAACATCGAGATCTCAGGCTCTAAAGCTAACGCTTTTTCGATAAACCATAATGATTTATATTTTTGGTTATTAAGATCGGCGATCACGCTCATGTAGTATAAACCCATAGCGCGGCTGTCTTTCGTCGCTGTTAACTGTAAAGCTAAGCTTTGAGCCGGAGCAAATTTCTTAGTTAAAATACAGTTTCCGATTGAATCTGCAGTAGCTTTTTTTGCATCACATTTTTTATCAGAAGGCGAAGCTGGAAGGCGGGCAAACTCGTTACCTGAATTTTTTAATTCATTCGGTAAATAAGCTGTTAAACTTCCTGACGACGGAAAGGCTAAACGCGGAGCTACTGTTTTCTCAACACTTAAACTTGACCAGATAACAGCATCAACCGAATCAACATTTTTAGAGATCTCTTTGATTTTTTCAATGTTCTCTAATTTTTTAGCAACAAACGGCGTCGTCATTTTACCTAATTCAGTTTTTAAAGCCGCTTGATCAGCTGCAGATAAAGTAGCCGGTACAGGCATAGTCGAAACTGCTTCGATGAAGTGAGTGTATAAACGGTCAATACCACGTAAAGCTTGTTCATGAATTTTAGTGTTTTTCGACATTTTGATTGTCGACGTGTAAGCCGTGTAAGCTTTGTCTAATTTCTCAGTTTTCATTGATAAAACTAATGAGAATTTAGATTCTGTTGTTTTAACACTTTGGCTGACAAATTCTTTTTCTAAGATTTCAGCTTGGATCAAACGAGCTTCGGCACGAACGTCAGAATCCACAGGGCGAGAATTTACTTTTAAAGATAAGTTAAATGCATCTGTGAATTTCTTCTCACTCAAAAGATGGCGAGAACGGTTGATCAATGATTGAGTAGCGTAGGGCTCGATGTTTTCTCTTAAAACGATCGCCTCCATACCTTCAATTTGAGTGACGTCTTGGTCTTTCGAAAGAGTATCTTCCATTTTAGCCAGAATCTTCATTTTTCCAGTTTTGTCGGCTTTAACGAATAAAGATTTGTAGCAAGCTTGAGCGTCTTTAGTTTGGTTGTTCACCATCATTAAACCACAGCTCACTTCTAAATAAGTATCAGCTTTTTTTGGTTCAAGTTTCGCTAATTGAGTTAAAGTACGGATTGATTCAGGGATGTATCCTGCATCCGTATAAGCTTTAACGGCTTCTTTTAAAGAATCTAAACCTTTTGGGTCCTGTGGGAATTTTTCATAGTAAGCTAAACTTAATTCCGCACCTTTGATTTCATATCCATTAGCGTAAGCTAATGAAATAGATTGCCATAAAGCTTCTTTAGATAATTTAGAATTTTTGTGCTCAGTCGAGAAAGCCATTAATGCATCGATTTTTTTAGATGCATCTTGTTTATCCATATCTAATTGCATTTGAGAGAAGTGAGCTTCTTCTTTAAGGCCAGTTAACATTTTCTTACGATCTTCGCTGACATTAGCGCCTGTCGCTTTTTGAGCGAAAGCTTGGATGGCTTTAAAGTCTTTTTTACCGTTATAGATATCTAATACGATATCTTCTGATTTCAATTTTAATTTTTGATCTTTAGCTTCACTCGCAATTGGTAATAAGTATTTTAATGCTTCAGCTGTATCTTGTTTTTGGTAAGCTAAGAAACCTAATTTAAATTTCAATGGCTCTAAGTATTCACCTTTAGGGAATTCGCTTACATAGCGCATTGTTAAACGTTGCTGTTGATCTGCAAACGCCGCTTCATTAGCTTTTTCTTTTTCGATTAACTTTTCAGTGCTGTAGATAGCACCGTATAAAGCATCATGTTTTTTACCAGCATCTAATTTTTGATCTTTAGAAACGATTTCGTAGTTTTCGCTAGCTTTTTCGAATTTTCCCAATTGGAAAAGTAATTCAGCGTAAGCAAAACGTGAAGTTGAATCCGGTTGCGCTGGATCTTCTTTAGATAAAAGGATCTCGAAAGATTTCTCAGTTAATTTAGAGAATTCGACGTGAGATTTGTTTTTCAACCAGATATCCCACCATTTTTTAGAGATTTCTAAGCTCACTTTTTTAAATTCAGATTTACAAGTTGAATCCTTAGAAAGATCTTGCTCATAGCAATAATCAGATAATTTTTGCATGTAAGAAAGAACTGTTTCACGTTGTTTTAAGATTTCATTAACGTCGATCAATTTTACGTAAGCTTTCGCTACGTAAGGATTCATTTCATTTTTATCAATGAATTCTTTGATGAATACGTTCACTTCTTTATAGTGTGAATGGGATTCAAATAACGTCGATAAAGCAATGATCACATCACCTAATTCGGCATCTGTCGTAATTTTTCTAAAGAATGTATAAAGCTGCTCAGGCGGAACGCTTTCTTCAACGAATAAAGTTAAATCACGTAAAGCTTCTTTACGCATATTGAATTTTTTTGCATCAGTTGAATCAGCAGGATTGTTTTCAACGATTTGTTTAAGCTTAGCAACGGCTGGTTCATTGTCTTTTAAGTTGTAGTAACACCAAGCCGACTTATAAACACCGTAAGGGTAGGCTTTCGATTTTGGGAACGCTTCAATTTTTTTGAATTGTTCTAAAGCGACAGTGAAATTTTCTTGGTTGTAGTATAACTCACCAAGTTCTAATAAAGCATCTGGATATAATTTAGATTTTGTAAACTCTGTCGTAATTTTTGTATAATGAGCTTTAGCTTTTTCAACTTGCTTCGTTTGCAAACTTGCTAAGGCGATATTGAAGTGAACGGCATCTGTGCTCGCATACTTCGGAAAACGTGTTAAAATAGAGTCATAAATTTTAATAGCTGCATTTAAAGATTCAGCTGCGCTTTGGCTGACAGCAGCTTTCTTTTGATCGGCATTCAAGTCGAAGAAACGACCTGATTTTGCACGACGCATGTAAAGCTCTGCCAAACGGTAAAGAAGGTCAGCTTCTTCAGCTGTGCCTTTCTTTTTTTGAATAATTTTTTGTAAAGATTCAATGGCTTTTGTTTCAGATTTCGTAATTAACAGTTCCGACTTGTAAGCCGTATCTTGATTTTTATCTTCACTCTCAGAGTTTAAATTCACTTCCGGTAATAAACCTTTAGTGTCTTTAGTTTTAGACGCAAAAGAAGTCATGCTAGTTACTAGCATGACTAAACTTAAACAAATTTTAGAATTAAGATAAATTGATTTCATATTAATTGCCTACCGTAGTGATAAGTTTCACGTTAGGAAACCCAGCCATCGAAGCTGTATACATAATTTTACGTACAGTTGAATAGGGAAGTGATTCATCAGCTTGTAATAAAATTTTTCCCATTTTAGCTAATTTTGGATCAGCTTTGTTTACAGCTTCTAACTGATCAAATAAAGGTTTGATAAAGTTAGAGTCAGAAGAATCAATAGCTGAAGCTTCGATTGTATTGTTGCTTACTTTAGCTAAAAGTTTTTGATCGATCTTTAATTCTGTTGGAGAAATCGAAAGTTTAACTCCATTAACTGGATTTTTCTCAGTTGTTGAAGAGGGAAGACGTACGCCTTCAGCCGCGTCAATATTTACTTCACCGGCCGCAAAACTTTGTAATAAGAAAACTAATAGAATCGTGAACATGTCCGTCATCGACGTAATATTCAACGTAAAAGATTGATTTCTTTTTATTGGAACTTGGTATCTATTTCTTCCCATATTATCCGTCCATCACATTCGAGAATATAATCTCAGGAAACATATAATCAGTTTGTGATTCTAGTCCTGTTTTTGTATCCTTGAAGTTGAATTTAATATCGTTTGATTTTGATTTACGGGCCTCATCCATGATCGCTACGACGTCTTTGTAAGGAACATCAGCGTCAGGAGACAAGTCGATCTTAAAAATTTGAGGATTCGCTTTTTTGACTTCGACTAGTTTAGCATGAAGAGCCGCGTAATCGATTTTTTTATCTTTATTCGCGACAACTTCAACTTTTTCTTCACCGTTATTTTCAACAATAATTTTAACGCCATCAGCTTTATTGACTTCTAAGGTAATGTGGGCCGCTTTAACGTTATTATCTTGTTGCTTAATAGCTTCTTGTACAACTTGCGGAAGTTCAGTTTCGATGATCATCATTTGTACGAAGGCAGAAGACATTAAAAGAACCGGGACAAGTTTAACCATAACGGCTAAAAGCGGAGCTAAATCAAGCTCGAACTCAGAGTTATGGTTTATGTTTAGTTTTAATTTTCTTCTCATTTTCTATTCCTTTTAGCTTTAAGGCTAAATTATAAATTAACTAGCAGTACAAAGCTTGTTTTAAGAAGCTTTGTGAGATGCCGGTGGAATAACTGGAGTGCTCGCAGCGTGAGTCGTTGGGAAAACATGGTCTTTATCTAAACCAGAAATATGGCTTGAAGTTAAAGTCTCAGTTAACTTAGAACATTTCTCAGACAGCTCTTCTAATAATTGATTTTGTCTTGCTGTTAAGAATGAGAAAATAACCATGGCTGGAATCGCTACCGCTAATCCTAATGCTGTTGTATACATCGATACCGCGATACCGTTAGCTAACATGGCTTGTTTTTGAGCCGGATCAGCTTGAGCCACCGCTTGGAACGATAAGATAAGACCGTGGATTGTACCTAGTAGACCTAATAGGGTAGCTACGTTGGCAAACATTGATAAGTAATGTAAACGTTTCGTGTAAAGAGGAACTGTTTCTGCCATCGCGATATCTTGCGCTTGAAAGATTGTTTCATCGTCGCGGTCTGCTTTTTCTAAGATCACTTTGAAAGCGTTAGCTAAAGGCTTATCTTTCAATTGAGAACAAGCTACGATCGCTTCATCAACTTTTTTAGAAAGAACTAAAGTGTGAATTTTATTTGTAAAAGCATCTACATCTAAACCAAATTTGAAATAAAGAGTACGAGCACGTTCCCAAGCTAAGCCCAGAACTGCAACTCCAGTTACCATGATGATCCATCCAACAACACCTGATTCAATAATAAACTTCATAAAAATCTCCTTCAAAAGATTGTATAAAAAAATAATTTCAAAAAATTAAGTAACTAGGCTGACTTAGACGTTGTCGAGTTAATCCACGACTTAATCTGATCCAAACCTGCAGGCTCCAGATCGGAAAAACTGACTACATAATAGAGTCCAGATTTAGAATTGAGACGCTCCTGCGAGAAGTTCTTGCGGATGATAACGCCTTCAATGTTAAACGGACTTTCGTCGTTAGACTTAGATTTTAAATGGATCTTAATTTTATCTCCGACTTGGACTAACGGCGTGTTGATCAAACACAAGCCACCTTCGGCCGAAATTGAAGTCAAGGTTCCATCGAAAAATCTAATATTATTATGTCCCAAGATTTCAACTTGAGTTTGAATACGTGGATTTTTACGTTGAACGAATGCATCTTGATACTCAGGATGAGTACGTAGAAGAGTGAAACGATCTTTTGAAAATTCTTTTAAACTGTAGACTTGAGACCACTTAGGTAAGTGAGGAGCCCAGACATAGCTGTAATCCATAATCTCATTTTTTTGAATCATGTTTATGATTTTTTTATAATCATAAGGTCCGCTCTTTTGGTTTCCATGAAGTATATACCAGTTGTCTTTCGATTCGATTTCCATTTACATCAGTTTTTACTTTGCCTTTCTCACAAATTAAAAAGTCATTAATATTATTACTATAAAAAATTAAGGAGCCGATAAATCCGGGTCAAAATTAAGTTTAATCGACGAACCAGCGGCTGGTTTGTACGTATTACCATTAATTTTTAAAGTTTTAGTCGCAGCCGTATAGCTCCAGCCATCAGTGTTGCTTTGAGGAACTAGCACGCCATCAACTAATAAGCGGATTGAAGCAATTATTGGAGCTTTGGCTAATACGAAAGTCGCTTCGCTTAAGCCTTCGATGCTGTCACTGATATTATCAAGTGAAGAGTCGAATGATTGACAAAGAGAATTTTTTGTACCACCAGTTAAATCAGCTAGCTGTGCATAGCGAGTTCCGATTTTGCGACCGATGGCTGCTCCTGGATTTGACGTATTGTTAGGATCTAAAACATCTAAGCAGGCTTGATCAAGAATTGAAATCGTTGAAACGGTAAAGTCAGTTCCTGATAGCCCACCAGTAAAGGTCTCTAAATTCGTTTTGTACTGAGCGACCGGAACTAGATTTGGATTAGAGTAAGATTGATTTAATCCACCAGTGCCTACTTGTGAAAAGTCTTCTTCATCAGAAATAATAACGATAGCTAAGAATGCATCTGGTCGGTGAAAGTTTTTATTAGGACTATCGCTTCCGTTAAAATTAGTACTGTAGTTCAGCGCGGCCATAAAAGACGAAAACGCTCGTTCATCGCCAGAGCCATCCGTTCCCATGTGAGCGTTCGCGATGAAGTCATTTTTTAATAATGTTCTTCCAGCAGGAGTAGTTAAATCATAATTAGCTTTGTCGATGACGTAGGGATTCGAAGCTGAACCGCGTCTGAAGTGCACGCGAGATTCTTCGCAGTAACTGAAGCATTGTCCAGCTAAAGCTAATTGTGGGTAACGATAAGCTTCAGAAGTTGTTACGGCAATTCTAAAGTCGTAACCTTTAGTAATGAAACGATCGATGAATGATGAGAAGTTGTTAACTAAGGCTTGTTGGTAGTTATCCATTGAGCCTGAGTTGTCGACCACGAAGAGCACGTCTAGCTTGCGAGGAGTGTATGTCACTTCTTGTTCGAATGTAGAAGACTCAGATAAGACAGAAAAAGATCCGCCACCTTTGTCACAACCGACAAAAAATAAAGAGATTGCTAAAGCGTGTAATAAGATTTTCATGGAGCCTCCACCTGTCGTGTTTATCGACGTAATGCCTGCTAAAGTTTAACTTTATTTACGATATATTTCAGATGAATAATTAGCGAGGTGATACGTAACCACCTGGTATAAATCAGTTATTCGAAAAAGATCTCAACATAAGACACTCTAAGGTGTTGATTTTTTTATACAGTGGTGAAAAACGAGGAAAAAATAAAAAAATAAGTGTAAAGATGATCAACACAAAACGAAAAAAATAAAATTAAAAGTGGCTTTTTCTGTAAAAAACCTATTCAATATTTTCTGAATCATCTTCGGGTGTGTTTATTCGAGAAATCTGCAGAGAAATTTTCACATTCACGTAAAGGAAAAAAATGTATACGCTAGCCGTCGATTTTGGAACGAGTAACTCTTTGGTTGGAGCCTATTGTTTTGGTGATGAGAAAACAAAACCTCATCGTATCGAAGCTATGCCTTTAGATCCTTCGTCACCAGACCCTTCTTTGATTCGTACCTTAATGTATTATCCAGATGCAGACACCTGTTACTACGGAACGCAAGCCCTACAGGAATTCGTCGAGAATGACATGGAAGGAAGACTGTTTCGCTCTTTCAAAACTCATTTACCGAACAAGAATTATCTCGGTACGGCTATTGGCAATCGTATTCTTTCTTTGGAAACATTGGTGGGAACATTTTTGCTTGAGCTTAAAAAAAGAGCCGAAAAGCATTTAAATGTAAAAATTGAAAGTGTTGTTTTGGGAAAG
This sequence comes from uncultured Bdellovibrio sp., assembly GCA_964645745.1. GTDB lineage: Bacteria > Bdellovibrionota > Bdellovibrionia > Bdellovibrionales > Bdellovibrionaceae > Pseudobdellovibrio. The sequence goes on from CAZXZW010000037.1 coordinate 19,509, forward strand.
CCGGCACGTTATTCGATGGATGAAGTCGCTGATGCTTTTGCTTTATTTCGCATGCGCAAAGCCGCTGAATTCGCAGGGTTTAAAGAGATCACCTTTGTTCCAGAACCTTTAGCGGCCGCTTTAGAATACCGTCGTCACTTGACAGAAGAAAAAAATGTTTTGATCGGTGACTTCGGGGGCGGTACTTCAGATTTCACGATTATGAAAATGTCTGGAAATAAATTCCAAAAATCAGATGTACTAGGGGTTGACGGAACGCCATTTGCTGGCGACGCCTTAGATAGCGTTTTCATGAGTGAAAAATTAAATGAACATTTCGGTGCGAAAGTAAAATACAAAATGTCGATGTCGAATAATGTTCTGACGATGCCACCATTGGTCGTCGATCGTTTGAATAAGCCAGCGCACATCATGCATTTGAAAGAAAAAGACACTTACAGTTTTATTCAAGAAGTTCGCAAATCCGCACTGAATGCGAAAGACGTGGCGGCTATTGATCGTTTATTTACTTTAATTGAAGATCAACAAATTTATGCCTTTTTCGAAAAAATCGAAGAGACGAAAAGAAAATTGTCTAGTGAACAAAAAACGGATTTTAATTTTGATTACACAGATCTTGAATTAAAAACAGATTTCACCCGCGCTGATTTTGAAACATGGTCGCAAAATATTAAAACTAAAATCATCGATTCTTTAGATCGCTGTTTGAATCAAGCTCAGCTAACCGATCAGCAAATTGATATTGTCTTCTTAACAGGTGGAACGGGGCATGTTCCATTTATCAGAAGTGAATTTGAAAAGCGTTTCGGTGTAGATAAAATTAAAACAAGTTCGTTTTTTCACTCTGTATTG
>CAZXZW010000038.1:0-15008 GCA_964645745.1 uncultured Bdellovibrio sp.
ATCAGCCCCAATCCTTTAGCCTTGTATGTCTTCTCGGATGATAAAACTTTTGTTGAAACGATTTTAAATAAATTTCCTTCAGGTGGCGTTGGTATCAATACTTTGATTGTGCACTTAGCGAATCACAATCTTCCATTTGGCGGAATCGGAACGAGCGGACAGGGACGCTATCATGGCTATTTTGGTTTCTTAGAACTCAGCCATCAACGCTCAATCTTAGAAAAAAATCTTCCGAATTCTTCATTGGATTTGATCTACCCTCCTTACTCGGCAGCCAAATCAACATTCATTCAAATTTTAAAAAAGATTGTAACTTAAGGAGCAGCTTCTGTTTTAACGAAACAGACGGCTGTTAATTTATTTACAGAGTACTGTTCATATTGCATTTGAACAGACGAACTTAATTGAATTGAAGAGCTTACACTGGATACTCCAATACGCTCTTCAACTTTAATGATATCATCCTTCGTGCATTCGCTTTGTAAATTCAAAGCCCCTGTACAAAGAATGACATAAAAAGAAGGACCTTCGACTCCGGTCTTCAAAGATGTTTTAGAAAAACGAGCTAACAAAGAGTATGGCGTAAGTGGAAATACCACTGAAGAGGAAAGCCAATCACTCCCTGCTGATTCATTGTATTCAAACACTTTGGAAGTACCAAACAAACGAATCAACTGACCCTTTGTTGTTTCTAATTCTAGATTGCAATCGACACGAGCTAAACCTTCAATAGGTTGACCGTTCTGCTGATTAACATCTGTCGCTGTCTTTTCATGAGGAGCCTCATACTGACCTCCGCATGCCACCATCGAAAATATTAAAATAGAAAGACCTAATTTCCCTAAAGACATAGAAAAACAATGTATCACAGATGAGACTCAAAAACTCGATTTCACCTGTTTCAGGAAAAAAAGATAAGACTGTCAAAATAGTAAACGCTCAACTAGATATAAATAACCAATAGAATCTTAGGCAAGAATAAGAAAAGTCCTACCAGAGCGGCCACAATAGAAAATATGAATACAGCTGCCGCAGCCGCATCCTTAGCTTTCTTAGCCAAAGGATGTATTTCCGGAGAAGCTAAATCTACAACTTTTTCTAAAGCTGTATTATACAACTCAGCTCCAATAACAAGACCTATCGTCAATAAAAGAGCGATCCATTCAATTGATGAAAGATGAAAATAGATTCCCATAGCGATAGCGATGAAACCCAAGATAAATTCAATACGAAGATTTTGTTCTTCAGATAAAGAGACCTTGAAGCCACGGTAAGCATAAGAAAAGCTTTGAGCGAGCTTCTTAAGTGAGATCACTAACGAATCATCCAAACTTTATAGAAAGCTTCGAGAACGATTTTAAGCGACATTTTACTTTGACCAACGCGACGATCTTCAAACACGATCGGATACTCTTTGATTTTGTATCCTTTTTTCTGCGCCTTATATTTTAATTCAATTTGGAAGCTATAGCCATTGGATTGAATCGAACTTAAATCGATATCAATTAACACTTGGCGCTTCCAAGTATTAAAGCCACCGGTCCAATCATTTGTCGGGAAACCTAAAATAATTTTAGAATAAAGACTACCACCACGAGAAATTAATTTGCGGATAATGCCCCAGTTCACTGTTTGTCCGCCAGGAACATAACGAGATCCAATAACAACATCGTGTTGATCAATAATTTGCAAAATAGCATCCAGATCTACCGGGCGATGAGAAAAGTCCGCATCCATTTCAGTTAAAGTATCGTAGCCATTATCTAAACCCCAGTTGAAACCGGCAATATAAGCTTTACCTAAACCTTCTTTTTTAGTGCGCGATAATAAGTGCACACGTGAATTCTGTTTTGAAATTTCCGTAATGTACTGACCTGTTCCGTCCGGAGAAGAATCGTCCACAAAAAGAACATCGAACTGAGATTTCAATTTCATTAACTCTGGAATAAGTACTTTAACGTTTTCAATTTCATTATATGTAGGAACAATGACTAACTTTTTCATGCTAATTTACACCTGGTCTACCGACTTTGATAAGCTGCTTGGGAAGATTACCGTCAATCTGATTTAAATTCAAATGCTGAGGCCAAAGACTTAAAATATAGCCCCCGCCGCCAGACCCTGTCATTTTACAACTGAGAGCGCCTGCCGCCATCAACTGATCAATGTGTTTTTGAGCTTCCTGAGGAACCAAACCCCAGTCTAAAAAGCACGATTGAGCCAAATCCAACGATTTTTTCCAATCCCCATCATCAACTTCAGATTGCGCTACTAAAGTTTTTAATTGTTGAACCGAATTACTCATTTTCTGATCTACAGCTTGGTACTTAGAGGGATCAGCCGCTAACAGAGCTTTCACCTTATCTACACAGTCTTTAGTAACTCCGCGAATGCCTGAATAAGAAATACATAACTGAGGAAGCTTATACTGACTTAAAAATTGATTCGAAGATCCACGTTTAAAAATAAGTGGTTGAGCATTCAAAGCGACAGCCACATCAACGCCGCTACTTTCTCCATGAAAGAGATCTTCAATTCTTTTCGAAAATTCAAACAAATCAGTATTCAAGTGCCCAAGACGTTGGAAGAACATTGATAATCCAACAGCTAAAGTTGCCGAAGCTCCCATTCCTGCACCAAACTGGATTTCAGATTGAATGTCCAAATGACCTTTCAATTGATCGCGCTTAATACTCAGTTCATTCAAATACTTTTCGATCACAGACCAAATAAACAGTTCAAGATCACCTTTATATTGGCCACCGACTGATAAAGTAAAATCTTGATTTGATTTAAAGTATTGAAATTGCAAATAACGAGACGTTAATGGAAAAACCAAAGCTTCACTTCCGCGAATAACGGCATGCTCACCAGACAAAATCCATTTGCCGGGAACTTTATATTCGAAAGTGAGCTCTTTCGAACTATTTTCGTTTTTGGTAACCATTTTTAGCCCAAAGATTAAAATCGTTAATAAAATAATTAATATAATTATCGTAAAGCGCTGTTTGATCAGCTCTAAACAACAAATGAATATTGCTTCCCGCATCCATCGTTACAATCGGACCATCCCCAGACTTTTCCCAGAAGTTTAAAATATCCACTAAAGCTTTTTGCGAATTCCCATTCATGTACATAAACGGCGGCTTCGAAGTATGAAACAACGTATGCATATCCCAGAATTCATTCCAACAAATACTGAAAATATTTTTCCACTGCGTTCTATCCTCATCGTCCGTTTTTCTTAAGGCACTCACCAGCTCTTGAAAACGAAGGCTCGCTCTTTCCGGACGACCTTTAAACAAATCAGAAGTTAAAACTTTTGTATGGGCATCACTTGAAGAAACGGTTTTAATCGATTCATCACAAAGAACCACCATATGTTTTAAATCAGATACATTAAGCTTAATTTCTTCTGCTCCACTTTCATGCCATAACCCCCACGGCGTGAAGAATGAACGACAAGAAGAGCCTGAACCTTTTTGTGAGAATTTAGATAACTCTTTGGCTGTGTAAGGATTGGGTTTAATTGCACCTTGGCTTTCATTTAAGTAAGCCTCATGCGCACAACGAGTTAAAGCCGCAAAGCTACTGGCTGAACTAGCTAAACCACAATCTGACGGAAAATTATTAGCCGATTCGATCTGATAAAAACCTTTCAGTCTAAATTCTTTTTTTAGTAACTGAAAAAAGTTAAGAAACTTTTTAGTGCCTTTTTCGCTCAATTGAATCGACATAAGATCTGGACGCACAAACGGAGCCCAAGTGTCTTCGGTTAAAGATTCAACTTTTTGCATGCGAACAAAAGTTTTTAATTCATCTAAAGTGTAAGAGATCGACACATTCGTCGGTTTATTGGAAACCGCATCGGTCTTTCCCATATATTTAATTAACGCGATATTTGATGGAGCCGAAGCTTCAATCCACATAATGAGCTCCTGTTGAAAGCCTGTCTAATCCAGTGATACATGATACATTATTATTTCTAAAATACTCGTAGATTCTGTTTTTATCGTCTTTTTTATAAACGACAGTGATCGTGTCAGCGCCTAAAGCCCCATTAGGTTTGGCTAAAATGATTTCAGGACACTTTTCTAAAAGCTTTTTTAAATCAAGTGAATGATTATGTTGCAAACCAAGTTCCGCCAGTTTCGAAGACCATTCACACATAGAGCCTAAAAAGCTATTTTGATTCACAGATAAGTAGGCTGATAAAACATCTTCAGCTATGTCACACAAAGGCTCGAGGCTATTCAAATTCAAAGAAGCTAAATGGTCATGAGTCGGAACTTTAACTCCTGTGGTGATGATATCAAAATCAAGCTCAGGAAAAACCCAACCTAAAGATTTTGAATGCGTCACCTCAGGATCAAAATAAGTTACTTTTCCCAATAGCTGCGTCACTAAGTCAGCACCGCTGGGTTTAAGCTTTTTCATTTCAGAATTGATTTCAAATAGATCGCGGTACTCATTAAAGATCTGCTTAAGGACCGTCGGAATTTCAGAAGCCTGAGATAAGTTTTGTTTAAACCAAGCTGATATAAATTCAGCGGTCGATTGCCCGAAGCCCCCAACCCCGTACTGACTAACTACCGAATGAATTTGAAGATCGTATTGCCCGATGGATTTCAAGAATAAACCAGCCGCGCTTTTTTCATGAACGGTTGTGAAATGTTTTTGTTTAAAATCAGCTTCGAAATAAGGTTCGGTAGCAACTCCTAAAGCTTTTCCACCGACAAGCACGGCATATTCCCCGACTAAAAAAGTTTTACCAGGAATAGCCAGTTTCATTATTTAATTTCTGATTTCTTTCTAAATTCATTAACGACTTCAATAGCATTCGACATTGAAATACGCTTAGTTAAAGCCAAAATCTCTTCTAACTTCTTAACTACAAAAGGCATTTCTTTTTCAGTCGCACCGGCACCTAAAGATAAGTTCTTTACGTGAAGCTTCATGTGACCTTCAATAATACCAACTGTCGTTAATGCTTTTAAAGCTCCTAAGTTTTGAACTAGCCCCACTGATGCAATGATACGAGATAATTGTTCAGCCGATTTGATCTGCATCATCTTTAATGAAATTTTAGCCGCTGGATGTAACGTTGTTACTCCACCCACTGTACCCACCACTAAAGGTGCTATCAATTCTCCGACGAGTTTATTTCCGTGCACGCGCCATTTCGTAATAGAAATATATTTTCCATCACGAGCGGCATAAGCATGAACGCCAGCCTCAACTGCGCGCCAGTCATTACCCGTGGCAATCAAGATAGGATCGATACCATTCAACACACCTTTATTATTCGTGGCTGCACGGTAAGAATCTAACTCAGCAAAACGAGAAGCCTCTTCAATTTTATAAGCTAGATCATGATCGATGTTATTTAAAATCACAGTCGCCTTAGTTAATTTAGAATCGACTAAGTTTGAAAGAATACACATCGTTACTGTTTCACCTGTAAACTCTTGCAAAGGAGCTTTGAGGAATTCACAAACCTGATTAATGATATTAGCACCCATAGCATCGCATGGATTCATGTAGATATGAATAACAGCCATAGAATGACCATCATCACGCTTTAACTCACGCACAGTTAAGTTCGTTACACCGCCACCACGGTTCACTAAACCAAAAGCCACTTCTTTGTTTGCCAAATGAATAAGATATTCTTTTTGCTGTAAAACTTGAGCTTCGAATGCCGCAAAACTTTTAACTTTAGCAAATTGAATCTGACCGATGATATCCGTACCGATCACTTCTGTTTTGATTTCGCCGTTTTCACGAACCCATTTAGCTGTTTTACTAGCCGCTGCAATGATCGAAGTTTCTTCCACAGCCATCGGAATAATATAATCTTGGCCATCAATGCAGAAGTTCGTCGCCACTCCCATTGGGATTTGAAAGTACCCCATTAAATTTTCAACGAACTTTTCACCTAAGTCTGGAGTTTGAAGTCCACCATTTTTAAAGAAAGCGACATCTTCGTCAGTTAAAACAAAGTTATTCTTAAGCTTATTTAAACGCTCAGAGTAATTTAATTTAGAAAATCCTGTGAAATCGTACTGCGATTTATTTTCCATACCAAACCTTTCGTGTTGAGAACTCAGATACTTTACCGATACCTAAACAGAACATGGCGGTCTTCAATTCGAAATCAAATTGCTCCATAGCTTGGATAACTTGATCTACTGATGTGATTTTATTTTTTTGAATTAAGTTTTTTAAAAGAGGTTGAGCCAGCCCTACGGCCGAAGCACCTAAAGCTAACGCTTTCACGCTATCTACACCAGAACGAATTCCACCAGACGCCCATACGCTATTAGCTAGACGCTCTTCTTCATCCTGCGCATTTAAGAAAGATTGAAGATCCAAAAGACATTCAACCGTTGTCAATCCCCAATCAGCAAAGTTCTCAATAGCACGTGCTGATAAAGTTTTACTATCCTGGCGCAAAGCTTCGATCATACCCCAGTGTGTTCCACCAGACCCGGCGACATCAACAACGCTAACACCGATATCAAATAACTTTTGAGTCATTTCAGATGAAACACCAAAACCAACTTCTTTAACAATAACAGGAATATCGCTTTTCTTAACGAGTTCAGCGATCGCTTTGAATCCGTTCTTCATCACAACATCTTTTTTATTTTGAAAAACTTCTTGAAGAGCATTGGCGTGAACAATCAAGCCCACAGCATTAATCGAATCAGCTAATTTTAAAACATCAGCAGGCTTAAACTGAATCGCTTCTTCCAAACCGATATTTGAAACCAGTTTAGTTTTTTTATATTTTTTAGCGATCTGCTGGATATCAGAAACTTCTTTAGGATTAATTAAATTTCTTTTTTGAGAACCTACGCAGAACAACCAATTTTTTTTAGCGGCCGCTTCTGCTAATAAGGAATTGATTTCAAAACCTTGTTTGTGACCTGCCGTCATCGAACTGATAAAATGCGGAGACGATACTTTTTGATTTAACAATTGAGTTTCAAGACTGACTTCAGAAAAATTAAGTTCTGGCAAAGCTTGCGGAACTAATCGGATGCGTGAAAAATCATTCGACGTCAATTCTTGAGTCTGCGAATCCAAGGCTAAACGGATGTGATCTTTTTTTCTTTTTTCGAACTGTTTGAGATCTTCCATGAGCAATAAAATACTCAATAATTACCTCTAGTTGTAGCTTTAAATAAAAAAAGAGCGAGATTTCTCTCGCTCTTCGTTATTCATAACTTTTTTACAACAAACTATTTGATAGCGTGTTTACAAAGAGATGTGAATGCCGTTGCATCGCTGATCGCTAGGTCAGATAAAACCTTACGGTCTAATGTGATACCAGCTTTGATCAAGCCACCGATTAAACGAGAGTATGTAGTTCCGTTTAAACGAGCTGCTGCATTGATACGTTGATTCCATAACATACGGAAGTTACGTTTTTTCATTTTTCTGTGCTTGTAAGCAAAAGCCATTGCACGGTCATTTTTCTCAACGGCGTGAGTATATGAACGCGAACCTGCACTGTAATAACCTTTTGTACGTTTTAAAACTTTTTTATGGCGACGACGATTTGTCATCCCCGACTTAGCGCGTGGCATGTGTCATCCTCCTTAGAAACCGAATTGGCGCTTCACTTGAAGCATGTTAGCTGCATCAACGTAGACAACTTGTCCAAGGTGACGTTTTGTTTTAGAGCTCATGTGTGAATTTAAGTGACGCATTTTTGTTTGTTTGCGTTTCACTTTACCGCTTTTTAAAACGCGCATGCGTTTTTTAGCACCAGAGTGCGTTTTCATATATACCTTCCTCCAATAGGGCGAGACGAGAAATTCATCTACTTCGTAAGTCTAAACGACTTGCCTGTATCAGCCTTAAATGTGAGGGAACAAATTATAATTTTATAAAAAATAATGCAAGGCCTTATTAAGGCCTATGAGCATTTTATATGATTAAATACTAGCCATTTAGGACTTTTAGCCATTCCTCAGTAGGAGAAATCAACTTTCTTTCAACCAGATCAAAGAAGCCCACAGTCACCAAAAGCTCACTGGAAACGTCTCCGTTGCTTTTAATCATCTGCTGCTTGATCTGAATGATTTTACTTTTAGTCGGAAGAGCTTCAAACGTGATTTTAATCGTTTCGCGAAGTTTAAGCTCTTTTAAAAACTTAATATTAGCCTCTAGGATAACCGGGCCTTTTTTATACTTCATAACTTCTTGAAGACCATAACCACGTGAAGTGATAAACTCCCAACGAGCTTCCTCAAAAAGCTGAAGATAGATCGCATTATTAACATGTCCAAAAGTATCTAAATGATGCTCTTTAATGACTAATTCGTAGTTCACGAGAGACCCTTCCTATTGATGCTGATTATCTAAGCATGATACATAAGTTTGAGCCCTATTCGTCACCCTGACTCAAACATCCTGAAATAAATTCACAACCATTTAATGTTAATGAAACTAGAATCGTCAATTCGAAATAATGAGTGACATCAATTTAGCGCCATGTTTTTTAGACCTCACATGAAACGACTGGCCTATCTTACTCTATTTACATCATTATTCATAAACCTTATCGGTGCCAGTTTCGTATTTGCCCGTACATACACAGGCTACATCGAAAGAAATAACACCACATTTTACATCGTTAAAAATGGGCTTAAACTCGAAATGCAATTCGTTGACGCCAACGTGCATAAGGTACTTAAAAACTTAACCACTAAAGATTACATTTCAGTTGATGCGATCCTACTACCAGCCGAAGAAAATGCTAAGAAAACTATTAAGGCTATCCTTGTAAGTAGCATTAATTATGTCGGTCTTAATGAAATGATTGGTTTCTGGAAAGACAAAACGGGTCTTTGCTACTTCTTCATCGGCTTTACTACGATCAAAGTTTTCATCCCTGGACCTCAATTAAAATGTCATCCCAGCTCAATTCCCGAAATTCACCGAAGCAATTTAACAAGCTATAACTACTTTATTAATCCAGACGATGACGTGTGGATGATGCTTATCTCAAATGAGAAATCTCAGTACTTAGCCGAGCTGTCGACTATTAGCTCGACTAAAAAGAAATTACTTATGTATAATGCAGAGGATGGCAAAGAACTTCCGACGGTTATCTTATACAAAGCAAATCAATAAAAAAGACTCTCCCTATTTACAACTTGAGGCACCACATACATGTTAAATCCAACTGACATATCGCTCTTCTTTTCTAAAGATGATCCGCAAGATATTCGTTTAGGCGAATTAGTTAAATCTGTTGCTCTACCCAGTTCAGTCGATACCGACACCCACCAAGGTGGACAATTCGCTATCGTCGGTTACCCGGATGACGAAGGCATTCAACTGAATGGCGGCCGCCCCGGAGCTAAATCCGCTCCAGACACCATTCGTAAAATTTTTTACAAGATGACGCCTCCGCATGATTGGAGAAAAAATTATCCATTCTTATTTGATATTGGAAACGTTCCAGAATCGACGTCTTTAGATGCAAGACATGACGTGGCTTTAAAAGCTGTGAGCCAAATCACCGATCACGCGATTAAAATTATCTCTTTAGGTGGCGGCCACGATTATGGCTACATCGATGGCCATGCCTTCTTAGAAAGAAATATTAAACGTTCAAACGCTGTAAAACCTGTGATCATTAATTTCGATGCGCACTTAGATGTTCGTCCGAATGTTAAAACTGGCGTAACAACCAATCACAGTGGAACTCCTTTTTATCGCTTGAAAGAAAAATTTAAAGACAGTTTCAATATGATTGAAGTTGGATTACAGCCACAATGTAATTCCCGTACACACTGGGAGTGGGCTTTAGAAAATAATATCGAACTCATCAGCTTAAACGACGTTGAAAGTACAAACTGGGATGCCGTTTGGAAAAGTAAAACGATTACAGCTATTACCCAAAACACGCCTGTTTTCATTAGCTTTGATATAGACGGACTTTGTATCGCCGATGCCGGGGGCTGCAGCCAAGCTTGGCCGACCGGTTTAAAAATTTCCGAATGCTTAACATTCCTTAAGCGACTTTACGATCAATCGAACACGCAAGGTTTAGGAATTTACGAAGTGTCACCGCCTTTAGATACAGATTTTAAAACATCAAAAGCAGCGGCTTTATTAATGTATCACTTTATTTTCAATTCTAAGAGCTAGAGGTTTTTATGAAAGGTTTTGGCAGCGATAATCATTCCGGCATTCACCCGACTATGCTGAATGCCATCATCGAATGTAACTCAAACCACGAACCAAGCTACGGAACCGATCAGTACTCTGAAAAAGCGATGGCTCAGTTTAAAGATTTATTTGGATCACACGCGGAGACCCATTTTGTTTACAACGGAACAGCGGCCAACGTCCTGAGTCTTCAAGCTGCGATGGAACGATACGAAACTGTTTTATGTTCTGACGTAAGCCACATTCACCATGATGAATGCGGAGCTCCTGAGTTTTTTGCTGGAAAACTACAAACTCTTCCAACTGAAAATGGCAAAATTACTTTCTCAGAAATTGAAAAACATTTAATCCGTAAAGGCGATCAGCATTACAGCCAGCCGCGTGTTATTTCAATTACTCAGCCGACTGAGTTGGGTACATGTTACACGATTGACGAAATTAAAAAAATCTCTGAACTCGCTAAAAAGCACGGAATGTATGTACATCTTGATGGTGCTCGCATTACAAATGCAGTTTACCACCTCAAGACTACGTTTAAAGCTATGGTGACTGATGCCGGTGTAGATATCGTTTCTTTCGGCGGCACTAAGAATGGTTTTGCCTTTGGCGAAGCTGTCGTTATTTTGAATAAAGATTTACAAAAAGATTTTAAATATCTTCGCAAGCAAGCGGCTCAATTACCCTCGAAAACACGTTTTATTGCCAATCAGTTTTCTTATTATCTTAAAGATGAAACTTATTTAAAAATTGCAAGTCACTCTATAAAAATGGCCGAACTTTTAAAGAGCGAACTTGAAAAAGTGTGCAAAACAACAGATTTAGTTAAAATCACTCAACCACAACAAAGTAATGTGGTTTTTGCGGTTATTCCAAAAAACTTCGTTAAACCATTGCGCGAGAATTTCTTTTTCTATGTTTGGAACGAACACACGACCGAATGTCGTTTGATGACAAGTTGGGATACAACCGCGGACGAAATTCACGGCTTTATCGCAAAACTAAAATCATTAATCTAATTTTTTAATTTCATCTAAAATGAACTGGGCGTGACCTTCGGCTTTAACTTTACGATATTCAGCCACCACGTTCAGTTTATCATCAAAAATAAATGTCGATCTTTCGATTCCCATGACTTTTTTACCGTACATGTTCTTTTCTTTGATCACGTCAAAGTGCTTACATAAAGCTTCATCTTCATCACTTAATAAATCAAATTTGAAATTAAATTTTCCGCAGAATTTTTCGTGAGACTTAACCGAGTCACGCGATACGCCGTACACTACGTAGTTTAATTTTTTAAACTTTGGCAGTAGATTATTAAAATCAATTCCTTCAATCGTACATCCTGGTGTGTTGTCTTTCGGGTAGAAGAAAAGCACAACACCTTGTCCTTTAAGGCTGCTTAATTTAATTTTTTCGTCATTTTGATTTGCAATTGTTAACGCTGGCATTTTCATAGAGTTATCTTCCTGATGGGTTTGGTGGAACCGACTGATTGTGGTCTTCATTCGGCGGTTGTGGCGCAGGTAATTGAGGGTCTACTTGCGGGTTATTCATATCAATTTCATGCGTCGGCATAGGCTCAGCCGGAATATCGCCAGCAGCAGGCGCTGATGGCTGCGGTGCTGGTGGAACAAAATCTTTTGCAGGCTTCGCTGGCGCCGGTGGAGGCGGTTCCGCGTAGTCATCGCGAACAGAAAGCTCTTCTTCTTTGAATTTAATCTTTCCGTCGTCTGGAACTAAAATATTGATCTTGCTACGCTCTAAAAAGTCTTTGAAGCGACCACCCGATACGACGATTTGGTTTTTAGCATCACGGTTAAATTTGAAATTATGCAATTTAATTTCTTCTAGCTGAGCCCCTGTACCAATCGTGATCAGTGTATTATCACAACTGATTTCATGAACTTTTTTATTCGAAATGACAAACTGACAAATCTTATCTTTAAGATTCAACATAGCCGAATCCCCGATGACGGATTGCCATTCACTTTGGATAAAGTTAATTTGGAATGAATTAGGATTGTTTCTTTTTACACGAGCAATGATTTGGCCTTTTTTCTCGCAAGTTCTCAGAACCTCAACTTCACTATCCGAAATATTTTGCACCGCTGTCTTGTAACAATTATAAAAAATAGGAGCACGAGACGCTACTTTTTTATTAAACTTAGAGTCTAAAAGTTGACTCAATATCATTAACTGACTTGGAATTTTTTGCGTACTTTTAAACTTACTATCTACAATTTTAAATATTTCAATTTCAACACTGCCAGAGAATCGCAAATAATCTAAAAATTCATTTTCAATTTGAAATTTATTATTTTGGACTGGCTTTTGACTAAGGTCTTGTTGTGTTGCAGATAATGATGCGATTGCAGCTTCAGGCTGTTTCTCCTCTGAAACAACGCCTGTTTTCTTAGTGCATGATGTAAAACCCAACACGAGGGCCAGAACAATTATGTAATGCATGCCATATTAGAATATTGATAATTGATTTTTACAACAAAAAGTGGACAATAGAGCAAAAGAACTAATAAAAAAAGGATGCTCATGACAAATACACCGAACCAGACATCTGCCAATAAAGTATGGACAAAGATTTACCCTAAGCAAGTCCCTGCAGAAATTAACATCTCTGAATATGAAAACATTCTCGATTTATTGACGGAATCTGTTCGCAAGTATCGCGGAAAAACAGCCTTTACAAATTTTGACTGCACAATGTCTTACGAACAATTAGATTCTCAATCTGATTTGTTTGCGTCTTACTTACAAAATACTTTAGGTTTAAAAAAAGGCGATCGTATCGCCATTCAATTACCCAATGTGATGCAATTCCCAGTGATTGTCTTCGGAGCTTTCAAAGCCGGTTTAGTTGTTGTGAACACAAACCCGCTTTATACCGCTAAAGAAATGAAGCATCAATTCAACGATTCTGGTGCCACAACTATTGTAATCTTAGCTCAATTCGCTCACCTTCTTGAATCGATTCTTCCGGAAACTCCCATCAAAAACGTGATCGTGACTTCTGTTGGTGACGCTCTTCCGTTCGTCAAAAAGAACCTTATTAACTTCGTACTTAAAACTGTAAAAAAAATGGTTCCAGCCTACAACTTAAAGCACCACACATGGGCAGAAACCATGAAACTTGGAGCACTTAAGAAACATACCCAACCTAAAATCTCAAGTTCAGATATGGCTTTCCTTCAATACACTGGTGGAACAACGGGTGTATCTAAAGGCGCTGTTCTAACTCATCGTAATATCGTAGCCAATGCTCTTCAAATTTGCGCTTGGATGCGACCAAAACTAATCGAAGGTGATGAAACAGCTATCGCTCCACTTCCTCTTTACCACATCTTCTCATTAACAGTTTGCTGTTTAGCTTTCATGAAATACGGAGCGAACAATATCTTAATTACAAATCCACGTGATATTCCAGGCTTCATCAAAACAATGAAGAAATACAAATTCACGATCGTCACTGGTGTGAACACTTTATATAATGCTTTAACCAATCACCCTGATTTCAAAACAGTTGATTTCTCACATTTGAAACTTTCTGTCGCAGGAGCCATGGCTCTCCAAACTAGCGTTCAAGAGAAATGGAAAAATGTGACTGGTACCAAAGTGATCGAAGGTTACGGATTAACGGAAACTTCTCCCGTAGCTTGCGTGAATCCAGTCGACGGAACAGATCGCGTTGGATTTATCGGGCTACCTGTCTCTAATACAGACGTTAAATTAGTTGATGAAGACGGAAACGACATCACAATGACTGGCGAACCTGGAGAAATTTGCATTAAAGGTCCTCAAGTTATGCAAGGTTACTATAATCAACCTGAAGAAACAGCTAAGTCGATTAAAGATGGTTGGTTTGCAACTGGAGATATCGGCACGATGGATCCAAATGGTTGGTTCAAAATCGTAGATCGTAAAAAAGATATGATTTTAGTTTCTGGATTCAACGTTTACCCGAACGAAGTTGAAGATGCGATTGCACAACATCCTAAAGTTAAAGAAGTGGCTGCCATTGGCGCTCCGGACGAACACTCTGGCGAAGTTGTAAAGGTTTGTATCGTAAAAGCAGATGAATCATTAACTGAAAAAGAAGTGATCGACTTTGCACGCAAATCATTAACGAATTACAAAGTTCCTAAAAAAGTTGTTTTCATGGAAGAACTTCCAAAAACAAACGTAGGAAAAATCTTAAGAAGAGCTTTAAGAGATCAATAAAAAAAAACGGAAAAGGTACGCCGTACATTTTCCGTTCATATGAAGCTTTTTAAATCAAAGGTACGCACGGAAAAAGAACGGCGTACCTTTTTTTTAAACTTTTTTAGCCCAAGTTGTGCACCAGCCTGTTGCAGTTACTGCTTTATTACCTAATAGTTGACATGGAGCTGCTGTCTTACCAGAAGCTTTTCCTTCTTTGTCTTTTTGATAGAAATTACAGTTCTGACATTTTTGATCAGCCCACTTTACACCGTTACGCTCTGTTTGAAGCGCTTTATCTTTAATATCTTTATGCTCGTGAGCATAATTTAAAGCTTTAGCTTGTGGATCTTTTGGATCAACTAAAACCAAACCAGCCGCTGCTGCTGCCGGAGTTGCCCCGCTGCCACGACGACGTTCTTCAGATCTTCCGATCACTGGAAATAATGCGATGGCACCTGTAATTGTTAATGCTGTTTGAATAAAACTTCTTCTGTTCATTTGATGAGTCTCCTTATTCTTTATATAAAAAGAGTACTCCTTATCATTTAGTTTTCAATAGATAAATGAAAGTAAGATGAGAATGCAACACTATGCTGCAC
>CAZXZW010000038.1:15108-20258 GCA_964645745.1 uncultured Bdellovibrio sp.
GCTTTATCCTTTTTAGAGAATAAGCCTTTCGACCACACGCGGAAACGATCGATATATCCAAAGGCCGCTGGAACCACCACTAATGTTAATAAAGTCGAAGAAACAACTCCGCCGATAATCGCGATACCCATTGATTGACGTTGTCCACCTAACGCGGTCACACCGATCGCGATTGGCAACATACCAGCAATCAAGGCTAACGATGTCATCAAGATCGGACGAAGACGAGTTTTACAAGCTTGAATGATAGCTTTGCTCTCTTCCACGCCCTCGCCTAGCAAGTGAATCGTGTAATCCACGAGTAAGATCGAGTTCTTGGCCACGACCCCCATCAGTAGAATCAAACCAATAATCGAGAAGATATCAATCGTTTTACCGAACATTAATAACGCAATGAAGGCTCCTGAGATACCCAATGGTAAGGCCAAAAGAATTGTAAACGGAGTTACGAAGCTTTCGTATAATGAAGCTAATACCAAGTAGATAAACAAAATACCCAACCCTAAAGCGACCGTCATATTGATCATTAAATCTTTAAAATCTTGCGCTTGTCCTTCGAAGCGGTACGTAATTCCCACTGGTGGCTTCATCGTTGTCGCAATTAATTTCTCAATCGCAGCTGAAGCATCACCAAGCTGACCATTAGGTCCTAAGTTGGCCGTGATCGCAATGTAACGACCTTTATTTTGGCGATTGATCTGAGAGTAACCTGTTGTTTCTTCAGCTTTAGCTACTTTAGATAATGCAATCATATTGTAATTTTGATTCGGAACAAATGTTGTCGCGAAATCTTTTTTCAAATCATTTTTCTTATCATCAAACTTCACACGGATATCATACTCGATACCATTTTTACGATAAACCGCTGGAGTAGTTCCTTCGATGCGATTACGTAACTCGGCACCGGCGGTCACCGTTGAAATACCTAAACTTTCCGATTTATCACGATCGAAAACCACGTGGAGTTCTTGTTTCCCAGTACGGAAATTTGTATCCACATCGATTAAGCCAGGAATTTTAGCAATTTCTTTTTGAAGCGCTAGTACGTATTTTGATAATTCATCTAAATCATCACCTACGATAAATAAATTAAGTGGTTTTTGTCCGCCACCGCTAATATCGACATCCGTCACGGCAATAATGGCTTTCGATTGGAAGTCGTTCATCATGGCACGAACTTTTTCTTTTACGATCGGAGTTGTTACACCTTTTCTTAAGTTAGCAGGAACCATGCGAACATAGAAACTTGATTTATTAGATTCATAAGTTGTCGACCCTACGGTCATAGCCACTAACTCAACCTCTTTAACGTCTTTAATTTTTGTCTCGATTGATTTCGACAAAGCATATGTCGCTTCTAATGAACTGGTCGCAGGAAGCTCCACTGTTACAGTAAATTCACCTAAATCATTCGGAGGTAAGAATGTTTTTGGAATGTATTTACCTAAGTACATCGAAACAAAGAAGAATCCGATAGCGCCAATTAAAACTTTTTTACGCGACGTTAAAGTCCACTTTAACATGCCTTCGTAAATATTTTCTAATTTCGTTTGAAAATTATCAAACCATTTTAATAAACGATCAATAATCCCATTTCCTTTTTTATGATCATCCGGAGATGCCATATAAGCTGATAACATCGGAGCTACAGTGAACGCATCAAATAATGAAATCAACATAGTAAATACGATAGTTAAACCGAATTGACGGAAAAACTGCCCTACAATCCCGGGAACGAAAGCAATCGGACCGAACACGGCAATAACCACAAGTGTAGTCGCAACAACCGCTAAAGCCACCTCATTGGTACCATCCAAAGCAGCTTGTTTCGGATCTTTTCCCATCTCCATATGACGGAAAATATTTTCCCGCACAACGATGGCATCATCGATCAGAAGTCCGACCGCTAATGATAACGCCAACAGCGTCATGATGTTGATCGAGAATCCCATAGCAAACATTAAGATAAAACCACCTAATAGTGAATTGGGTAAAGCAAGACCTGTAATAAAGGTTGAACGTGCTGACCCTAAGAAAAGGAAAACAACGATGATACAAAGTAAAATCCCTAAGAAAATAGATTCCTTAACATCAAGAACGTTCAAACGAATAGGAACTGAACCATCTCGTACGAAAACGGCTTTTGCATCGATTTTTTTAACAGCTAATAATTCATTTAAATTCGTTAACTGTGTTTTTAAACGATCGGCCACAGCTACCGTATTTGCACCGGATTGCTTATATACGTCCAAGAACACAGCGTTTTCTCCGTTGATTGAAGAGAAACGACTAGCTTTTTCTAAGCTTTCTTTAACGGTTGCAACTTCTGATAATTTAACAGGACGATCTGAACCAATGTAACTGACAGATACATCACGTAATTGATCTAAAGTGCCGAATTCACCAATCGTACGATAAAGAACTTCTGATGTTTTATCTTCGAATTTTCCAAGTGGAATATCTTTAGAAGTATCTTCAATTCTTTTTGATACTTGCAACATAGAAATTTGGCGATCCTGTAGTTTTTGTTTATCTACTTCAACTACGATTTCTTTTTTACGTCCACCTACGATACGAACTAAACCCACGTCTTGCGTACGCTCTAAGATTGGTTTAATTTGCTCATTGGCGATATCATACAATTCATCAGCTGGTAAGTTCGAATTAATAGCGAAAGTCACAATCGGTTGATCGGCCGGATCAAAACGACGAATTAAAGGCTCTTTCACGTCATCGGGTAATTTACTTCTGATATTTTGAATACGGTTACGAACTTGCTGCTCGCCCTCTTTAATATCAAATCCGAGTTTAAATTTAACGATGATGATGGCCACCGAGTCAAAGTTTTGAGACGATACAGTATCTAAACCTGGTAAGCTTGATACCTCATCTTCAATCACTTTTGAAACTTGGCGTTCAACGTCTAAAGGCGAAGCTCCAGGATATTGGATTTCGGCGAAGACGATGGGGAACGTAACGTCTGGGAATTGATCTACGGGCATTTTATTGTACGAGATCATACCGACCACAATCATAAGAATGACAAGACAAGATATAAAGACCGGTCTTTTAATCGAGAGTGCTGCTAAATTCATTGGGTAATCCTTGTTTTACTTTTTTAAAAATTTAATTAATTCTGTGTCTTAATATCTGAAGCTTCCATGTACAATAAACTCATGGCTTCATATTTTCTCAAACCAACACGAGCTTGCAACGCGCGTGATTCAGCCTCAGCTGAATCCGTTTCTGCCGTTACGACATTAGCTGTGATAGTGCGACCTTTCGTGAAACGGTCATTTTCTGCATTAGATCTGTTTTTTTGAAGTTGAGCCACCTGATCTAAAATTTGAGCTTGGTTCTGAGTCACTTCATAAATACGAAGATATTCGTCCCACGCTTTTAAACCATCACTCACTTTTTTCTGCGCTTTTAATTTTGAGGCAGCAGCTTCTTTAGTCATAGAGTCACGAAGACCCGACTTAGCTTGGTTATCAATAATCCAAGTGAAGTTCACACCGATCACAGATTGAGGATAATCATCTTGTCCCATATCTTTCGTCGCCTGTTCACGATCACGATTATAGGATGTGTAGTTGTATGTCCCGAACACTGATAAGTCAGGACGTAAGCTATCTAATGTTTCATCTGCTGCTAAAGCTTTTGTTTTGGCTTCAAGTGTTGATAAATAAGATTCAATTTTAATGACGTTTTTCTTATTTTTTAAATCATTGATATAAGGACGAGTCTCTTTCCAATTTGCTGTCAATTCTGGAGTTTTCTCAGCCGCAGTTAATTCTAAGCTTTCACGAAATTTAACTTCAGCGTTTTTATATTCATTATCTGCCATCAATAATTCTAATTGACGTAAAGACAACAGCGCTTTTGCATTCAAATCATCTGCTTTTTCACTGATCCCATTTTCAAAACGTTTAGCTGTCCATTTCTGAAGACGTTCAGCACGACCTAAGTTATCTTTTTTCAATTTTAAATTTTCTTGAGCAAAAATATAGTCCCAGAAAATAGCTTCAGCCTCTAATAACAAACCGCGACGTTGTAAATCAACCGAAGTCATTTCTAATTCGGCCGCAGATTTTTGTCTGGCTACCTTAGTTCGCGTACCTAATCCGAAGAAATCTTTCCATAATGATTGCTTCACCGTTACACCGAGCAAACCCGTACTATACTTTTCAAAAGCAGAAATAGGAGATCCTTCATTTGTGAAACTGTAATTTTGCGCATTCAACTGCACAGAAGTACCGGTCACGAATTTTTTACCTAGTCCCGCTGTAAATTGCTCGGTTGTTCTATGGGGACTTAATTGATTCGGTAATGATTTATCATCACCTTTTAAATATCCCAAGGTAAACGCTGGCGCTAAATCAATTTCAGCCGCCTCTACTTTGCCTTGAACAGCTTCGTAACTCATTTCGCTTGAACGAAGTAAAGCATTTTTACTTTTATAGATACCCATGTACTCTTCGATATTCATAGCGTGAGACATCGAGCCCACCACTAAACTCACACCAATAACTAATACTTTACTTTTCACAGCAATATCCCTTCTAGATATATTTTAATAATTTGATTTTTTAAATTTTCTGGCTCATCGACTAATCCAGCATATCCGTCAGCTAATTTTGTTTTGCACCCGGCAACCTCAAAAAAGCCAAAGATTCCTTCCGTCATTAAAATAAAAAATAACGTGGGATTAATATCTGTTCTAATAATTTTCTTCTCTTGTGCGCGCGTAATTAAATCTAAGAACTTAAGTACCAATGGATAGAAAATTTGTTCATGTATTTCCTGTGATAACGGCATGCCTTCAATTTTATCGCGCGATAACATCGTGCAAATTTCAGGATTTTTAATTCGCGTCTGTATCATATGATTAATGATGGCAGACATTTCTCTGATAAAAGATTCTTTTGTCATCTCTTGGCCAGCAAAAGATTCTAGAATTTCTGTACTTCCAGCTTCGACTTTTTTAGCAAAGTCCATCAAGACTTGTTTATACAAACCGTCTTTTCCACCAAAATGATAGGAGATCATCGAAATATTTACTTTCGAATCTTCGGCAATATCACGCGTACTGGTTTTTTCGAGACCATTTTTACAAAAAAGCCTTGCAGCAGACTGTAAAAGGCAATAGC
>CAZXZW010000039.1:0-20170 GCA_964645745.1 uncultured Bdellovibrio sp.
AAGTGATCGGCTATTTAGAAACAGCTTTCAAAGACTTTTTCTCTCGTACAACAGACTTGGAACTCAGTTTAGAGCATTGGCTTACGATTTTTTCAGCCGGAGTCTCTAAAAAAGAAGTTACTATTGATAAATCTAATGCGGAAGGTATTGATATCGGTTCCAGTAACTCGAGCCATTTATTCAACGTCCAGAATATGGTCTGGTTTGGATTGGACGATTCAGGCTTCAAGAAAAACTCGAACACTATGATTCCGTTAACGGATATTGAAGAATTAAAATACGAATTCGATTTCCCATTAAGTTATCCTGAAGAAAGTCATACAGAGTTTAATATACGTTGGTTATCGCATTATAATTTTAATCAGCAGATTTTCACCTGTTCGTTATTTAACTCAAAGGCTGAGCCTTTAAATACGTCGCCTCTGATTTTAGAATACTGTCTTGATCCGGATGTAGATTTCGACATTCAAGCTGATGGCACGCGTATCGATAGTTTGCAGTTAGTTCAACAAGCCAACAGTAAGATCGAACATGAGCTCAGTGATTACGAAATTAAAGTCCCTGAATACAAACCTCAGGAGTTATCGATCACAGATTTTATCAATTACGATCACTGTGGTTTTAAGTTGTTAGCCGCAAAAGGTTTTAAACTTAAAGACTATCCAGTCGTATCTATCGATTTAGATCCACGTCAGCGTGGATCAGTCACGCACGCGTTGTTTGAGTATTTGATTACAGATAAGAAATATCAAAATCACGATGTGGCAGCTACCGAAGCGTTCTTAGAAACAATCAGAACGGAATATAAACTTTATTCGAACATGGATGATTTCTGGCAAGCGCAGAAAAAGAAATTGATCGAAACCGCGATTAAATTCTCTCAGTATGAAAATAAACGTTTAGGCCAAATCGGAATTAATCATTTGGTCGAATTAGATTTCAAACTCAAGTTACATAACATTTCTGTCAATGGACGTATTGACCGCGTCGATGTTTACTCTGATCAAACGGCCCTAGTTTACGACTATAAAAGATCGGAATCAGACACGACAAGTTACGGTGTAAACTGGATGGATAAAAAAGAATTTCAGATGTTATTCTACATGTTAGCACTATCTGAGACGTTGGATATGAAAGACCAAGGGGCTTATTACTTCTTTTATAAAAACATGGATGTCTACAAAGGTATTATCAGCCAAGCGGCGGCTGAGAACGCTGAGATTCATGAATCTGTTGAACCTACTAAAAAAGCCGTAGTTAGCGAAGAAGCTTATCAAGATTTAAAAAAGGAATTCAAAACTTACATTTTTGAATTAGAGCAAAAACTATATACAGGTATTTTCACAGCCAGACCCTACAAGGTTGAGATTTGTACTTCGTGTGATTGGAATACATTATGTCGAGCTCAACACCTTTAGATATAACTAAACCTTTTCCATCACGCTTTATTCGCGCCGGAGCCGGGGCCGGTAAAACCACGACATTAATTCGAACGTTTTTCGAATTCGTTGAACATTATAAAGCTCAGAATAATAAACTTCCGAAAATTATCATCACGACGTTTACTCGTAAAGCGACTCAAGAAGTGAAAGAGCGTTTGCTCCTTCATGCGATGAAATTAGGTCGTCAGGATTTATTCCAGTACATTAACAAAAAATCTCTAGTCCATATCTCGACTATTCACGGTGTTCTCAGTCTGATGTTGTCGAAGAATCATGATCTTTTAGGTTTATCGAGCGACATTAAAGTTTGCGATAGTAAATTCTTATATAAAATGTACTACCGTGAGTTGAAATCGATTTTCAAAGGTCACGCTGAGTATTTTGATCTTTTAGAGCAGTATAATTTTAAAGATTTAGTGACTCTAGTGACGAAATTCCACGAATGCGCCTCTGAACATGAAATTAAGTATGTCGGAAAAGAGATCTTGATTCAAAATCGTCAAAGAAAGATCGATAAAGCTTTAGCCGATTTCGATGAGATTTTACAAGTAAGACCCCAGGTTGAGGATCATAAAACCTGGGGTCCCTATTTTGGTTTTATAGCCGCGTTTGCTAAAGCATTTAAAGCTGGTGATTTTAAAGCGGCTTTCGAACTCTATGATAATAAGCCTTCGAAACCTCGCTTTAGTCAGGATAAACCCGTTTTCGATGTGTCAGTGCATGACAAGATTGCAGACTATTTCTCATCCGATTCTGATTTTATCGAATCTTTAGACTCTGACGAATTCATCGAGACTCACGAAGCTGTAAATTCATTATTTGATCGTTTAGCACGAGAATTTCATCGTCGTATTACGTTGAGCAAAAAGCAATCCGGACAAATCTCGATTAATGATTTGGAAACTCTTTCGCTCAAGCTAATTATAGATTTCCCTCAAGAAGTCCAAGATTTCTCAAGTCAGTATGACTATTTCATGGTCGATGAATACCAAGATACTTCGCCGTTGCAGGTAAAAATACTAAATGCACTTATCCATAGTAAATCTCAGTTTACGGTAGGGGATCCTCAGCAAAGTATTTATCTTTTCCGTGGTGCACGCTCTGAAGTCTTCTTAGAAAAAGAAGCTCTTTCACAGCAAAAGAATCATGAGTTGATTCAGTTGATCACGAATTACCGTTCAGATCATAAATTAATGCACAATTTGAATGATATTACAGAATCCTTCTCGAAACAGTTCTTGCCGATGCTACCAAAAGAAATCTCGCAAGCTGAAAATGATGTTCAAGCCTATTATGTCAGAACTGAAGATGAATATGCGGGGCTAGTGAATCACATAGCTATGCTTCACAAAAAAGGTATTCCTTTTGGTGATATGTGTATCCTCTTCAACAAGAACAACGATATTTTCGATTTTGCTAAGTACGCACTTAAGTACAATATTCCTGTGCAATCTTTAATCGCGGCCGGATTTGATCGTAAGCGTGAAATCATCGACTTAGTTTCATTCTTAAAATTTTTAGTGAATCCTTATGATAACTTAAACTTACATATTCTAGTGCGTAGCCCTTGGTTAACAATGACCGACGAAGAGATCTATAGCTTACGTCAGTCGAATAAAAGTTTCTGGGTGCAAATAAAACAAAGTAAGCATCAAGATGGTAAAACGTTAAGTCAGTATCTGCAGTGTTATCAGCAAAAAGGTGTTCTAGCGGCACTGGAAAAATTCTTATTAGACTCAGGCTTTTTAATGAATAGCCATCTGCTCGATCCAACGGGTAAACGTGAAGCTAATATCTATAAGTTTATTTCCAATCTTAAAGAAAATATTCGTTCTGAACAATTTATTCTGAATGACTTCCTCTCTTCACAGTTTTCTTTGCAAGAAGATCTCAGTTCGAACCTCAACGAATCCGTCGCACTGTTTAGCGGGAACCGCGTTTCTATTATGACGATCCACGGATCTAAGGGGCTGCAGTTTAAACATGTGTTATTAGCCGGTGTAGGAAGTCGTCCGAAGCAGACGAATATCTTACAGTTTATGGTAGATACAGAGACGCATCTTTACAGTATTCCTGTTTTGAACCGCGAAATGAAATTGTCGTGGTCAAGTTGGGGTAAACAACAAAAGCGTCTTTTAAATGAAAAAGAATATCTAGAGTTCGAACGCCTTTTCTACGTCGCCATTACACGCGCCGAGAAAAGTATTTCCTTCGTTGTAGAGACGGCTAAAAAGCCTGCTTCAAACAGCTGGTACACGAAACTGAACTGGCCGGCTCCAGGTGTTCATCAGACCGAGAAGTACACGCAGGAAAGCCTTGATTATGGCTCAGATGTCCATTCGATTGCCTCTGATGGGTCTGAACAAGTCGTCGTTAAACCAAAACTGGATTTAGCGCCATCAGCTCAGGCCGCAACTACGGGAACGATTTCCGTGACAGAGTTGATCTCTACTCCGCAGGCTGCTGATTCGAAAGCGGCTCTTAAAACAGAGCCCGTAGTGAATGAAAAGATCATCGAACATCTGAATAAAGCTCAGAAAGGAACGGATCTTCATCGTCTATTTGAATCGACGAAATACCTTTCTCGAGAGCACGTCCTTGATAAGGCCACGCCGGATGAAAAGACCGCTTTAAAGTGGCTTTTAAATCTGAAAGAGATCCCGTTCCAGAGCATTTTAGATCATGGCTATGCGGAGTGGGGATTTGGTTTAAAAACTCAATTAGGTACCATCCAGGGTCAGATCGATCTTTGGGGACGCATTGAAGATCAGGTGTATATTTTAGATTATAAAACGGGAAGCTCGATCTATTCGGAGAAAGCGCTCAGTCAGCTAAGTCGCTACGCTGAATGTTTAAAGAAAATGAGTTTTATTAAGTCTAATGATAGCGTTCAACTTGTAGTTCTTTATCCCTTCGAAGAGAAGATCGTGGTTGAGCGCCGTCAAGCTTCGCAAGTTAGTGATATCTAATCGCTTTCATATATAGACACACATAAAATTCTTAAAATATCTGTCAAGAACACGGAGCCTGCTTCTAGCAGGGTTCTCGTTTAAATTTCTTATGAAAAAAGCTAGCCAAACTCAAGTGACTCAAGGTAAGTGGAGTCCATTAATAGACGATTATTTGTATTCAATCAGGTGTATTTCTTTTGGTCAGTGGTAGTAAAAAGTCACCGAATTGAAGGATATAAAAATAAATTATGCAGCTGATTGAATATGCTACTCACAAAGAATTGAACAAAATCAGTAGGTTAGTGTTTTAGCTTTTGGCCGCCCAAATCAAAAAGTCCTCTTTTTTTGGTACGGTTATCGCATAGATGATTACTGGTGGTCTTTATAGTGAAGATCAGAAGAATGTAGGGTTTTAAATATGAGAATGACAAAAATGAAGAGAACCGTCCTATCTGTATGTGCCTTATTAATGATGGCGCCCTCAGTTTTAAAAGCTCAGGACTCTACTGTTAATGTGACGCCGGTGATGCCGATCGGTACCAGTGTGACAGCGATCGAAGAAACTCTTTCAACAAAGAGCCCTTTAGCTGTTATTTTCGGTTTAGAGATGGCTGAGAAAGTTCAAAAGGATGAAACAGCTCCTAAAGAAAACACATTGTCATTATCATTAGAACCTATGTACAAGCTGACTCCTCTTTTAACAGCTTCAGCGCGTATTATCGTCAATCAAGATAACTATGGACAACATGAAACAACAACTTCAGATGGTACAGTTTCTTTAGCTATTAAAGGTTATCAAATTAATCCAGAATTCAGAACAGTTCACTCGGTAGCTACGATTATTCCGGTGACTGAAAAATCAGTTAAGACAGATCGTCTTAAAGGAAGTATTTCAACTTCAAATGGTATTGCTTATGTCAGTGAATATTTCAATGTTACTTATAAATTAGGTTTAGTGCGTTTCTTCCACGAATTCACTCAGAACGCGACAGGTTCTCCTAATATTGAATACCGTGTTTCTCATCTATTAGATGTAACGGTTCCAGTAACTGAAAAATTCTATGTTAATACAGTGGGATCATACCGTATTGGTTATACATATAACGGATTTGAACGTTACGGATTCATTTTCTCTGGAGATTTAAATTACGATATCACACCGAAAATGACAGCGAACTTAGGTATTTCAACGGATGGTAATGCTGTGAAATCGAATGGTGTTGATTCCAACATCACGGTTTTCGACGAGAACACTTCGTCATACCGCATAGGCTTGTCGTATTTATATTAATATTTAAATTTAAAGAAGATTAAGTAAAAGAATAAAGAAAAGGATAAGGGGATACACGATGAAGAAAAAACTAGGAAGAAATCTGATTTTATGTGGAGCGCTACTCATGGCACTCGCAAGCTGTACAAAGGAAATTCCTTTTGAAGCTACAAATCCAGATAAAAAAGCGCAGAATTACAGTAAGACTTTGATCAACGAAGATGACGAATACTTATTCTCATCATCGCAACAAAGTAGCAGTATGTCATCAGTAGATGCTTTCCCTTATTTCGCTGGTGAAAACAAGCGTGTAAAAGTTAAAATCACTGAGAAGACATTACAAATCATCGAAACTGAACGTGACGGTCGTTACGCTTCAAATCCTCATAATGATAAACTTGTTATGGAAATCCCTATCGAACATACTCAATACGAGTGTGCTAAAGATAAATACGGTGAATGTACAAACGTCGAAGCTGACAACGATAAAGTTTCTTGGAAATTAAAGCCAAACATGACTTTAAAATTCGAAGATCTTAAGTCAGGTCAGTTGGAATTCTTACCTATCGTAGAAAACCAATCTTTCGGTGACAATAGCTACACAGAGTTAAAAGCTGAGTTAGTTTCTTCAAGCATCGAAAAAGACGCGATCAACTTCAAAATCAAAAGAACTTTCAAAGCTAGCTTAGATGCAGTTGGTGATGTTGAATCTTTAGGTGAAGCAACTACAGCTTCAGCTATCAGTGCTGACTACCAATTCTCTTTAGTTAAAGTTTCTTCTGTTTTATCTAAAGGTTATAAAACTATTTCTTACCCAATCGGTTCTAAAGACGAACAAACGTTCGGTTTCTTTACAACAGCTAAAACTAAATTAGATGTTGATGGTAACACTTCGGATAAAACTAAGATTCAAATCATGAATCGTTGGAATCCGAATCGTGAAGAAATCACTTACTACTTAAGTGACGAATTCGCTAAACCTGAAAATAAAATGGTTAACGATTTAACTGTGAAAACAGTTAACAACTTAAATGACGGTTTGAAAGAAGCCGGTGTTAAGTTCCGCATTAACTTAAAACAACCTGAAGGTAAAAATCCAGGTGATATCCGTAACAGTATGATCGTTTTAGTTGAAGACCCTGTGGCTTCTTCTGTTATCGGTTACGGTCCGCAAACTGAAGATCCAGTAACTGGAGAAATCATTTCGGCTCGTACGATCATGTTCTACGGAACAATCAAAGCTGGTATCAAGTACACTTACGACGATATCATCAAAGCGAAAAGAGACGCTCGTTTAGCTTCTACGGCTCAACCTGCAGCTAATAAAGCGGCGGCTCCTAAGTTAACTTTATCTCCAAGCTTGATGGCTCAAGTTCAAGGTAAACTTAAAACGGGAAAAACTTTCGGCGTGAATATGTCGATCGAACACTCGAATCAAATGAAAGCAGCGGCAGCGGCTAAGTTAGCAGCTGAAAAAGCGGCAGCTGGAGCAAAAGGAACAGCCGTTGGTGCTGATAACTTTGTGAATAACAATATTTCAGCTAAAGTAGCTAAAATTAAAGGTGACTTAAAAGGTTACACGAAAACACAAAATGATCTTTATAGTTCTAAAGATTTAAAAACGAAGTTCAAATACTTAAATGAAGTTAAGAACTGTGCGTTCCGTAGTAACGCTGCTGATGGTTTATCAACAACAATCAGTCAAAAGTTAATGGATAAGTTCTCTGATGACGCTAAACTTTGGAAAGATTTATCTGAATCTGAAAAACAAGCGGCTATCGACATTATCTTACCAGAAGTTTGGATCCCTACTTTGATTCATGAAATGGGTCATAACTTAGGTTTACGTCATAACTTCCAAGGTTCTGAAGATAAAGAAAACTTCTTCACAGCTGCTGAGTTAGAAGCTCGTAAAATCGACCACGTTATTCCATTCTCTTCTGTGATGGAATACGGAGATGATTTAAAAGCGTTAACAGTATTAGGTAAATACGACCTTGCTGCTTTACGTTTCGGTTACAACCGTGAAGTTGATGTAGTAGATACAAAAACTCAAGCTGTAACAACAGTTCCAGTCACTTCAACTCTTGATAGCATGAAGTTAACTGAAGGTATCGAATTGAAACCTTACGGATTCTGTACAGATGAACACACTGGTATCAACGCTGGTTGTAAACGTTTTGACTTAGGTACTTCGTACACTGAGATCACTCAAAACATCATCAACGATTACGAAGATGCTTACGCAAAAAGAAACTTCCGTAACGCTCGTGCAAGCATGAGTTTATGGGATGACTTCGCTTACGCTCGTCGTATCGGTGGAATCTTCATGGATTTACGTATCATGTTAGAAGTTAAAGAACGTATTAAGTACCGTTACCAATTGCCAGATGGCGCTCCTGAGTGGGAACAAATTGAGTTCTTAAAAGACTTAAACACGGCGGCTACATTAGCGGGTCAACACTTAGCTAAAGTTATCGCGACTCCAGACGTATTATGTGCGGTCTCTTTACTTGCTAAACCAAGTGAAATCATCGCGATCGTGCCGATGAAGGAGTTGTCTCCAGATGCTATGTCATGTGCTCAAGTTCAATTGAATCCTAAATATGTTATCATCGCTCAAGCGGGTAAAATGTTTAACTCAATGAAAGATCCTGAAAGCACAAACAGCTACGCTGACCAAATCGACGTACGTGGTTACTGGTTAGATAAAGTACAAGCGACGAATGCGTTATTAAAACGTCAAACGCCACTTTACAAATACGACAGAGCTCAACCAACGTTCGAAAGAAACAATGACAGCTTCTTGAATCAACCAGGAGTTGGAGATTCAGCATTAGGCTTAATCGAAGCTATTATGCAAGATAACGTTGTTGATAATGTTGAATTCACGATCATCAATGGATCTAAAGCGTCCCTTCAAATTGCGTATGAAATGTCGAAATCACAAATTATCGATAAACATATGTTTGCTCCGATCGCTCGTATCCTAGGAATCGATGCGAATGCTCCTACGAAGTTACAAAAAGTTGTTTCTTCAGTATTAGCTGCGGAGGCAAAAGATTTAACAGGTGCTAACCCATCTGATGAAGCTTTAGCTGAGAACATCTCAGTTCACCAATTCAAAATGCCTGTGACTGTTCCAAACATCAAAGGTTCTTTAAGACTTGAATTAGGTGCTGATTTATTCGTAGCTTCTCCTGATAACACGATTGCTTTAGGTATGATGGATAATCTAGCTTCAGCACGCGTGTTAGAAAAAGTTAAAGCTGAAGATGGTTCAGTTGACGGTGAAAAGTTGAAGGCGATCTTAGAGGCTAAGTTAGCTAACAATCAACCGGCTCAAGATATCTCTGCAGAAGAAAAAGCTGTATGGAAATTAAAAGCTGAAACGATTGAAGCTTACTTAAATAACGTAATCAAATCTTCTGTGTACTACGAAGATATGATCCGTACGTTACCAGCGATCGTTCAACACTAGTCAGATCCTTAAATAGATCGATGACAAAGGCTGTAAATGAAAGTTTACAGCCTTTTTTATTTGGGGTACTCTCAGGCCATGAAATTCATTTTATACACAGACGGTGCCTGCTCGGGAAATCCCGGTCCAGGTGGGTTTGGATCCATTGTTATTGCTGATTATAAATACGTAACTGAACTCGGTGCGGGCTACTCGCAAACGACGAACAACCGCATGGAGCTTCAAGCCGTTATCTCTGGTTTAAAATTTATTCTTGCGCAAAAAGTATCATCGTTTGATCTTCAGATTTATACGGACAGTGTTTACGTTATTCGTGGTATCACGCAGTGGGTGTTCGGTTGGAAAAGAAAC
The DNA here is from genome assembly GCA_964645745.1 of uncultured Bdellovibrio sp. Classification (GTDB taxonomy): domain Bacteria; phylum Bdellovibrionota; class Bdellovibrionia; order Bdellovibrionales; family Bdellovibrionaceae; genus Pseudobdellovibrio. Next base: position 9,496 of record CAZXZW010000039.1, read on the forward strand.
GGCTGGAAAAACTCGGCCGGTGAGCCTGTAACTAATCAAGATTTATGGGAAGAGCTTCTCGCTGCTGTTCAAAAAGTTCCAACGAAAATTCAATGGGACTATGTGCGAGGTCATAATAATGATCCGGGCAATGAACGATGTGATGAAATTGCAGTGGCTTATTCAAAGAATGCATCGATTTATCTTTACGAGGGCCGTGCTACCGAATACAAATTTGATGTGACGGTTCCGGCAAAAACAGAACCGCTGCCAGAAAACAACAACTGGAAGAAAACTCCCGGAGAAAAAAAAGCTTCGTGGTATCTCAGTCTTATTAACGGAGTTGTGACTAAGTACGCGACTTGGTCAGAATGCGAAGCACAGGTCAAAGGACGTCCTGGTGTTAAATTTAAAAAGGTTTCCTCAAGCACCGAAGAAGCTGATTTACTCAAGTCGTGGGGGAAATCATAATGGAAGACATTTTAAAATCAGGTCAATCAATAGACTTACTTAAAGAGCTTCACATACTCACAGTTGACGGAAAATTGAATCAAGATAGCCGACGTAAATTAAAACAAGTAAATCATTTGTTTCACTTTATTGAGCCTCTTATGAAAGACTCTGTTGAAACGCAGCAAAGAATGAATTTAATTGATCACGGGGCAGGGAAGTCTTATCTCGGTTTTATTCTATATGATTTGTTTGTTAAAAATAAATCGTACCAGGATCAGTGTCATCTTTACGGAATTGAAACGCGTCCAGAGCTAGTCAGTAAATCTCAGGATTTAGCGCAGAAGCTTAAGTTTAAAAATATGAGCTTTCTTAATTTATCTGTGGCTGAATCAATGACTTCATCTAAGATTCCAGCCAAGATTGATATTGTTACGGCACTCCATGCTTGTGATACCGCTACCGATGACGCTATTAAGTTTGCCTTAGAGCGTGGATCTCAATATGTGGTCGTAGTGCCTTGCTGCCAAGCCGAAGTGGCTAATCATCTCAAACAAAGTAAAAAGTTTTTAGCAAAGCAAGCTCTAACGGAGATCTACCGTCATGCCATTCATACACGTGAATTTGGCAGCCATTTAACGAATGTGCTGAGATGCTTGCAACTTGAAGCTTTTGGGTATCAAGTGACAGTGACCGAGTTAGTGGGCTTTGAGCACTCAATGAAAAATGAATTGATTATCGCAAAGAAAATTGAAAAACCACGTCATCGTTTTGCGCACAAAATAAAAGAGATTCTAAATCAATTTGGATTAAATGATTTAGAATCTCGTTTTTTCGTTCCGGAATTTAAGACGGAAGACAGTTCAAACTAAAATAAATAAAGTAAGCCTAAGCGGTAAGTCACATCGGCCGCGTTGTAAGAATAAACATCATTTTTCTGATTACGGTTTCCATAAGTAAGTCCGCCGGTGAAACGTCCCCAGCCCATTTTGTATGAGGCTTTCGCATCAAACTCAATCAGCGTACCCATTGAAGTCGTCGTCGAGTTAGGAACATCAGTCGGAAGCAATATGTAAGCTCCAAGGCTGGCACCCATAACAAGTTTATCTTTGTTGTAGAAAGTGTATTCAGGGACAGCACCGATCATTTTAATCATCGCTTTTGTTAATGCAACAGTATTTGAGTTCACCTGATTGAAGAACGTATCTTCTTGCAGACGTCCAACACCAGCAACAGCCCATTTATCATTTAAGGCGTATTTATATCCTGCAGATAACGTCATTAACGTCGTCTCAGGATCTTGAATGCGCGTATTGTTTGTCGTAGGGCTTAATTTCGATGAGTAGAATGAGAACGATCCAAAAATATTTTGTCCATTCTCAAGATATCGATCAGCTAGGATACTGATGCCGATGCCCATATCAGATCTCAAGATGGCATCAGCCGTATCTGATTTACCCGCTAATTCACTGAAAACCATGATGGGTTCTACCACAAGTTTATTGAAGTACTTCTTTTGAAGTTTATCGCGGTCAATGTAAACCTCTGATAATCCAGTAGCTACAGTGATTGAGTTATTGAAGTAAATCCCTTGTTTCAAAGACATTAATTCATCGAATTTCAATGTAAAGTAGTTTTGATTCAAGTTAATTTTATCTTCCCAAGCATAACGAGAGTGACCTGCGTCGATGAATTGGATATCAAAATTTTCTGAATCAACGGCTTTATCTGCTTTAACTGGCAAGATTAAACGTTTGATCGTTTCGATGTTAATAAAGTCATGATTGGGACGGGTTACGCTTAAAAGAATTCTTTTATTATTCGTATCGTTTAAGATAACAGTTCCTTCAGGATCGACGGTTTGGCTATTTACAGTTATACTAGCTTTTCCATCTTTTTGATCACGGTCAATCGCCTTACAAATTTGAATGATCGTAAATTGATTTTTTTTATATAAACAAACAGATTCAGGATCAGTTACGGCATTCTTATCATTGTTGGTTAGAAGGTATTTTCCGTCATCAGACGCAAATTTAACAACAACATTTTTTTTGTCTGTAGCTGAGATAAGAGAAAAGCCAGGTGATTTGTTAAAGCTCTCTAAAGAACCTTTCAATTCCACAGCAAAACCCTTTTCAGTGTTAGTCACAACGAGGTCTCTTAAGTCATAGCTCACATCATTAACTTGAATCGTATTCGGATTAATCAATTTATATGTGAAATACTGATTGAGATAAACAAATGGTAATTTCTTTGAGATGGATCCATTGGGAACAGGCTCATCTTTAATAGCTCCAGCAGGTGGTTCCGGAGCAATCGCTTCCTGCACAACGGCTTCAGGTGTTTTAAGTGTGGCTGCGTCCTGCGGTGTAGCTTCGTCTTGAATAACCGTCGCTTCCGGAGTAGCCGGAGTTGCTGGCGTATCTTCAGTCTGAGCTTGAGCTTTGAAAGCTCCGCAGGCGAATAAGAACACGATTGAGAATTTAAATAGCTTTTTGATAAGAGACCCCGATTCTTTAAAAGGAGGATATTTTTTTAATTCTTGATTAAGTCTGATAGCTTGTTGGTAATTAGTGTTAGCGGCCGCCTCATCTTTTTTCAAAGAAGATAGGATGGCCTTCACGTAGAAATACTCAGCGGTATCTTTATCTTCTGGTAAGATTTGTAAGAACTCGCGGTCTAAATCGGCCATGTTAATGCGGATATTATTTTGATGAATCATCAGCGCCTTGGCCCAAACCATGTAAAGTTTGATTTTAGGGATTTGAGAACTATGTTCATTAATTTTTTTCAAGCGATCAATGGCTACGAATAAATTCTTCGCTAATAATTCACGATAAATTTCTGTAATTTTTTTACCGATTTCAGCAGCGACTTGAGGATCGTTAGCTGCCGCATACTTTTTATTAATAGCATCGTAGTAAAATTGCTTTTTCGATAACATTTCCAATACGATTCTGAACATATTATTTTTCATATCGTAATCATCACCGGTGTAGGTGTGAACATAGTTGTTGATAGCTTGGAAGATCGAATCGATTTCTGTTGGTTTAAACTTTAAGATGTTGGCTAGAGTTTCTACCAAATCAACACCTGTTTTTTTGTTACAAGCTTGATAGATATTTTTAAGGATTGAATCTGAATTAGCTTCTGCATTGGGATTGTGTTTTAAAGTTAATTGCCCAGACATGATTCCGTAATGAAAACATTTTAAAAAATATTCTTGGTCTTTTTCATTTTTAACTGAAGAGAATATTTTTGAAAAAACTTGCAACTCGTAAATGGTTTTGAAAGTATTCGCTAAATCTGTAGATAAAGGAAGAACCTTAACCGCCGGGTAGACTCCGATATCCTGAGGAATTTCAACTAAACCTTCACTCAACTCCATGTAATGAAGTTTTAACCATTCGGCATTAAAGCGGCCAGCCACCCAGTCATGAGCTAAGCCTAAGTACTCAGGATAAGAAATTGATAGTCCGTGATCAGGAATCTCTGATTCAGAGAAGTTCACGCGGTATTTGTTACTGTTGATGTATTTAGATAAACGTAGACGCATCTGTTTGACGAGAACACCGATAATCTGTTCTGTCGTTGCGACTTTATGAACGATTAAAAGTTCACCTAGAGGTTTGCTTTGATCTTGTAATAGTTGAGTTAAATTTTCACGAGTCATGTAGCCATCTTTAATTAAGAGCTCACCCATGAAGGTTTCTTTATCATTTAAGTCGATTTTCGTGATCTTTCCTTTTGAGAAAGAGATACCACTAATTTCGTTAGATTGACTGATGATGTTTAAGTTACCAGAAAACTCACTGCGCATAATAAGACCCACTAAGAAAGCCAGATCGTAACCAAAGATTTCATCTAGGCTTTCGATCAATCTTCTCTTATGACGTGGTTTCACCGAAGTATCGGCGTACACTTCATAAAGTTCTCGGCGGGCCGAGGATTGGGTTTGATTTTCTGAGTCGACTACGTTGTCAGCCATGTATTTCCTAAATGATCTCGTAACTTAATTAAGACGCTTGAATAAACTTAAAGTATTTGGCTTTAACTACATCTAGTTCAAACATGTTTCCTGCCGCATCTTTGTGATGATCTTGAACTTGAACGGAATTAGCTGTGTAGTTTTCTCCCAATTTATAAAGAACTAAGGCTTCTTTATCTAAATCTTCATTATAATAAGGAACATAAAAAGATAAAACCTTAGAAGTGGCAGGGATAAATCCACTTACCATGTTCACTTGATCGATAAAGATCTTCGGGCAGTTTGTAAAAGAGATCTGAGCTTTTGGGATAGATTGCATAAGCTTGATCCACTCACGAATTCCCGTTGAATTGATCGACTTCAAAGCTTGAAGGGAAATTTCGATTTCTCCTGACTTAGGGATGTCTTTTGTGAATTGATTAAAATTTTCATCAATTGAACCGATAATATCGATTTGTGTTTTTCCGCCGTTGTTTGTCGCTTTAACTAGTGTATTTTGCATAAGTTCCTCTTGGTTCTATCCGTGTTAATTATTTAATTTCAAAAAAACAGAATGTAACGTCATCAATAAGCTCAGTATTAGATCTGAAGTTTACGAGGCTAGTTTCATAATCTGTGTAAAAATCAGATAAATTTGATGATTTATTGTAGCTATTGACTAAGCCTTTCATGAAAGAGCGCTCGCCATAGACTTTATCCTCTATGTTTCTAACATCCATCACTCCATCCGTATAGAATACGATGCGGTCACCATGGTTTAATTTCACCGTAGAGCTAGTAAACATAGAGTCTTTAGACTGTCCTAGACGGGGATTTGAATTTTCGTTTAAGAAGATAAGACTGTCTTTCGAAATTTCGCTGCTTTTCTTAATCAGAATCGAAGGTTCATGAGAAGCATTGATGTAACTGAAATCTAAAGTTTTCTTATCGATCACGCCAACGAAGCTCGTCATCATCATATTCTCTTTAGATACATTACAGATCGCGAAATTAAGATGTTCGAAAGATTCTTTAAGCGGTAAGTTTAGATTTTCGATGATACTTACAGCTGATTTCGCAGCACTTGTTAATAAAGCGGCAGGAGCTCCATGTCCCGTAGCATCTGCAATCCATACCCAAACTTTATTTTCATCTTCAAAGTAATGCCACCAGTCTCCACCGCACTCACTAGCTGAGGTATAAAACCCTTTGATTTGTACAAAAGAAGAATCGTATTCACTCTTAGGGAATAGCGTTTGCTGTACGATCTGAGCTGTTTTTAATTCAGATTCCATACGCGCTTTATTTGCAGTTTCGTGTAGTAGACGTGAAATTTCAGTGCTCATTTGATTGAAACCGCTCGTTAATGTCGAGATTTCATCATTTCCACTATCTTGAATTTTTTCATCAAACTGACCATTCGCAATTCTTTTTGCAGATTGAGTTAATTTTTTCAAACGATGAGTTAAGTAGTCCGACGAGAAATAACTCAGAAGAACCACTAACGAACTGATTAAAATAAAGAAGAAAATAGAGCGGATGATGAGGCTCTTTAAATTTTCTAAAACTTTATCTTCACTCACGAACGAAGAAAGGTACGATTGCGTTTGATAAAGACGAGTCGACGAGAATAAGTAATTTTGACCATCAAGTGAAATCATATTCGTTAATGAATTTTGATTTAACTGAGGTAAAACTGTTTCCGTAATTTCTTTATTTACTTCATCGGCTTTGAAAGTATCGATTTGAGGGTACTGAAACTTTCCAACCCCATTTCCAACCCCTTTGTTAATTAAAGCAGTATTGATGGTTTCTGAGGCTTTGAAGTAAGCCTGTAAAGTAGATGATTGGAATTGATAAATAAGAACCCAAGCGCTTTGCTCTTTGCTAAACCCAGAAACTACGGTCACAGTCATGTCATTCACATAAACTGTTTGTTCGTCATTTGTTGTTTGAGCCGCGATCAAGCGTTCAACTTCGCTCTTCGCCATTTCTTTAATATCTTTTTTGTAAAGCTTGTCGACGAGTTTAAAACTAGGTTTCTTTTGGTAAACCGCCATCGAATCAATAAGGTAATCTTCAGGAAGAGCATTCTCTGCAGATAAAGATAACTTTTTATTTTTCTTCGTGTTTTCTAAGTGAACCTTGATAATCTCAGAGCTAAACTCCACTTCACGACGGAATTGTTCACCAACAGTATCAAGAGTCGCGGCGTTGGTTTCGAATATATATGCGATTTTATCTTTCTTATAAAAATTTATAAAGATATAAAATAATATAAATGCGATGGTTAAAGTCGTAACGGTTAATAACGTAATGATTTTGGCTTTTAAACTGTTGAATTTGATCATGATTAATGTTGTTTTTTATATAGTAAAAAGGCAAGTCGAGTAAGGTCTCGCTAGACTATTCTCAAGGATTCTAGACTTAAGCTTTTTGAGCTCCCAAACTAGACGGTCTGTCAGGCTAGCTTGTTTGATATTCTTCAAAAGTTCATCGGACTACTCATAAATTTTTGCACTATTTTAAATGGAGTGATTGATGAGTGACTGTTAAAACTGTTTGTATGCATGTGCTAGTTGTATTCCAACAATTTGAGTGGGGTAGGTCTAGGTTTAAGTGTGCTTTTTAAGATCTGCCGTCTAGTCCTGTAAACTAAGGCTTACTAAAGATAGCGTTTCATATTGGTACATAATCATTCTAGACCGTCCAGGCGCTACAGTTTGCATTATGATGTGTCGATAACAGAGTTATGAATTTTTTTGATAATAAACACAATAGAGTCATAACCGCAGTTTGTCTTTTAATCTCATTCTTCTGTATCTACTTCATACAGGATGATTCGCTATTTAGAATGTCACGTTCTACTTCGTCTGAAGCCATTGGTTCATTTGAACAGTTGCAAAAAGACGTGCGTAAGAAGAACATCGCGAATTATTTCTGGGATGATTTAAAACCCAAAGATTTATTGGTTGAAGGCGACAGCATTTTCACGGGTGCTGATTCAAGCGTTACTGTGAAATTATCAAATGGTCAGATTATTACTCTGGCTCCAAACTCATTAATTAAGTTCAGCTTTAAAGGCAAAAAGATGGTCTTAGATATCCCGTACGGGGGTGTGCAACTTGAGAATGTTGTGGATGACTTAGTTATCGCCGATTGCGGAGAGAGCATCGCTTTAAGTAAAGATAATGGTGCCGTGAACCTTAAAAAGAGCGAAAAATGTGGTAGCGTTAAGATCGACACGAAATCTGTTATTAATGCTAAAAACTTTGAAGAGAGAAAAACTAAGAAAAACATCGCTGACACTTTCATAGAAGTGGCTGAAACAGGTGTGCTAGGTCAAATCGAAAGATCGTTCGATGAAGCTTTCATCGGAGATGCTAAGGCGCCAATGGCATTGGCAGCGCCGGTACTAGATACTCCTGATTTAAAGCTTAAAGCGAATCAAGAAGTTCCGCAGTCACTGAAGTGGTCGCCGGTAGAAGGCGCTAAATCATACGAAGTTGAAGTTTCTGATACACCTGACTTTGCTCAAGTTGAAAAGTATAAAACAAAAGCGGCTCAGTACTCTCTTAAGAAGCTTTCTTCTAATATGTATTACCGTGTAAAAGCTGTAGGAGCAGGCGACACGGCAAGTACGTATTCATCGGTAGGTTCTTTGGCGGTCGATTTCCCAACGATCAAAATGGATAAGTTGAAAGTAACAAAAGAATATAAAGCGAAAAACCCTCGTGATAGAGGGATTGCAAGTACAGCTGTAGACGTTTCGTGGTCAAAAGTACCTTACGCTGACAAATATGTAGTTGAGCTTGTAGATAAGAAAACTAAAAAGGCTGTTAAGAAGACAACAACACGTGAACCAGCCAGTGCTTTAGAGTTACCTCGTACAGGCAAGTACTCGTATCAAGTCTACGCTCTAGATACAAAAGGTCGTAAAATCAGTTCTTCTGATGTAGGAGAAGTAGTTTATAAAAAAGTTTTCAATATTCTAGCGCCTGTGATCAAACAAGAAGTTAATGACAAGTTTTACTTCTTCCAAAAGAACGCAGCTAAGTATGTATGGTTAAACTGGTTAGGCCAAGGAGAAGAAACCGGTAAGTTCCGTGTAGAGATTGCGCGTGATAAAGATTTCGGAAAAATCGTTCAATCATCTTTCACGGCTAAATCTAAGCTATTAGTAACGGATCAAGTAGAGGCGGGAGAATACTTCTGGCGTGTAAGAAGCGAAGAAGGTGATAGATATTCAGATTGGTCTAATACAGAGATGTTTAAGATCCAGATCAATAATAACTAGATCTATATTTATAAGATTTACTTTAAAAAGCCACCTCTTAGGGTGGCTTTTTTCGTTTCTATACAAAGAAGGGTCTATTTGAGCGTAAAAAAAGGGGTGTTTAGCCCCCTTTTTGATATATCTAAGTTATTTTTTTGATTTAACTGTGCGCTCTCGAATTAACCCTCTCAGTTGAGCTATTTATTGTAGGGGGATTAATCCCTACGGGTTTATCTGTTAAAGTTTATTGGCTGTTAAGAATAAGCTCTCTTCAGACTTAAGATTGTTGTACGAATACATTGTGTTCGCAGCGACCTCAAGGCGGTCACCGGCTCTTAAGGCGAATTGAGTCCCTGAGAGATTAAAGATTAATTCTCCGTTCACTAATTGAATAACTTCAGTCATAGAGGTTCTTTGATTAGAGATCTTTGCGCCACTCGGTACGCGAACCTCTTTGTACTCTAGTCCTTCAGTGGAAAAAAGATTTTCAATAATTCCTAGATCTGGGTTCAGCTCAGCAGTCCAACGGTTGATTTTCATAAAATAAGTCCTTTTTTTTCATTTTCCAGTAATGAGACATAAATATTTTAAAGTGTGAAAGAGAAAAGGTCGATAGATTTTTTGACGAACAACGCAGGAAATTTGTAGGAACCTAAACGGAGGCCATTTTGAAGAAAACCAACACTCATGCAGCGGGCAAGCAGCAAAACGATACATATGAAGCCTCTCAAACAGGAAATTCACATTCAGTTAATGAGATCGTTAATTTTTTAGATTGTGCTAATGGCTTCACATATAAGCTAAATGGAAATCAGGTTCATATTACTCAGAAAGAAGATTCAAAAGTTATTTCATTTAACTTAGAGAACGTAGAGAAAGTATTATCACGTCAGGACTTTGATGGTTCTGTGTTCTTACAGGTAAACTTCTTCGGAGGATTGAAAGTATTAATCACGAAACACTTGGTCGGATTTAAACCGACTGAATTAGTAGGTTTTGATTCTCAAAAGATCCCTAAAGTAGTCACGACTGTAGACTTAAAATCAGTAGTGAAAGCTATTGAAGATACTTATGAAGACGATAGCTATCAGTCAGACGTAGAATTAGAAGTATTAACTAAAGTTTATCATAGCATTCTGCTTGGAGCAGAGTCTGTAGGGTTTGAAATGGCCATTGAACGAAGTTGGTACCTACGTTCAATGCTCAATCGCAAAGCAGCGACAGCTTAAATTTTAAATAAAATTCACAAAAGTCTGGGTTTTTTCACGGTTTTTTAAGCATAATTAAAAATAATAAAAAACTACTTGCACTTTTTCCCTGGTTGAGAGAAAAACTCCCCACAGCAAAACGTATTTTGGGGGCATAGCTCAGCTGGGAGAGCATCTGATTTGCATTCAGAAGGTCGCAGGTTCGATCCCTGTTGCCTCCACCAAGACTAGATAGTCTAAAATTTACGCAATACTTTAAATTATTTAAAAATTATTTTAAATAATTTAAAAATAAGTGTTGACGAACGATTTTAGATCATTTAGAACTGACGTCCTTGCTAGGTTCTTTGAAAACTAAATAGCTAAAAGATTTTGGATTAATGTCCAGTGCTTCTTCGGAAGAAATGGAACATTATTTTATTTTTTTAGAGTTTTTTATAATAAACTCTTTACATTTAAACTTAACAGTTTTTTAACTGGAGAGTTTGATTCTGGCTCAGAACAAACGCTGGCGGCGTGCCTAATACATGCAAGTCGAACGAGTAGCAATACTAGTGGCGCACGGGTGAGGAATATATGGGTAATCTGCCCTCGAGTTGGGGATAACCAGTCGAAAGACTGGCTAATACCGAATAAGACCACAGGAACTGAGGTTCTAGGGGTTAAAGGTTTTTCGCTTGAGGATGAGCCCATACGGGATTAGCTAGTTGGTGAGGTAATGGCTCACCAAGGCTACGATCCCTAACTGGTCTTAGAGGATGAGCAGTCACACTGGAACTGAGACACGGTCCAGAC
>CAZXZW010000040.1:0-20071 GCA_964645745.1 uncultured Bdellovibrio sp.
TTGACTTCACAATTGAAGTTGAACGTTCGCTTCGCGTTTTAGATGGTGCCATCGCAGTTTACGACGGAGTAAACGGTGTAGAAGCGCAGTCTGAAACGGTCTGGAGACAGGCGAATAAATATAAAGTTCCTCGTATTTGTTTCATTAATAAAATGGATCGCGTTGGCGCAGACTTCAACATGAGCGTTGATAGTATCAAAAATCGCTTAGAAGCCAATCCGATCAAAGTTCAAATTCCACTCGGCTCTGAAGATAAACTTCAAGGTGTAGTTGATTTGTTAACTTCAAAAGCCATCATCTGGGATGGTCCAACAGAACATGATTTCAGAGAAACTGAAATCCCAGCTTCAATCAAAGATGAATTTGAAATCGAACGTGCAAGAACGATCGAGCAAATTTGTGAACTTGATGATGCTCTTATTGAAAAATTTTTAAATGGCGAAGAGCCAACGCTTCAAGAATTAAAAACCGTTCTTCGTGCAGCGACTTTACAATTAAAAGCGTTCCCTGTTTTCTGTGGAGCTTCTTTTAAGAATAAAGGCGTTCAGCAAATTCTTGATGGCGTTTTAGATTATTTACCAAGCCCTCTTGATGCTTCTGTAACTGTAGGTATGAACCCAGTTAAAGAAAATATCGAAGTGGAATGTCATACAAAGTTTGATGAACCAGCGGCCGCGCTTGCATTCAAATTAGCGAACGATCCATTTGCAGGATCGTTAACGTACATCCGTGTGTATTCAGGACAAATCAAAGTTGGGGATCAAGTTTATAATCCTCGTACAGATAAAAAAGAAAGAATACAAAAAATCGTAAAGATGCACGCGAACTCGCGTGAAGAAGTCGATACGATTATGGCGGGTGATATCGGTGCGATCATCGGTTTGAAATTCACGACGACAGGGGACACTCTGTGTGATTCAGCTCGCTTAGTTGTATTCGAATCAATTACTTTCCCAGAACCTGTTATCTCTGTTGTTGTCGAAGCGAAATCATCTGCCGATCAAGAGAAAATGATTCTTGGTTTGCAGCGATTAGAAAAAGAGGATCCTTCTTGTCGCCTTCGTACGGATCCTGAAACAGGACAAATTCTTCTGTCGGGTATGGGAGAGCTTCATTTAGATATTTTATTAGATCGTCTTCTTCGTGAACATAAAATCCAAGCTAATGTGGGTCGTCCTCAGGTAGCCTACCGTGAAACTATTTCATCGAAGGTGTCTGAGACTTATACATTTGAGCGCATGCTAGCTGGCGAAGAAAAATATGTTCAAGTGAATGTGGACATCGAACCTATTGCATCTAGCGAAGGTGTTAAGATCGTATCTTTAGTTCAGCCAACTAAAGAAATTCAACCTCACTTTATTAAAGCCTGTGAAAACGGTCTTAAAGAAGGTGCTGAGGTTGGTCCTATCGCGAGTTACTCAATGGTTGGTCTTAAAATCACTATAAAAGGTATTACGGGTCGTCCTCAACAAACAGATGAAATCGTTTGTAAGGTGGCTGGATCTTTAGCTTTCCGCGAAGCTATTAAAAAGACTGAAGTTTTATTATTAGAACCGATCTTCAAGTTAGAAGTGACTTGTCCTGATGAATTTGTAGGCAACATTGTAGGTGATTTAAACTCGCGTAGAGGCAAAGTTTTAAATATGACCTCTAAGGCTACGGGTGGCCAAATCGTTTCAGCTGAGGTGCCTTTGGCGCAGTTATTCGGTTATGCTACGGATATCCGTTCTCTATCTCAAGGCCGTGCGTTCTTTAGCATGGAATTCCTTAACTACTCTGTGATACCGACCAAAGTGAAGAACGAAGTTCTTCAAAAATTGGGTCGATAAAACCTCTCTTTTTGAATGTCAAAAAAATAATATAAATAAGTTTGACATGGTCTGGTAGTTCCGACATATTAGCCCTTCAGTTTAACTAAAAACTACGGAAACCACCGTTTTTTCATAAGGCGACTTGCTTTCATGCGGAATAAGGTTTTGGCGGGTTTAAAGAGGTAAAAATGCAAAATCAGAATATCAGAATTAGGCTTAAAGCCTTTGATCATAAGCTATTAGATCAATCTACAAAAGAAATCGTAGATACTGCTCGTCGCACAGGTGCGAAAATAGCTGGTCCGATCCCACTTCCAACTCGTATCAACCGTTTCACGGTTTTACGTTCTCCGCACGTTGATAAAAAATCACGTGAGCAGTTCGAAATCAGAACTCACAAAAGAATCTTAGACATTCTTGAACCAACTCCGCAAACGATCGATCAATTGATGAAATTAGATCTTTCTGCTGGTGTTGATGTAAATATCAAATTATCGAGTGAAGGCTAAGGATGAGCGAAATGGAAACACAAACTACAACTCAAGAAAACGGATTGTTGTTAAACGGTTTGTTTGCCTTCAAAGAAGGTATGGCAACGATTTACAACGATAAGGGTGAAGCTGTTCCTGTAACTGTTTTACGTTACGAAAACTGGAAAGTTTCTCAAGTTAAAACTAATGAAAAAGATGGATACGAAGCAGTTCAAATCGCGTCGGTTCCTAAAAAAGCGAAAAATGCAAATGCAGCTGAAGTTGGTCACCTTAAGGGTGCGGGCTTTGAAACAGGCGCGCGTTTCGTAAGAGAAATTCGTCAAGCTTCTGAAGGCGTTAACGTTGGTGATACTGTATCAATCAACAGCCTTGCAAAAGGTGACGTTGTTAAAATTACTGCAACTTCTAAAGGCCGTGGATTCCAAGGTTCTGTAAGAAGATGGGGTTTTGCTGGGGGTCCTGCGACTCACGGTTCTAAATTCCACAGACGTCCGGGTTCAAGCGGTAACAGAACTTGGCCAGGTCGCGTAATGCCAGGTAAGAAATTCCCAGGTCACTGGGGAGACGAAACAATCACAGTTAAAAACGTAGTGGTTGTTGATGTATTAGCAAACGAAGGCGTTTTGTTTGTTAAAGGGCCAGTTCCAGGAGCTAAAAACACTCTTGTTAAATTGGTGAAAGGATAATTTATGGCTACAGTAAATATACTTAATTGGAAAAAAGAAAAAGTTGGCCAAGTTGAATTGTCTTCTGACGTGTTCGAAGTCGAAGTAAAAAACGACGTTCTTCACTCAGTAGTAAGATGGCAATTAGCAGCTCGTCGTCAAGGTAATGCGATGACGAAAACTAAAGGTATGGTAAGCGGTGGTGGTAAAAAGCCATTCAAGCAAAAAGGTACTGGTAACGCCCGTCAAGGTTCTACTCGTTCTCCTTTAATGCCAGGCGGTGGTACGATCTTCGGACCAGTTCCTCGTTCATACGCTTACGTTCTTCCTAAGAAAACAAGAAAAGTAGCTCTTAAAATGGCTCTTTCTCATTTATTAAAAGAAGGCAAATTAACTATCGTTGATTCAATGGCTTCTGAAGGAAAAACTACAGAATTAAACAAAAGATTAAAATCTTTTGGCGTAAACAAAGCAGTATTGATTGATGCTACAACGGATGAAAAATTCAGCCGCGCAGCTAAAAATCTTGCGAACTACAAATACTTCCCTGTTGAAGGATTAAATGTATTTGATTTATTGAAGTTCGATCATGCTGTTATCACTAAGGGCTCTGTTCAAAAAATCGTTGAACGTTGTTCGTTGGAGAAATAATCATGAAATTAATAGTACAAACTCCATTAGTAACTGAGAAAAACACAACGCTTGCAGAAAGCGGAGTATACGTATTTCAAGTGGCTTTAGATTCTACGAAAGCAGAAATCAAAGCTGAAATCGAAAAAGGTTTCTCAGTAAAAGTAAAAAATATTCGTACAGCAGTATGCAGAAACGACATGAAATATTCTCGTTTCGGTTTAACTAAAGTTAAACACTGGAAAAAAGCATACGTTCAACTAGCAGCCGGCCAAAAAATCGGTTTATTTGAGGGGGCTTAATCATGGGTTTAAAAGTATTTAGTGCTAGATCTCATGCAAGTCGCGGAGCTATTGGTTTCGATTTCAAAGAAATCACGAAAACAACTCCTGAGAAATCTTTAACTGAATCGTTAAAGAAAGTATCTGCTCGTAACAACACGGGTATGATCACTGTTCGTCACCAAGGTGGCGCTCATAAAAGAAAATATCGTTTGATTGATTTCAAACGTACTAAATTAGATGTTCCAGGAAAGATCGCTGCTATCGAGTACGATCCAAATAGAACATGCCGTATTGCTTTAGTTCACTACCATGACGGGGAAAAGGCTTATATCTTAGCTCCAGTTGGTTTGAATGTTGGTGATACAGTTGTTTCAGGCGATAAATCTGATATTAAACCAGGAAACTGTTTAACATTAGCTGCTATCCCAGTTGGAACAATTATCCATAACGTTGAGATGAGACCTGGAAAAGGTGGACAAATCAGTCGTGGTGCCGGCGCCTCTGCAACATTAGCAGGTAAAGGTGAGCAGTACTGCCAAGTTCGTCTACCATCTGGCGAATTGAAACAGATTTTATCAACTTGCAAAGCCTCAATTGGACAAGTTGGAAATACTGACAATGAAAACATTAAACTAGGAAAAGCTGGTAAATCTCGTTGGAGAGGTATCAGACCTTCAGTTCGTGGTATGAAAATGAATCCGGTAGACCATCCATTGGGAGGCGGTGAAGGTGTTGGTAAAGGACATCATCCTGTAACTCCATGGGGACAACCGTGTAAGGGTTACAAAACTCGTCATAACAAACGCACTGATTCTTCAATCATTAAACGTCGTAAATAGGGAGTATTTGTGGCACGTTCAATTAAAAAAGGTCCATTTGTAGATTTGCATTTAACGAAAAAGATCGACCATGCAATCTCTAAAAACGACAAAAAGGTAATTAAAACATGGTCTAGAAGATCTACTATACTTCCTGAGTGTATTGGATTAACTTTTGCCGTGCATAACGGCAGAAAATTTGTACCAGTTTACATCACTGAAAATATGATTGGTCATAAATTAGGTGAGTTTGCTCCAACAAGAACTTTCCAGGGTCACGCTGAGAAAAAAGCTACCCCTGCAGCTCCGGCAGCAAAAAAATAGGTTAGGTAGAGAATTATGGAATCAAAAGCATCATTAAAATATGCAAGAGTTGGAGCTCAAAAAGCTCGTTTAGTTGCTGACGTTGTTCGTGGCAAATCAGTAGACGACGCTTTGAAAACTTTAACTTACATGAATAAAAAAACTGCTGAATTAATTAAGAAATTAATCGAATCAGCAGCAGCTAATGCTGACTACAAAAAAACAATGAATACTGACAAACTTTTTGTAAAATCAATCTCTGTTGATCAGGGGCCAGTTTTAAAAAGATTCCGTCCTCGCGCTCAAGGTCGCGCGTTCGGTGTTCGTAAAAAAATGAGTCACATTAACGTTGTATTAGGAGAGAAATAAACATGGGACAAAAGGTTCACCCGATTGGGTTACGTGTTGGTGTTATTCGTACGTGGGATTCTCGCTGGTACGCTAAAGGCCCTACATATTTTGACTTTATTCATGAAGATATTAAATTAAGAAAATACTTAAAAGCTAAGTTGAAACATGCTGGCGTTGCTAAGATCGAAATCGAGCGCGCTGCTGGTAAAGTTAAACTTATTATTCACACGGCTCGTCCAGGTGTAGTAATCGGTAAAAAAGGAACAGGCATTGATACTCTTAAAGCTGACGTTCAAAAATTAACTAAAAACGAAGTTTTCTTAAGCATTCAAGAAGTTCGTAAGCCAGATACTGATGGACAATTAGTTGCTGAATCTATCGCGCAACAATTAGAAAAACGTATTTCTTGGAGACGTGCTCTTAAAAAATCTATCGCAGCTGCTATCAAAGGCGGAGTGCGTGGGATCAAAATTAGAGTATCAGGTCGTTTAGACGGAGCAGAGATTGCTCGTTCTGAATGGTATAATGAAAAATCAGTACCTTTACATACATTAAGAGCTGATATCGACTACGGAACTGCAGAAGCATTAACGGCATACGGTATCATCGGATTAAAAGTATGGATCTACAAAGGTGATATCTTATCAACTCGCGATGTGCAGGAGGTAAACCGTGTTAAGTCCTAAGCGTGTAACATGGAGAAAACAGTTCGTTGGTCGTTCACGTGGGTTAGCTCACCGTGGATCAACTTTAGATTTCGGTGATTTCGGTTTACAAGCCGCTGAACACGGAAATTTAACAGCTCGCCAATTAGAAGCTGGTCGTATTGCGATTTCTAGAACAATCAAACGTGGTGGTAAAATCTGGATCCGTGTGTTCCCAGACGCTCCAGTAACTAAAAAACCTGCTGAAACTCGTATGGGTAGCGGTAAGGGTAATCCAGAGTTCTGGGTTGCACGTGTTCTACCAGGTCGTATCTTATTTGAAATGAATGGTGTAACTAAAGAACAAGCTCAAGAGGCATTCTTAAGAGCTGCTCACAAGTTGCCATTTAAAACTAAATTTTTGGCTAGGACTTAATTATGAAGTTTGCTGATATCGAAAACAAAAATTTAAAAGATTTAATCAAACAAAAACAAGATCTAGTATCTCAATTGTTTGAAATGAAAATGAAAAACTCACTAGGGCAGTTAACAAACCCTATTCAAATCAGAATGGTTCGTAAGAACATTGCTCAGTTGAATACTGCAATCGTGAAAAAGAGTGTAAGGTAGTATATGGCGACTAAAGTAGCTGCTAAAGAAACAACGAATACTCGCGGCAGACGAGTTGAATTACAAGGTGAAGTTGTTGCAAATAAAATGCAAAAAACAATTTCAGTTCTAGTGTATCGCATGGTTCGCCACGCGAAATACGGAAAATTTATTAAGAAGTCTTCTATCATTAAAGCCCACGATGAAAAACAAGTTTCAAAAGTTGGCGATACTGTAAGAATTTATGAAACAAGACCACTTAGCAAAACAAAGCGTTGGGCTTTGGCTGAAGTGATTAACAATACAAAATAAAGATTAGGTGAATTTATGATTCAGATGCAGACTCGATTGAATGTGGCTGACAATTCTGGTGCGAAGGAAGTAATGTGCATCAAGGTGTTGGGCGGTTCTAAGAGACGATCAGCTTCGATTGGTGATATTATTGTAGTTTCTATTAAAGAAGCTATCCCTACGGCGAAAGTCAAAAAGGGTGATGTTGCTAAAGCAGTTATCGTCAGAACGGTTCAAAAACTTCGTCGCCCAGATGGAAGCTATATACGTTTTGATGATAATTCCGCGGTTTTGATTAATGCAAATAAGGAACCGATTGGAACTCGTATTTTTGGACCAGTTGCGCGTGAGTTAAGAGCTAAACAATTCGTTAAGATTGTTTCTCTTGCTCCGGAAGTTCTATAGGGGAATTTATGAATCGTTTACAAGAACAATATAACAAAGAAATCGTTCCTAGTTTATTGAAAAAAATGAACTACAAAAGCACGATGCAAGTTCCTCGTTTAGAGAAAATTGTTATCAGTGTTTCTACAAGTGACGCTGTTCAAAATCCAAAGATTATGAACATTATCGCTGACGAAATCACAGCTATTGCTGGTCAAAAAGCTGTTATTACTAAAGCTAAAAAAGCTATCTCTAACTTCAAGTTAAGAGAAGGCATTCCAATAGGCGTGCGTGTAACTTTAAGACGTGATCGTATGTGGTCTTTCTTAGATCGTTTACAAGCTTTAGCTTTACCACGTGTACGTGACTTCCGTGGTTTACCAAATAAAGGTTTTGATGGTCGTGGGAATTACAACATGGGCTTGAAAGAGCAAATCGTTTTCCCAGAGATTAACTACGATAAAATTGAAAAAGTACGCGGTATGAACATCACTATTTGTACAACTGCAGAAAACGACAATGACGGCCGCGCTTTATTAGAAGCACTTGGTATGCCGTTCAGAAAGTAATTGAGTAAATCATGGCTAGAAAATCAAGTATCATTAAGAACAATAAGAAAAAAGCTATCTCAACTAAGTATTACCAATACCGTGATGAGTTAAGAGCGAAAGCTGTTAATTTCAGTTTGTCTGAAGAAGAAAGAACGACTGCTAGAAATAAACTTCAAGCATTACCTCGTAACACTTCTCCAAACAGAGTAACAACTCGTTGTGAAATCACAGGCCGTGCTCGTGGTAACTACAAAAAATTTGGTTTATCGAGAATTGCTTTCAGAACATTAGCATTAGACGGTAAATTACCTGGCGTAACTAAGGCTAGTTGGTAAGAGGATTATATGGATAAAATTGCAGAAATGTTAACAATCGTAAGAAATGGTTCCGCAGCTAAATTAGAAAAGGTAGATATGCCTTCTTCTAAAGTTCGCGAAAGCATCGCTAAAATCTTAACAACTGAAGGTTTCGTTCGTAGTTTCAAAATTGCGAAAGATTCTAAACAAGGTGTTATGCGTATTTACTTAAAATACGACGAACAAGGTAACCCAACAATTACAAATTTAACAAAAGTAAGTACTCCAGGGCGTAGAAATTACGTTCACGCGAACCAAATTCCAGTGATCAGATCTGGAACTGGAACATGTATCTTGAGTACGAATAAAGGTATGATGACTGGCCACGAAGCTAAAAAGCAAAACGTTGGCGGCGAGTTCATCTGTACGGTTTGGTAGGAATAAGATGTCACGTATAGGAAAATACCCAATTAATTTTGATGATAAGTCTAACGTTACAGTAGCTGGCCAATTGGTTACAGTGAAGGGCGCTAAGTCTTCTTTAAATTACACTTTAAATGATAAAATCACTGCGAAACTTGATGGTAAAAAATTAGTTTTAACTCGTGTTGATGATTCAAAAGAATCAAAATCTTTACACGGTTTATACAAAGTTTTACTTCAAAACGCTGTAACTGGTGTTTCTACTGGATTTACAAAATCTTTAGAAATGCACGGTGTAGGATACAGAGGAAACGTTCAAGGTAAAAAACTTGAATTAGCTTTAGGTTTCTCTCATCCAATCATTTTCGATATCCCTGAAGGAATCGAAATTAAAATTGAAAAGCAAACAACTGTGATCGTTACAGGAGCTGACAAAGCTCAAGTTGGTCAAGTTGCTGCAAAAATCCGTGGTTTCAGACCTCCAGAGCCTTATCTAGGAAAAGGTGTTCGTTATGTTGGCGAGCATATCCGTAGAAAAGCTGGTAAGTCGGCTGGTAAATAGAGGTAAGTATGAAAATTAAAGTATCAAAAAAGACTGCAGCTAAAACTGTAAACAGACTTAAGAAAAAAATCAGAATCCGTAAAGTAGTAGCGGGAACAAGTGACCGTTTACGTTTATGTGTATTCCGTAGCTCTAAACATATTTACGCTCAACTTATTAATGACGACGCTCATAATACAGTTTTAACAGTTTCTTCTTTAGCATTAGACGCTAAAGGAACTGGTAAAGAAGTGGCTAAAGAAGTTGGCGTTAAAATCGCTCAAGAAGCTACTAAAAAAGGTATCAAGCACGTTGTGTTTGATCGTAACGGCTTTATCTATCATGGACGCGTTCAAGCTTTGGCTGAAGGTGCTCGTGAAGGTGGATTAAACTTCTAGGAGATATGATGGATAATTTAAATACAAATGAACTTGAAGAAAAAGTAGTAGCCATCAACCGTGTAACTAAAGTTGTTAAAGGGGGACGTCGTTTCTCTTTCGCAGCGCTAGTTGTTGTTGGTGATAAAATCGGTCAAGTAGGTTTCGGTAGCGGTAAAGCAGGAGAAGTTCCTGAAGCTATCGGTAAAGCTACTCGCTCGGCTAAAAAATCTTGCCATGATATCACTTTAAAAGAAGGAACAATCCCTCACGAAGTTATCGGTAAGTTTGGCGCAGCTAAAGTTATCATGAAACCAGCAGCAGCAGGTACTGGCGTTATCGCTGGTGGTGCGGTGCGTGCGGTTCTTGAATCTGTAGGCGTTAAAGACATTTTAACTAAATGTGTAGGAACAAGAAACCCACACAATGCTGTTCGCGCTACATTAGATGGCTTAAGACAGTTAAAAAAGTTTGAGGCGTAATTATGGCAAAGCAATTTAAAGTTACTTTAAAAAAATCAAAAATCAGCTGCACACACGATCAAATTAGAACGATCGATGCAATTGGTTTAAAGAAAATCAACAGTTCTGTTGTTATGGCTGATAACGCTGCTAACAGAGGACAGTTGTACAAAGTACAACATTTAATCTCAATTGAAGTTGTTAAATAATCGGAGTTACTTATGAGTTTATTAAATAAATTAGCACCAAAAGAAGGATCAACTCACTACAAAAAAAGAGTTGGACGCGGAATTGGTTCTGGTCTTGGTGGAACATCTGCAAAAGGTGACAAAGGTCAGTTAGCTCGTGCCGGTGGTAAAGTACGTCGTGGTTTCGAGGGTGGTCAAACGCCTTTGTCTCGTCGTTTACCTAAATTCGGATTCACAAATGCGGCTTTCGCAAATGTATTCACAGAAATCAACTTATCTACTCTTGATAAATTATCTGGAACTGTAGATGTAGCAGCTCTTTACAAAGCTGGTTTCATCCAAAAACGTGATAAAGTAAAAGTTTTAGCTAAAGGAACTTTAACGAAGGCTTTAACAGTAAAAGCTCATGCATTCAGTGCAAAAGCTAAAGCTGAAATCGAAAAAGCTGGTGGTAAAGTAGAGGTAATTAAATAGTGGCTCAGCAAGGTAATGACAACAAAGGTAATAACAGCTTAAGAAATAAAATCTTCTTCACTTTGATATGCTTAGCAGTATATCGAATCGGCGTACACGTTCCAACTCCTGGAGTTGACGGCGCTGCTGTAGCAGAATTCTTCAATTCACAAAATCGTGGTATTTTTGGTTTATTCAACACTTTCACGGGTGGTGCATTGTCTCAGTTTTCTGTATTAGCTTTGGGAATCATGCCTTACATTTCTGCCTCTATCATTTTCCAATTATTAACTTCTGCGGTTCCTTACCTAGAAGCTCTTAAAAAAGAGGGTGAAGCTGGTCGTAAAAAAATCAGTCAATACACTAAATACGCTACGATCGTGTTAGCGATTATTCAGGGTTCAGGAATCAGTAGCTGGTTAGCAAGTCAGGTTCTTTCTAACGGTCGTACACTTATTTCAAGCGGTATGATCGGTATTTTCTCTTTCAAAATCGTTACAATCACGACTTTGGTTGCCGGTACTGCATTCGTTATGTGGTTAGGTGATCAGATTACTGAAAAAGGTATTGGTAATGGATCTTCAATGATCATCTTTACTGGTATCGCGGCAAGTATCCCATCTGGTGCTCAAAGATTATTTGAGTTAGTAAGAACAGGCGAGATTCAATTCTTAGTTGTTCTAGTGTTATTAGCTTTCATGGCTTTAGTTATCGGTGCCGTAATCTATATGGAAGTAGCGCAACGTAAAATTGCGATTCAATATAGCCAAAAATTAGCGAACAACTCGATGAATACAGCGGCTTCTAGCTTCTTACCTGTTAAGATCAACTTCTCAGGTGTTATTCCTCCGATTTTCGCCAGCTCGTTATTAATGTTCCCGAGCACATTAGCTCAGTTTACAAGTGTTCCTTGGATCAAAGCGATGAGTGAATCGTTGAATCCAAACGGCGTTGTATTCAACATTATTTTCGTAGCTTTAATTATTTTCTTCGCGTTCTTCTATACTGATATCGTTTTCAACTCTGACGAAGTAGCTGAAAACTTAAAAAAATCAGGTGCCTTCATTCCAGGTATCCGCGCTGGTAAAAGCACATCTGAGTATATCAGATACGTATTGGATCGTATTAATGTTTTAGGTTGTTTCTATTTATGTGTGATCTGCGTATTGCCAGGTCTATTAATGCAAAGCTTTAATTTGCCATTCTACTTCGGTGGAACAAGCTTATTAATCTTAGTAGGGGTAGCTATCGATACTTCTCAGCAAATTCAGTCACACTTATTATCTCAAAAGTATGATTCTTTCCTTAAGGGCGTAAAAGTACGCAGCAGAAGGGTTCAGTTTTGAATATAATTTTTATCGGTGCGCCTGGCTCTGGTAAGGGTACTCAGTCGCGCGAGTTTATTGAAAAATATAACTTTGTGCAATTGAGTACAGGTGATCTTTTAAGATCATCAATTGCTGCAGGTACGGTTTTAGGACTTGAAGCGAAATCATTCATGGATCAAGGGAAGTTAGTTCCTGATGAAGTTATGATTGGTATTGTTAAAGATTACCTTCAAGCCAATAAAGGAAAATCGGTTATTTTCGATGGTTTTCCAAGAACGGTTGAGCAAGCTAAAAGCTTAAATAATATGCTAGCTCAGCAAAATTCAGTTTTAGATAAAGTCTTCTATTTTAAGATCAATCCTCTGATCTTAATTGAGCGCTTAACGGGTCGTAGAGTTTGTACAAAGTGCGGCGAGATCTATCATGTTAAAACGAAACCAAGCAAGGATGAGCTGGTTTGTGATAACTGTGGTGGACCTGTTGTACATAGATCTGACGACAAGGAAAGCGTGATAGTGGAACGTTTAACTCAGTTTGAAAAGAATACAGGGCCAACTATTGAGTACTATAAATCGACCGGTAACCTGGTTGAGATCGATAGTTCATTAGCTCCTGAGTTAGTTTTTAAGCAGATCCAAAAAGTCATAGCTTTATAAATATAAAGCTAGACATGAAAATATGACAGTGATATTAACTTAACCTTTTGTACGGGGATTCATATGAAAGTAAGACCATCAGTTAAAAAGATTTGCAACAAATGCAAAGTAATCAAGCGTAAGGGCGTTGTTCGCGTCATTTGTGAGAATTCGAAACATAAGCAAAGGCAGGGCTAATTATGGCACGTTTAATGGGTATAGATTTACCTCGAAATAAACGAGTTGAAATCGCATTAACATACATCTACGGAATCGGACGTTCTCGCGCTAAAGAATTATGCGCAGACGCGAAAATTCCATCAACTTTAAGAACAGATGCATTAACAGATGAGCATATCGCTCAATTGCGTGCTTTAATCGAAGGAAGCTTCAAAGTAGAAGGTGATTTACGCCGTGACATCGGTATGTCAATCAAACGTCTTACAGACGTTAACTGCTACCGTGGAACTCGTCACAGAAAAGGCTTGCCTGTTCGTGGTCAAAATACTCGTTCGAATGCTCGTACGCGTAAAGGACCTAAGAAAACAGTCGCGAACAAGAAAAAAGCAGTCTAATTAATTAAAATTTAAGGTGTAAAATGGCTACAACTAACGTTGAAAAAAAAGCTCCAAAGAAAAAAGTAAAAAAGAACATTGTTCAAGGACAATGTCACATTTCTGCGAATTTCGGTAACGTGATCGTAACGTTCACAGACCCTTCAGGAAATGCAGTTTCATGGTCTTCAGCTGGTCACATGGGTTTCAAAGGTTCTCGTAAAGGGACACCATTTGCAGCTCAAGTAACTTGCGAAGATGCAGCTAAGAAAGCAATGGACAGCGGAATGAAATCAGTTGACGTGTTTTTAACAGGTCCTGGTGCAGGTCGTGAACCAGCTATTCGTGCATTAGCAGGAACTGGAATGAGAATATTAACTCTTAAAGACGTTACGCCTGTACCTCACAACGGTTGCAGACCACCTAAACGTAGAAGAATCTAATCGGAGTATATAATGAGTTGTATAAATAGTTCAGTTTGTAAATTATGCCGTCGTGAAAATGCTAAGTTGTTCTTAAAGGGCGACAGATGTTTTTCTGACAAATGTGCTTTCGAAAGAAGACCATATCCTCCAGGACAACATGGTCAATCTCGTTTGAAATTCTCTGAGTTTGCTTTGCAAT
This sequence comes from uncultured Bdellovibrio sp., assembly GCA_964645745.1. GTDB lineage: Bacteria > Bdellovibrionota > Bdellovibrionia > Bdellovibrionales > Bdellovibrionaceae > Pseudobdellovibrio. Next base: position 13,713 of record CAZXZW010000040.1, read on the forward strand.
TACGTGAAAAGCAAAAAGCGAAACGTTACTATGGTCTTTCTGAAAAACAATTCAGAAAATATTTCCATGCAGCTGACGCTTCTAAAGAGATCACTGGTACAGAATTATTAAAATATTTAGAATTAAGACTAGATAATGTGGTTTATACATTGGGTTTTGCAGCATCTCGTAGAGAAGCTCGCCAATTGATTTCTCACAATCACTTCACAGTTAACGGTAAACGTGTAAACGTTGCTAGTTTCATTGTTAAAAAAGGTGATGTTATCGAAGTTGTAACAAACAGTAGAGAAGTAAATAAAGTTTTAGCTGGAATTCAATCGGTTGCTCGTAGAACAATTCCTAGCTGGCTTGATGCTAATCACGCTGCATTTAAAGGGACTGTGAAAGACCTTCCTGCAAGAGATGAAGTTTCAATTCCTGTAGAAGAAAGTATGATCGTAGAGTACTACTCACGATAGTAAAAAGGGGTCATAATGCAAGAACAGTATTTTAAATTTTGGAGAGAATTAATTAAACCTAAAGGTTTTGAGATCGAAAAAGATACTCAAACTTTTGAGTATTCTAAATTCATCGTAAAACCTCTTGAAAAAGGTTTTGGCGTTACTCTAGGAAATTCATTAAGAAGAATTTTATTAAGCTCTATGATGGGTTCAGCTGTTACTGCAGCTAAATTCGAAGGAGTTTTACACGAGTTCTCGACTATTCCAGATGTATTAGAAGATGTTTCTGATATCATTTTGAATTTAAAACAAATTCGTTTTAGACAGTATACTTCTGAGACTTTCACTTTGACGATCTCAAAAAAAGGTCCTGGAATTATCACTGCGGCTGACATTCAGTCGAACGATAAAATCGAAGTTTTAAATCCAAATCAACATATCGCGACTCTTGGTAACAACGCGAACTTCAACGCGGAATTAATCGTGTCTTACGGACGTGGTTATGCTCCAGTTGAAAACCGCACTGAGCAATTGCCAGTTGGTTACATCGCTATCGATGCATTACACAGCCCAATTCGTAAAGTGAATTACTCTGTGACAAATGCTCGTGTTGGTCAAAGAACGGATTACGATGCATTAGTATTAGAAGTATGGACAGATGGATCTCTTAAACCAGATGAATCTGTATCTTTAGCTTCTAAAATCCTTAAAGAACAATTACAAATCTTCTTAACTTTCGATGAATCGTTAGAGCCATCTGAAGAAATGAAATCAATGGGTAATAGTTCATTAAATGAAAACTTATTCAGATCAGTTGATGATCTTGAGTTAAGTGTTCGTTCAGCGAACTGCTTGAAAAACGCTAACATCCGTTACATCGGTGAATTAGTTGTTCGTTCAGAAGCTGAAATGTTAAAAACTAAAAATTTCGGACGTAAGTCATTAAACGAAATCAAAGAAATTTTAACAGAAATGGGATTAGGCCTTGGAATGAAAATCGATGGATGGCCACCTCCTGGATGGGACCCAAATGTTCCACCAGCACAAGTTAAACGCGAATCATAGTATTATTAAGGTAAGGTAAATTTATGTCTTCACATCGCCGTCTGGTAAAACATTTTAGTCGTAAAAGTGGTCCTCGTAAGGCTTTATTACGTGGATTAATGGTTTCTTTAGTTGAACACGGTCGTATCAAAACGACTGTAGCGAAAGCTAAAGAATTACGTCGTCACATCGAGAGAATCATTACTCTTGGTAAAAAAGATAACTTAAACTCAATCAGATTGATTGCATCTCGCTTAGCGAACCAAGATGTAGCAGTTGATTTAGTAAAATCAGTAGCTCCACGTTTCAAAGATCGTCCGGGTGGTTACACTCGTTTAATCAAAGTAGGCCGTCGTCCTGGTGATGCAGCTGAAATGGCTTTCATTGAATTCGTAGATTACGATTACAAAGCAAAAGCTCCAGCTACTGATAAAAAAGCAGCTAAAAAAGAAGATAAAGCGGCAGTTAAAGTTGCTAGCAAAGCTAAAAAAGCTACTTCTGTTCAAGCTACTAAAGATAAAAAAGTAGTAAGAAAAATGAAAAACAAATCTCGCGCAGCTAACCAAGCAGCAGCAAGAGCGTAATTCATTTAAAAATGAAAATCGAAAAAAGCCTAGCATTACGCTAGGCTTTTTTTTTGCCTTTAAGCCGGTTACCCCTCATATATATAAACATGAAGTTAAGAATCGCCCTTGTTTTTTTAGTCTTGTTTATCGCTAGCGTATTCGTCGTATTTTACCTTAAGGATTACTTCTTTATTCAAACCAATGTCGACCATGCTAAGAAGCAAACGCTGACGTCTCAGGTCGTTGTAGAGACGATGAATGATAAGTCAATTGAGCTTTATGATTATCAGGATAAGGTTCTTGATCGAAATCTGATTTACAATCTCACAAATCAAAAAGAAGTGACCAAAGTATTTCATTTCTGGGCTTCATGGTGTGATCCTTGCGCTCTAGAGCTCCCAGAGTTGATCAGTTACGCGAAAAAAGTAAACTCTGATGCTTCCGTGAGTGTAGATTCAAACGCTAAGGCAAGTCCATCAGGAGCAAATTCCACAGCGAGTGTGGGCAGCACTGTAGATGGTGCAAATGCCTCTGGTAAGGCTGTGCAAATTTACTTAGTTTCTCTCGATAATGACGTTGAGGGATTAAATAAATTTACAAAAATTTTCCCTGAAATTTTATCAAAAAATTTCATTCAGGTATGGGATAAAAATAATGCGCTCTCTCGTCGTTACGGCGTGGATAAATTACCTATGACAATCATCGTTTTTCCAGATGGGAAAATGGAGATCCATGAAGGTGTTGTAAGTTGGAAAAAATTATCTCTTTAAAGTCTGCTTTCTCGTCTGATTCTCATTTGTAAGTTTTGTTGTCACAAAAATGTCATAAAATTTAAGACAGTGTCTTGGCATCATCAGTAAAATGAGAATATTTTAAACAAAATGACTCATCATGCTGTAGAAAAAAGTCATTATTTTTAAAATATTTTTGATTATTTCTGCTGATTTAACTCATAAGAAAAATTAATAATGGTCAAAAAAAAGCACTGGTAAAAAAATGAAATAAAAAATATATTTCACGAGCTTTTTCATTCGAGAAAACAGTTTTTTTAGTAAATATTTTTTTGTTTTTTCGCACATAAAATGCAAGCAGAAAACATTTTAAAACCAATCGTAGAGCACGTTCGAGCGGGTGGCGCGTCGTATAAAACAAACCAATTGTGACAGATGCGAAAGAATTTTTGATGACACCATTGACATCTCATTACTAGACTTTTCTACAGTTTATTAAAAATAATGGAGGGTATTATGGATTTCTTTACAAAAATTTCTCACGCGTTCGCTGAAGGTGGTATCTGGATGTACGTCATTCTGGTCATTCAGCTTTTCTCAATAGCAATCATGATCGAAAGAGCGATTGTTTTATTCGGAAGAAAAAAAATCAACCAAACAGCTTTGGCTTTAGGTTTCGAAGACGATATCCGTCGTGGCGAAATCGATTCAGTTATCAACAAAGCTAACAACATGTCAGCTACTGAGCCTGTTGCAAAAGCGATTTTAGCTGGTGCTAAATCAGCAAAATTCTTCGGTGGCAAAGAAGAAATCCAAGCTAAAATGGATGAAGTTTTATTACACGAAAATGCTCAATTAGACAGAAGAACTGGTTTCTTATCTATGTTAGGTAACGTTGCCACTCTAGTGGGTCTTCTTGGAACGATCACTGGTATGATCAAATCATTCGCGGCGGTAGCCAATGCTTCTCCTGCAGATAAAGCAGCTTTATTAGCGGCTGGTATCTCTGAGGCGATGAATGCGACAGCTTACGGTCTTATCGCAGCTATCCCAGCCTTAATTGCTTACGCCATCTTAATGAACAGAGCCAATCTTGTATCTGAAGATTTAAATCAAGGCGCTTTAAAAGTATTTAACTGGTTATCATACAACTATGAATCAGTTGGTTTTAAAACGATGAAAAAATCGAACAAGAACTCTGCTAACGAAATCAACGCTTAATTAGTTCGAACTAGTTTTGTGTAAAGAGTGTTAAAGAAGGGTTGTCAATAGCGCAGCCCACCTCCTTAGCTCTCAGTATGTAATATCAAATATGAAGCTCGCGCGAAGTGTTTGGTCTGAATATAACGATATATTTTGTTGAAAAGAGATTCTTATGAAACATAAAAAACATTTAGATTTTGAATTGAATTTAATTCCGTTCATCGATCTTTTATCTACGTGCATATGCTTCCTATTAATCACTGCGGTTTGGATGCAAATCGGCTCTTTAAACGTTAAGCAAGCAGTCGGCGGACAGCCAGCTTCTGAAACTGAAAAGAAGCCAACAGCATGGATTTATATGGAAAAAGATGGCGCTGTAACGTTTGACGTTAAAGATAGCCAAGCATTGAATGCAAATCTTCGCAAGTCGACAGTTCCTGCTAAGGCTGGAAAAGTGGATTTGGAAACTGTTAACAAATTAGCTGCGGACTTAAGAACGGTTGAACCTTCTTTAAGAACTGCATTGATTCAACCTAAAGCTGAAACTAGCTACGAAGACATCATTAACTTGATGGACACAGTTAAAAAAGCTGGATTAGGCGATCTTGGGGTAGTTCCTTTATAAACTTAGGATGAGGGGTTTTGAGTGTTATCAAGAAGTGTATTAAATGAATCAGCGATTGGAACTGCTATTGGCTCATTATCTGTTTTGAATCCTAAGGGTGCAAAATGGAAACGTAGTCTTTTTGCAGATTTGCTTTTAACGGCGTTAATCGATGCTTTCTCTATTTTAGTTATTTTCTTATTGATGAATTTCTCTAGTTCTGGGGAGATTTTATTTATTAACAAAGGTGTTGAATTACCAAATGCATCACATGCAGACATGTTAGAGCGTAATACTGTTGTTCGTGTTGAAGACGGTAAATTCTTTGTTGAAAATCAAGAAATGGCCGATCAAAATGCTATGATTCAAGCGCTTTTAGACAATCGTAAGGAATGGGCTACGACTCATCCTGACGAAGAGTTTAAAGGTATCATTACGATTCAAGCAGACAAAAAAACTAAGTACGAAAGTTTAAATTCCATCGTTTTAGCTATGGCCCACACAGGCTTTGGCGAAATTAGATTTGCTGTTGTGACGAAGTAGTCGCAACAGTTTTTTTGCGTAAATCAGAGGGGTGAGTTCGCATGATTAAAGTTCTTAAATCAGTTTCAGTTTCTGCGTTAGTAGGTCTTTCGATCGTAATTAGCGTATCAGTTAAATCATATGCAGCAGAAAAAGTTGATAACAACCGTGATTATCTTATCGACAAGTTAAATCGTGTCGTAACTAATTTAGCGCCAGCTGATTCAGCTCGTAACGGTATTATTTTAAGATTAGCGGACTTATTGTCTGACCGCGCTCGTTACAATACTATGAAATTAAGCGAAGGTCCTTGTAAGACTTGTATCTCTCCAGATACTGATCGCAAAAAAGCATTACAATATTACAGCGAAGCTTACCCAAAAGTTGCTGAAGCTAATAAAGCAAAAGTATTAGTTCAAATGGGACATTTAAATCAATTGTTAGGCAACCAGCCTGCAGCAATTGATTTATATACTAAAATTACGACTGAATCTTCTGATCAGGTGGCACGCGCTGAAGCGTTCTTAGCGATCGGTGAAATTTACTTCAAGAAAAGTGAATGGAGCAAAGCTCAGTCTTTCTATGATAAATCAATCGAGACTTCGAACAATGAATCTAAAGGTTATGCGACTTATCGTTTAGCTTGGGCTCATTTTAATCAGGGTCACGCTCCTGTAGCTAAAGAAAAATTATTAATGATTTTAAAAACTCCGGCTTTATTATCAAAAAGCGGATCGAACCAAGCAGTAACTGACGTGGCTTTTCACGAGCAAGTAGCTAAAGACTACGCTATCATCAGCGGAGCTTCTTTCGAAGAATCAGATTTAAAAAATATCTTTGAATTCTCTCCAGAGAAAAAGAAATTAGAAAATTTATTTGCGGTTTCTTCTGAGTTAGAAAGAACAGCAAAAAAGAAAGAAGCTTTGGTAGCTTGGAATTTCTTATATCAAAACCAACCGCAGCCTCAAGACCGTGCTGTAACAAAAGCCCATTTAGCGACTGTTAATTTACAGTTGGGTAAAAACACAGAAGCTTTGGCAGATATCAACGAAGCGTATTCATTGATTGCAGAAGCTAAAGTTAAATTCCCAAATGAAGCTGAGGACGCTCGTCGTTTAATTAAATCTTCAATCATCACTTGGAATCAGGCTGAAAAGAAAAAACCTTCTGTTGAGCTTCTTGAGGCTTACCAAGGTTATTTAGCAAACTATGGTTACGAAAAAGAAATGAGCCAATGGGCTGTTCAAAT
>CAZXZW010000041.1:0-20022 GCA_964645745.1 uncultured Bdellovibrio sp.
TTTTGTAAAACCGATTCTAGATTTTCATCAGATAATTCAAATTCATAAACCGGAGCCAAGTGGAAATGATCTTTTTTCTCGAGACTTAATTGAGTGACATGAGAAAAACTACGGATGGATTCGATTTGATCACCGAATAACTCTAAACGAATTGGTGTTTTCTCAGCGGTCGAAAAAATATCAACGATACCACCACGGATAGAATACTGACCTTTATCCTCAACGATCGGTGCCGCTTGATAACCCAAACTATTAAAGTAGCTTGCTAACTTTTCAGGAAGCTCGGCTCCCACTTTGAACATGTGGCAGCGCTTATGAAAATTATAAAATGGCGCAGTCTTCTGTAAAAGTCCGGCCACTGTAACAATAAAAAGATGTTTCTCTTGTTGAAATTTTAAGCTGTCGTTGTGTGAAGCCCAGTAAAGAAAATCACAACGCATCCATGATACCGAAGGCGACGGATACAATCCTGAGTAAGGAGAAACGTCGAACGAAGGCAAGATGTGAACTTGAAAATCAGGTCTAAAAAAGCTTAATTGTTTAGCTAAACGATCCGCTTGTTCTAAACTGTCTACAACAACGATATTAGATAAATGATTAATATTATTATATAAAGTATTAGACAATAAGTACGAAACCGAGATTAACGAGTTCGTGCCCGTAATATGAACATTTTTTTTCTTTTTATCAAACGCGCGACGAAGAATATCCGCTAAACGATGTGGATATTCGCAGCCCTCCATGATCTGAATCAGGTCAGCCGAGGTCAAAGTTTCGCTAGAATTTGTAGAAGTTGAACTCATGAAAAAGGCTTCCAAATAGGTGTAAGTTTCGTCAAAAACTACACTGCCAAAAAAACCTCTCCTCGTCACTTAATTATTGGTTTTCAGAGATTCACTTTGTATACTTTTGGGAGACAAAATAATTAGACATAACAAAGGAGGCAAGATGCCTTTAGGTGGAATCATTTTCATCACAATATTTATCGCCGTTTTTGGTACGGCACTGATCTTTTTAGCACGTGCAATTGGTGGTATGGCCAAAAGAACGAGTAAAGCTAAAATGGAGATCTACGAGTGCGGTATTCCGGAAGTAGAAAAGAAAGATTCAAAAATTTCTGTTAATTTCTATTTAACCGCGATCCTTTTCATTCTTTTCGATATCGAGATTATCTACATGTACCCATGGGCTTTGAACTTTAAAGAATTTTTAAAATCAGGCACAGGCGCGCTTGTGTTCTCTTCGATGGTCACATTCGTGGTTCTTTTCGTGTTCGGTTTATGGTGGGCCATTAAATCTAAAGCATTGGAGTGGGAAAAATAATGGGAAATACAGGTTTAGAAATTACGGTCAACTTAGTTAAAACCGTTTTAGTTTTTTTAATGATGGTTCAAGCTGTTCCAATATTAGTTTGGTTAGAGCGTCGTGGATCTGCTTTCATCCAAAATCGTTTTGGTCCCAACCGTGTTGGTCCATTGGGTTTAGTTCAATTACTTGCCGATGCGGCGAAATTCTTAAATAAAGAAGATTTTGTTCCAGATAAAGGTAATCGTTTATTATTCTACGCGGCTCCAGTATTTGCGTTAATCCCAGCAGCTGTGGCTTACATGGCGATGCCGATGTCGACACCTTTAAAAATCGGAGATTCAACTTTCTTGATTCAAGGTTACGAAGTTAATGTTGGTATCGTTTTCATTTTAGGTATTTCGGCGATGGCTGTTTACACGATGTTGATGGCCGGTTTTGGATCTAGCAATAAGTACTCATTAATGGGTGCGATGCGTGCCTCAGCTCAGGTTATCTCTTACGAATTAGCTTTAGGTTTAGCGATCGTAGGCGTGATCATGATGTACGGAACTTTCAACCTAACAGAAATGGTTTTAGCTCAACAAGGTTCATTCCACTTCTCAGGTTTCGGTCGCGAATTCTCGTTAGCGTTTTTACCTAACTGGGGTATTTTCTACCAACCACTTGGTGCGATCATTTTCTTCGCGGCGACTTTCGCCGAATCAAATCGTTTACCATTCGACTTAGCCGAGGGTGAAGCGGAATTAGTTGCCGGTTTCCATACGGAGTACGGTGGATTCAAAATGTTGATGTTCTTCATCGGTGAGTACGGTCACATGATGATCGCTGCTGGCCTAATGACAACGTTCTACTTCGGTGGATACGGAATCCCAGGCGTTTCAATTAATGAAGTTTATCAAACAGGCGTTTCATTATTCGGATCTGAAACAGGCGGAAGCATCTTTAGTTCTGTTGTTCACTTCTTATCTTACAACGTGAAGTTTGCGATCTTCTTATGGATCTTCATCCACGTTCGTTGGACTCTTCCTCGTTTCCGTTACGATCAGTTAATGGATTTAGGTTGGAAGACCATGTTACCTTGGGCTTTATTTAATACAATTTTAACAGCAACAGTTATTTTTCTTGCTTCACAGTACGTGATCTAAGAACGGATAGGGGACATATATGTCGATGGATACAATGTTGTTTTGGTTTCTGAGTTTAGTGGTCATCGTGCCAGCCATCATGGTTGTGTTGATGTCGAATCCAGTTTATTCAGCTTTATGTTTAGTTATGGCGATGGTTGGAGTTGCGGCTGTGTTTGCAACTTTAAACGCGTACTTCTTAGCCGGAGTTCAGTTGATCGTTTACACAGGCGCCGTGATGGTATTATTCACGATGGTTCTGATGTTATTCGATTTAAAACACGAATTCCAAACGTTCTCTCGCGGTAAAATTTCAGGTTTCTTGAAAATTGCAGGTGTTGGAGTTTTAGCAGGATTATTAGTTGGCGCGATCACTTTAGCGACGAAGAAAACTTCGATTATTGCTGAAGGCAGTCCATTAGCAACTGAGTTAGCAGAAAAAGCAGCTAGCGGCGCTGATAACACGAAAGTGTTAGCGGAAAACCTATTCTTAAGAAATATGTTAGGTTTCGAAATCCTAGGCGTTTTACTTTTAGTGATCGCCGTTGGAACAGTAGCCTTATCGCGCAGTAAAGGTGGAACACATGCAAGAGATTAGTCTTTTTTCAGAAGTGGGTTTAAATCATTATCTGATTTTATCTGCGATTTTATTCACGATCGGCTTATCTGGAGTTCTTTTAAGAAGAAACTTAATCGTCGTTATGATGTCGATCGAGCTTATGTTAAATGCCGTAAATATCAGTTTCGTAGCTTTCTCGAAATACAATTATAACCCTGAAGGACAAGTTATGGTTTTCTTCGTTATGACAATCGCAGCTGCTGAAGCCGCGGTGGGATTAGCGATCATCGTATCTATCTTCAAACGTTTCAAAGAAGTTAACATTCGTTTCTTCGAACACTTAAAAGGCTAAGGAAAAAATATGAATCATCAAGCACTCATAGCCATTTTATTATTAGCTCCACTAGTTGGATTTTTGATTAACGGTTTCCGTTTCCGTTCTCAGAATTACGTTGCTGCCGGATCAATCGCAACAGCTGCTTTAGTTGTTTCTTTTGCCTGTGCTGTAACCTTATTTTTTGAACTAGTTGGAATACCTGCTGAAGAACGTCGTATCACGGCGAATTTCTTTAACTGGATGACGGTTGGAAACTTCTCGGTGAACGCGGGATTCGTAGTCGATCAAATCAGCTCGATCATGTTATTAATCATCACGGGAGTAGGTACTTTAATTCACTTATTCTCGATCGGTTACATGCACCATGATAAAGGTGTTACAAAATACTTCGCCTACCTTAACTTCTTCGTGTTCAACATGTTGATCCTTGTATTAGGTGATTCATTGTTAACGATGTTCGTAGGCTGGGAAGGTGTGGGACTTTGTTCTTACTTACTTATCGGTTTCTGGTTTAACGATTCGGCTAAAGCAGCCGCAGGTATGAAAGCCTTCATCACAAATCGTGTGGGTGATGCTGCGTTCTTATTAGGTATGTTCATTTTATTTATGACGTTTGGAACTTTAAATTTCCACGAATTAAATGCCTTAGCTCCAACAACAATTGAAGCAAGTTGGTTAGGCGCGGTGACTTTAGGAACATTAATGTTGTTCATCGGAGCTACCGGTAAATCAGCACAGATTCCTTTATATGTTTGGTTACCAGATGCGATGGCCGGTCCAACTCCAGTATCAGCTCTTATCCATGCGGCGACGATGGTAACAGCCGGTGTTTACATGATCATTCGTTTAAACCCAATGTTCGTAGCGGCTCCAAACACAATGATGGTGATTGCGATAATCGGTGCAGCGACTGCGGTTATGGCTGCAACAATTGGTTTAACTCAAAACGATATTAAAAAAGTTTTGGCTTACTCTACAGTATCACAATTAGGTTACATGTTCTTAGCGGTTGGTGTTGGTGCTTTCGGTGCGGGTATGATGCACTTAATGACTCACGCTTTCTTCAAAGCCTTAATGTTCTTAGGAGCAGGTTCTGTGATTCACGGAATGCACGAAGAACAAGATATTCGTAAAATGGGTGGATTGAAAAAATACATGAAAATCACTCATTGGACATTTGTTATGGGTTGGTTAGCAATTATCGGATTCCCATTATTCTCAGGATTCTTCTCTAAGGATGAAATCTTGTGGTACGCGTACTCATCTCCTCGTGGTCACATTGGATTATGGATCGCGGGTGTGTGTGGTGCGATGTTAACAGCATTCTACATGACTCGTTTAATGGCCTTAACTTTCTGGGGTGGATCTCGTGTTGATAAAAGTGTTCATCCTCATGAAAGCTCAGCGATCATGACGATTCCTTTAATCATCTTAGCGATCTTAGCAGCAGTAAGTGGTTTCGTTGGAGTTCCTCATGCTATCTCTGAATACATGGGCCACATTCCAAACTTCTGGGAACACTGGTTAGAACCAGTTATTCGCAAATTACCAGAAGCTGAATTAGCTTCAGTAACTCACACGATTTCTGAAGAGTGGGCTTTAATGGGAACTTCGGTTATCTTGGCTTTATCTTCAGCGACAGCGGCTTATGTGATGTACACGAAAAAATTAGGATCTGCGGATAAATTCGCAAATTCAATTAAACCGGTTTACAACTTAGTCGATAATAAATACTACGTTGATGAATTCTACTTCGGTGCCATCATCAATCCATTAATCTCTCAAAGTAAAAAACTTTGGTATTATGTCGATGTTAATTTTATTGATAAAATGACTTACGCTGTAACTGATTTCACTCAGAACGCAGGTAAGCTTGTTAAAACATTACAAAACGGAAACATGCAACAGTACGCTATGTATATCAGCCTGGGGTTGGTCGCAGTATTGTCGTTTGTGTTAATGAGGTAGTCAGATGGATAACAGTATCGTAAGCACATCAATTTTAAGTTTAGTTATCTTCTTACCTCTGATTTTTGCAGGGATCATAGCAGCATGGCCGCAAAAAAATACAATTCGTGAATTAGCTTTAGGTTTTTCATTGATTGAATTAGGCGCTTCACTTTTCTTATTAAAAGATTTTGATTCGTCATCAGCCGCTTTACAATTCGTTGAAAAGTTTTCTTGGATTGAACGTTTCGGAATCTCTTACTTCGTAGGAGTAGACGGAATCTCGATCATGTTGGTGGTTTTAACGACAGCGTTAATGCCAATCATGATTTTAGGTTCTTGGAAATCGATCGATCAAAGAATTAAAGGATTCCACGTTGCTTTATTTGTTCTTCAAACAGCGATGTTAGGTTCTTTCTTAGCGATGGATGCGGTTTTATTCTATACATTCTGGGAATTATCATTAGTTCCGATGTATTTCATCATTGGTATCTGGGGTGGAGCTCGTCGTATTTACGCGACAGTTAAATTCTTCATCTACACAATGTCAGGTTCAGTCTTAATGTTGTTGGCGATCATCTTCATGATGCGCTTAACGCCAGAAGTAACGGGCGGAGCGATGAGCGCAAGCTTACTTGATTTCTACCGTTTAAAAATTCCGTTCGTAGGTGGTGAATTCTTCACTCCGCAAACGCTATTATTCTTTGCGTTTGCTTTAGCTTTCGCGATCAAAGTTCCTTTGTTCCCATTACATACTTGGTTACCAGACGCCCACGTTGAAGCACCAACTCCAGGATCAGTAGTTCTTGCTGGTGTGATGTTAAAAATGGGTACTTACTGTTATTTACGTTGGGTGATTCCTTTATTCCCTGAAGCAGCAGCTCACTATTCTTGGTTATTCATCGCTTTAGGTGTGATCGGAATTGTGTACGGAGCTTTAGTAGCGATGGTTCAGCCGGATGTGAAAAAACTTGTGGCTTACTCGTCAGTATCTCATATGGGCTACATCATCTTAGGTTTATTCGTTCTTAATGCTTACGGTATGAACGGTGCTTTATACCAAATGTTAAATCACGGTGTATCGACAGGTGGTCTATTCTTATTAATCGGTATGATTTACGAAAGAACACATTCTCGTGAGATTGCAAAATACGGAGGCTTAGCTTCTGCGATGCCGATCTTCACAATCGTATTCATCATTGTGACTATGTCTTCAATCGCAGTTCCATTAACAAATGGTTTCATCGGTGAATTCTTAATCTTGATGGGTTCATTCCAATACTCACCATGGGTTGCTGCAGTTTCTGTAACAGGCGTGATCTTGGGTGCGGCTTACATGTTGTGGATGGTGAAAAAAGTATTCTTCGGACCAGCGGGCGAGATCGTAAAAGAATCGTCTCATGATCCTGAACATGCTCTTCACGATTTATCAGCGCGTGAATTAGCAGTGATGGCTCCGATCATTATTTTAATCGTGTACATGGGTTTATTTCCGAATACGATTATGGATTACTCAAAAGCCAGCGTTGATCACTTGTTAAAGAATCAACAAAACTATTCGTTAGAGGTGAAATAATATGACTTCGAATATTGGATTAGCAGATTTACTATTAATTTCCCCAGTCATCGTTTTGTTTTTATTCAGCTTGATTCCGCTTGTGACGAAAGTTCTCAACGGAAACAAAGAACAAAATCCTAAAACAACTTTAATCACAGCTTTAATGGGATTAGGTATTTCAGCTGGATTATTGATTCTTTTCGGTGGATCAGATCAAACCATCTTTAATCATCAATTATTATTTGATGGATTAACGAAATGGGCTGGATTAATCGCGATCTTCTCAGCAGCAGCTGGAATCGTGATGATGTCAGAAAATCCTTCAACTCACTTTGAACAGTTCTCTGAGACAGTTTTCTTAGCGATGAATTCAATTTGCGGTATGTTGATTTTAACTTCGGCTGTGAACTTAATTACAGTGTTCATCGGTTTAGAATTAATGTCGTTAGCATTATACTTAATGATCGCGATGTCTCAGGAACAAAAACTTTCTAAAGAAGCCGCGATTAAGTACTTTGTATTAGGATCGATTGCTTCTGCGATTTTCCTTTATGGTGTAGCTTTCATCTTCGGAAGCGTAAACACAATCAACGTAACTGATTTAATGCAAATCGCATCAACGGCAATTAAAACAGATAAATTATTCTTGTTCGGTATTACATTTGTAGTTATCGGTTTCTGTTTCAAAGTTTCGATTGCTCCATTCCATGCTTGGACAGCTGACGTTTACCAAGGAGCTCCAACTCCGATCACGTCATACATGGCGACAGCTGTGAAAACAGCTTCGTTTGCAGCGTTCTTAAGAATTGCCGCAACTCAAGTATTCCAAGGTTCACAAAATTTAATCGACGTTATTCAGTGGTTAGCCGTCATCACGATGATCGTTGGTAACGTGGCCGCTTTATTACAAAGTAATTTAAAACGTACGTTAGCTTACTCTTCAATTGCTCATTCAGGTTATTTATTAGCCGGTGTATTAACAGTTGGATTAAGCGCGAACTCAGCTTACAGCGCAGCTTCTGTAGTATTCTACTTATTAGCGTACTCAGTGATGACGATGGGAGCTTTCTCGGTATTAAGTATGATCGAAAAATCTGAAAATGATTTCGTAACTACAGATAGCTTAGCGGGTTTCGCGAAAAAACAACCGGCTTTAGCATTCTGTTTCACAATCTTCATGTTATCTATGGCAGGTATTCCACCAGTTTTAGGTTTCTTCGGTAAGTTCTACTTATTCTCAGCAGCTGTGAACGAAGGTTTATTGTGGTTAGCTTTATGGGGTGTGATTAACTCTGTGATTGGTGTGTATTACTATTTAAGACCAGTGGTAACGATGTACATGAAAGACGGCGAAGCGAATATTTCGAATGAAAAACAATACGCTTCAACTGTTTTAGTTATCGCAGCGGCGATGTTCTTAATTGCTGTAGGTATTTTCTCAGGTCCATTGTTTACAATGATCGAAAGAAGCTTATCGTAATTTCCAAGTTTTAAAATAAAGACTTAGAAAAAGGAGTTCGAAAGAACTCCTTTTTTATTATGTATCCAAAGACCGTAAGTTGGAAATACCGGCACGGAACCCGATACGAACGATCTTTTCTAAGATCTTCGAATTCAATGAAAAGTGATCAGCAAAGAACATTTCATAATCTTGTGGTCTAGGTGCGATGTACAAATAATCGATTTCCGGTTTCAGATCTAAATCCTTTTTCACGGTTGATAAAATTTTCTCTTTTAATTTAGCCGATAGATTTTCATCTTCGCAAACTTCTTTCAAAGAAGCGTAAACATCTTTTTTCTGCTTTTGATATAAAATATGTTTGGCTACTTTTTGTTCTAAGGCTTGATACAAAGCTTGGTTAATAATCGCGGGCATTCCAAACTTATGTAATGATCCAATCTCTGGAACATAATGATAAGGCTGCATCGAATAACTGGCTATGATGAAATCGGCACCATGATCGGCGGCCACATGCGTACTTAAAGTATCGCGAATTTCTCCATCATAATGATAGATGATTTTTCCATCCGGACGCTTAATCGGGTAAGGAGCAAAGACCGGTGGTAGCGAAGTCGAGGCCGCCACGGCTTGAGAAATTGTAGCATAATTAACATATTTAATAGTGTCGGTCTTGGTGCTTTCTTTGAAATTTCCAAAAACAGTTTTGCGAGAATGATTCAATTGGGTCGAAATAATAAACAGCTCTGAACCCAAACGGCTGAAGTCATTTTCTTCCAAAATGTATTTTCGAAGATAACGTTCGACCCCGTTGGTATTAAAAAGACCGTTTAATTTGAAACCTTTTTTAATCAAAGCTTCAAGTCCACCGGTGATGATAGATTTTTCCATCAAAGCTTCCGGGATAAAACTTAGCATTCTTTTGGTATTAACATTAAAAATATGGCGGTAACCGATGGGTTTAATTTTTTCATCGTCTGGAATTTTGATAGAACTATTTAATCCGAAACCCACTTGAAAGGCCGAGATTAAAGATTCGAGACTTCGTCCCGAGGCCAAGGTCGAGCTAATAAAAGCTCCGGCACTTGATCCAACGTAAAGTTCGATCAGCTTTTCTTGAGGCTTTGAAGCGTTTTTCTTCAAAGTGATGATCTCTTTACTGCCTCCAGAAAACTTAAAACCCTTTTCTTGAAGTGCGAGACAGACACCAATATGGTAAGCCGCGGCTTTAATTCCGCCACCACTGAGTACCAAGGCTATCTTCTTCTTTTTCTGCATATCCATAGGATAAAGGTCTAGGTATTCACCTCAAAAAGCAAGGTATTCAACCGAATATTAGGCATTTAGGCCTGAGTAGTCACCGATTGACTAGACCAATGTCGCGTAAATTAGCATTTGAGTAAGCATTGAATAGGGTAAGTAGACGTGAGTAGGCAAGTCGAAAGGCTAGGTATTCAAATAGTTAAAATGCATGTTTGACAAGGCTTTCGGCTGTGATAGCGTTGAATAGTCAGAAAGGAGAGAATATGTGGTTATCTTTAACTGAGTACTCAAATAAACATAAAGTGAGTATCTCAACTTTAAGAAGAAAAATTAAATCAACGGAGATTGAATTTCGTCTTGATGAAGGTAGATACATGATCCTCGACTCTGATGACCAAAACGCTACCGAAGCCGCCCCTTCCCCAATGACTTCGTCAAGTGAACAACATCGTCCCTCCCTTAAAAGTGACGCTCTTCACGAAACAAAAGAATCTGGAGAATCGGTTATTACAGCAGCCAACAGATTGTTGGCTGATTTAAAAAAAGCTTACACGCAAGTTTTGCAAGATAAAGAAGAGCAAATCTCTGATCTTCGCGAAGAAATTTCTGATCTAAAAACTTTAATTAAGGTTTTAGAATCAGAAAATGATCGTCTTCGCGGGCACTAAATTTCCACGAATCAATTAACATAATTATTATTTTACGATTGTTATAGAGGCGGGGTTTTACTCTGACCAAAAGCAAAAGGGACTGTCTTTTCAGACAATCCCTTTTTAATTATATTTTTAATTTTTTAACTAAGCTGCTGGAGAGCTAGCTTGTTTTTTCTTAGCCGCTTCTTTTTTAGCTTCTGTGTTTTTGCTGAAGTTGCCTGATTTCTCAAACGCTACTGCAAATACTTCGTCTAAATTTTCTGCTAAGATGAAGTTAATCTTCTCTTTGAATACTTGAGGGATGTCCTCAAGATCCTTAGCACATGCCATCGGGATGATGATGTTTGTAATTCCAAGGTTTAATGCCGCTAAACATTTTTCTCGTATTCCACCAACTGGTAATACGCGACCTTGTAATGTTACTTCACCAGTCATAGCGATATCGTTTCTTACTGGCGTTCCAGTTAATAAACTTACTAAAGCTGTTGTTAAAGTAATACCGGCAGAAGGACCATCTTTAGGGATAGCGCCCGCTGGTAAATGAACGTGGATATCATATTTCTCGAACATTTCTTGAGGAATACCTAACTCATCCATGTGAGCTTTGGCATATGACATCGCTGCGTGAGCTGATTCTTTCATAACATCGCCTAATTGACCTGTTAATAAAAGACCGCCTTTACCTTTCATTTTCAATGCTTCAATTAATAAAACTTCACCACCGGCTTGAGTCCAAGCTAAACCTTGAACTACACCCACGCTTGATTCCATCATTTTATCGTCGCGGATATAACGAGCTGGACCCAAAAGTTCAGAAACTGTTTTTGGAGTAATTTCCATGAATGTTAAACCATTCATAACAACTTGTTTGGCTACTTTTCTACAAACAGACCCAACTTCTCTTTCTAGATTACGAAGTCCAGCTTCACGAGTGTAGCCTGCAATTAAGAACTTGATGCCTTCATCTGTAAATTTAATATTTTCATTCGTGATACCATTTGCTTCGATTTGACGATCGATCAAATGTTTTTTCGTGATTAATAATTTATCGTTCTCTGTGTAACCAGGGATGTAAATCATTTCCATACGATCGCGTAGCGCCGCAGGAATATTTTCTACTACGTTAGCAGTCGCAATAAATAATACTTTTGATAAATCAAAATCAACATTTAAATAGTTATCACTGAATGTTGCATTTTGTTCTTGATCTAAAACCTCAAGCATAGCCGAAGCTGGATCGCCTTTAAAATCAGATGCCATTTTATCAATTTCATCTAATACGATAACTGGATTGTTTGTTTTACATTGACGTAATGCTTGGATAATTTTACCTGGCATTGCTCCAACATAAGTTCTTCTGTGACCACGAATCTCAGCTTCATCTTTTACGCCGCCAAGAGCGATACGGAAGTATTCACGACCCATTGATTTTGCAATCGAACGACCTAAAGATGTTTTACCTACTCCAGGAGGACCCGAGAAGCAAAGGATTGGACCTTTGATTGTTGCTTTTAATTTTCTAACCGCTAAGAATTCTAAAACGCGCTCTTTAGCTTTGTTTAATTCATAGTGATCTTCATCTAAAATTGATTTTGATCTAGCTAAATCATGGATATCAACAGTTCCTTTATTCCAAGGAAGATCAACCATACAATCTAAGTATGTTCTAACCATTGTTGCTTCAGAAGCATCTGGATGCATGCGCTCTAAACGAGACAATTGTTTTAACGCTTCTAATTTTACAGGCTCAGGCATTCCAACCGTGTTAATTTTGTTACGTAATTCATCCATCTCTTCAGATTTAGAATCACCAGCGTTTTCACCCAATTCACCTTTGATAGCTTTCATTTGTTCACGTAAGAAATTCTCGCGTTGATTTTTGTTATCATCCGCACGATTTGTTCCACGTTGACGAGCTTGAGTTTGTAAAACTTCCAATTCTGCTTGTAATAAATTGCACACTAGGGAGAGGCGATCGAAAGCATTTGTAGTTTCTAAAACTTTTTGAGCATCTTGAACTTTGATTCCAAGGTTACTTGCGATTAAATCAGCAACGCGACCTGGATCAGTAACATCATCTAATACTAATAAAATGTCAGGAGATAAAGCTTTACCGAAAGCGATAATTTTTTCGATAGATTCTTTAGCTGTTCTTAACAGAGCATCGATTTCAGGTTGAGTGTGAGCTGTTACAGCATCTTCAACTTTTTCAACAGAAACTTCGAAGCTACCATTCGTTTTTGTGAACGAAGTGATTTGAGCTTTCGCTTCACCTTGAATAAGGATTTTAACACGACCATCAGAAAGCTTTCTCATTCTCATGATTTTAGCTACTGTACCAATTTTATAAATTGATTCAGGTGATGGGTTTTCCTCAGTGATGTCTTTTTGTGACGCTAAGAAGATAAGTCTGTTTTTAGCTAATGCGTCTTCTACCGAACGGATTGAAGCTTCTCTTCCCACGAACAATGGAATGATCATGTAAGGGAATACTACGATATCACGTACTGGTAACATCGGGATCGTTTGAGGAATTTCAACTTGTTGATTATCAAATGCCATGTGTGCTCCTGTTTTCGTATCCTATTTCTCGGAATACATGAGGAATCACTCAAGGACCTGAACGTCTGGTTTTTGCCTTTTTAGACCTTTTTACGCAAAATCAAGACTGACATCCATGTCAGCAGGCTATCAGATTTTGTCTTAATAACCCCTCTCTCCATGAGAATAAATATATAAATTTTAAGAATGAAAAAGAGGAATTATTGAAGATACAAATTGTTGCGAATCGAATTTTCAGATTCTTCCATGCAACAAATGCAAAGTACCGCTAAAGGTCTAGCCTTTAAACGCTTTAAACCGATGTCATCACCGCATGATTCACACATTCCATATGTGTTTTCAGCGAATTTTGATAAGGCTTTTTCGATTGAATATAAAGATTTTCTTTCGCGTTCATGTAAATGAATTGAAACGTTGTTGTTTAATTCTTGAACGGTAGAATCCGCATCGTCAGAACATTTTTCAATTGTTGTTTGAGCTGCTTTGAATTCTTGATCACGATTTAAAATTTCAGATTTCTGAAATAATAGATTTTCTTTAATTAAACTAAGTTCAAACATCATCATCGCTTGATCAGCTTGCGTCGCTTCGGCTGCATCAACTTCTGATTTTTTACTTGTTTGCTTAACTGGTTTTTTCACTATTTCCCCCTCACCAGAATTAACTGGTAGAAATTTGAAAGCCGGTAAAACTTTAGAGGGGATAATTAACTTTTACGAAACTAGTGTCATCAAAAAAACTTTTTTATTTTCAAAATTAGTGTGACGAATCAATCGGCACACATTTTCTGAAATGAAATCTTAAATTAGTAACTTGTTCTGCGTTCGGCTTTTTTCATCGTTGCTTCGCGGATTTCTGCCCCTTCGATACTGTAACGAGTCCAGGGAATGGCCTCTAGGCGCACTTCTTCGATGGGTTCGAATGTTTCTTCACAAATTCCATAAGTACCATTTTCAATTCGTGATAATGCGTAATCAATTTCCATTAATTGGAATTTATATCTACTTTGCGTAATTAAGAACGAATGTTCCTCTTGATGTGCTACAGATTGGTCACTTTCATCACCCTTAGACTTATCCACAAGATTAAATTCTGCTTTCAGAGAGCTCATTTGATTAAGCAATTGCTGCTTAAGTTTCAAAAGTGACAATTTATGTTGAGCAAAACTTGGCTTTGTAGGCTGTGTAGAGGGCGTCATAGATCTCTCCTTAATCTTGATAAGGACTTCATGTCCTTATGCTATCTTGGAAACTATGACCGATTACAGGGCACTAAAGGTTAGTCATTTTATAAAAAATGTGGAAAACTACTGAGGAAGAATTGAGCCATTTTCTAGGGTTAAAACAGAGAGGTCACGAACGATCTCATTTGAGTTATTCATGTAGATTTCAGAAAAGGCCCCTTGTCTACGCCCAAGCTCTTTGAGGCGGTTAGCGAGGCTGTAGCGATCGCGAGCACCTGAGTTAATGGTATCGCGCAGAATTTTCGCCGACTCGTAAGTTTGAACTTCGATAATTGATGGATCTTCTTTATAGGTGTTGATGAAAGCTGAGTTGAATTCAGATTTTTTACGTTGTTCATCGGTAATGATATTATCAACGAAATAGAAATGGTTTTGTTTGTTCGCATTTGTTTGATTAGCACGTCTTGCAAGATCTTCTGTGTTCCATAGGTTCGTGCCTAAATAAGTCATCTGAGCCACGTCTGCAGCGCGGAAGAAGCCAATAGCTTGACCCATAGCTTTGCTACTATCTGGAATAAAGATCGCATCGAAATCAACGATAGGCTCTAAGATATTTTCTTTCGCTTCATTTTCACGAGTTTTTTTCTTCGCGGCACCAGTTGGGTTTTTCTTTTTTTCGCGTTCTTTGCGCTCTTCTAATTTTTCTTTATATTCTTCTACGCGGTTTTCCACATAATAAGTCCCAACCATTTTTTGAATATAAGTAGTTAGATCTACATCTTTTGGATCGTAAACCTGTGCCGCAACCACAGAGCCACCGTAAGCTAAAACGTGATCCCAGAATTGATTAGCGAATTCCACACCGTAAGCATCGTTAGGGTAAAGAACAGCGAATTTTTTATAGCCTAATTTTTGAGTGGCGAAATCAACCAATTTACTGGTTTGCATCGCAGGTGTTACAGAATTTCTAAAAGTGTAAAGAGCATCTGTCGTTAAATCCGATTTTTGCGAGAACGTGAAGAAAGGAACTTGGAAGTATTCAGCTTTCTGGGCGATCGCCGTAGCTTCCTTGGCCCCTAAGCCTCCCATGATCGCTATGACTTTATCATCTTGTAAAAGTTTTTCTACACCTTTAGCAGCTAATTCAGGATTACCTTGAGTGTCATACAACGCCAATGAGAAATCAGATGAAGCATCAGTAATGCCAAAACCTAAACGAATCGCGGATAAAGCACGCTGACCTAAAGTGGAACTTTTTCCAGTTAAAGGAAGAATGACGCCAATTTTTTTAGATTCAGTATCAAATGATTTATCTGAAGTTACGCGAACTTTTGGTTCAGCTTTAATCATTGAAGAAACGGGAACAGGCATGATCGTGGGTGCTGAGGGTTGGTTAGGTGTAGCGGCTGTGTCTTGATGAGCCGGCTGATTGGGTAGAACACTTTTATTTAATTCGGAACTTTGATGAAGCGGAGTTGTTGATGGACGATTTCCCGTAGCAGGCTCGATCGGTTTTTTATTATGACCACGATTTTGTGTTTGAATCATAGGAGCTGAAGAACAAGAAAATAAAAATAAAAAACCAAGAGCAGTTACCAGAGAAAAAGAATATTTCATTTTAGAATCACTTTCTTATCGATTTTTTAACAGTGTCGCAAGCCTGTCATTATAAGATTTTACTAAAGGCGTTTCTTCGTTCATCGCCTGAAGATCTTCAATCAATTGTTTTTGTTTAGACGAAACTGTGTGTGGTACATCGACAATCACTTTAACTAACATATCGCCTTGTCCGCTTGAACCAAGCTTAGGGAAACCTTTATTTTTTAAACGTAAAACTTGTCCCGTCGAGGTACCAGCAGGAATTCTAATTTGAGATTTTCCAGATAAAGTAGGAATTTCAACTTCCATTCCTAAAATGGCGTCTGTGTATTTGATAGGTAAATCAAGAATAACATCAAATTCTTCGCGTTTAAATAATAAGTGCTGTTGTAAGTTAATAATGACATATAAATCACCGGCAGCGCCTGAGGCTGGAGAATCACCTTCACCAGTCAATTTCAAACGTTGGCCTTCTTTAACTCCAGCCGGAACTGTAACTGATAGTTTTGTATTTTCTTCTTTAGAACCTTTTTGACGAGCAAACACGATCACTTTTTCTGCGCCAGCAAAAGCTTCTTCAAGTGTAATAGTTAAAGTATAACGAAGGTCGGCTCCTTTTTGTGGAGCACGCGCGCGGCCTGATGAAAAGCCACCAGCGCCACCAAAGCCTTGAGAGTTTCCAAATAGATCTCCGAAAATATCAGAAAAAGATTCAGGACCCGCTGAAGAACGTGAGTATCTTGGTCCGCCCTGTCCGAAGGGGTTTCCGCCACCGCCAAAAGGATTTCCCCCTTGGCCAAACGGATTCCCATCAGCGGAACCGAATTGATCGTAGTTTTGCTTTTTTTGAGGATCACTTAAGACTTCGTAAGCTTCTGAGGCTTCTTTGAATTTATCTTCAGCTTTTTTATTTCCGGGATTTTTATCGGGATGGTATTGCATCGCAAGCTTACGGTAAGCTTTTTTGATTTCATCTTCCGATGAAGTTCTTGATACTCCTAAAATTTGATAAAAATCTTTTTTACTCAAAGTTTAAATCCTTAGTTAATGTCTTTCGGAGCTGTTGCTACAACAACTTGGCCCATACGAATAATTTTATCATGCAATTTGTAAGCTTTTTTAAAAACGCGCGAAATAGAGCCTTCAGCGAATTTATCCGTTGCCTCTGCGCTTAATGCTTCAAAGAAATGAGGATTGAACGGTTGGCCTAATCCTGGAACTTCGGTGATACCGTGCTTTGCTAAAGCATCTTTTAATTCTTTAGCAGTCATTTCTACACCTTGTTTAAAGTTGTTTGCAGTTTCAGGTGTGATTTTAACTTCTAAAGCACGTTCGAAATTATCAGCTACTTCAAGCATATCTTTAGCTACGCGTTCAGCACCGTATTTCAATAAATCAGAACGTTCTTTAAGAACATTTTTTTTGTAGTTATCGAATTCAGCTTTTAAATAAAGGAATTCGTTTTTCCATTTACCTACCTCTGCTTGAAGTGTTTCAACTTCAGACAGTTCCGGTTGAGCCGCAGTGGCTTCAGTCGTGTTTTCAGGTTTGTTCTGGTCTTCATTCATAATATAAACTCCAATAAAATATATACTAGTGTGTGGTTTCTTAAGAATTTGTCAATGTGCAAAGGGCTTGAAATATCTATTAAAAATCAGCTTTAAGAAAAGTGAACTTTTCAAAAATTTGGTTGCTAATAAAAACGCCTTTATCCGTTAAAGACCAGTGATTTTGGGCAAATTTCATTAGCCCTTGGTCGATAAGCGGCTGCGCAATGCGTTCGATTTTATCGAGAGCTTTTACCCCAAATTTTGCAATGAGTCCTGACTGAGAAAGCCCCTTTTCTAAACGAAGGGACGTGTAGCAATAATCTGTTAAAGATTGATGGTATTCTAGCGTTTCTGAATTGCTATCTGTAAATTGAGTATGGCTGGCTTCGGTGGCAGCTAGAATATTTTTTTCATAAATATTGATATTCGATGCATTCCAAAAACGCGTGCCCCAGTCAGATTTTTTAGAATAAGAGTGAGCGCTTAAACCTAAGCCCCAGTAAGGCTGATCCGTCCAGTAAAGCAAGTTATGACGAGATTCTTTGCCTGGTTGAGCATAGTTTGAAATTTCATAGCGGTGGAAATTTTTACTTAAAAGTTTGCGATGAATAATTTCAAACATCTCGACTTGTTCTACATCTAGTGGGCGGTTTTTTGATAACGGATGTCCTTCAGGAACCGTTAAACAGTACGGGGAAACGTGCGACATACCCATAGCAAGGGCTACTTCTAAATCGTATTCCAGTTCAGCCATGGTTTGAGTCGGTAAAGCGAATAAAACATCGAAAGAATAATTAAGTTTATAAGACTCAAGAAGATTCAAGGTTTCTAATGTTTGTTTGGCATTATGTTCGCGGTGAACCATTTTTAATAAACGATCTGAAAAGCTTTGAGCGCCAACGCTGAAGCGGTTTACACCGTGTTCGAGATAGTGGTTTAACTTTCTTTCGTCAACCGTGGCTGGATTAATTTCAATTGTGATTTCTGTATCCGAAGTGATGGTAAAATCATGCTTCTTAAGTTCTTTGATTAAACCTGTGATTTGTTCGGCAGGAATTAAGCTAGGAGTTCCTCCGCCAAAATACACGGTATCAAGCTTTCTAGGTTCAAAAAAACCTTTGCCTAAGGCCATCTCTTTTTTAACAAGTTCAACATAATTTTCTGATGGGAGAATTTCGCTATGGACGTAAGTCGCAAAATCACAATATGTGCAGCGCTGCAAACAATAGGGAATATGAATATAAACGCCAAAATTTTCTACCGTTTGATTTCCTATTGAATTGGGAGATAAAATACTAGAGCCAGACATGAACATCTTATAGAGAAGGATCTCTTATGAAGCAAACGATATTTGAGCTAAAAAATAAAATGAAAGTTATCCTTGTACCAAGCCACAAATCTCCTGTGGTGAGTGTGCAGATGTGGGTCAAAACCGGCAGTGCTGATGAGAAGAAAAACGAAGAAGGTATCAGTCATTTTATCGAACATTTAGTGTTTAAAGGGACTGAGAAATACAAAGTCGGCGAGATCGCAAATATCGTAGAGGCTTCTGGTGGCGAATTAAACGCTTATACGTCATTTGACCAAACCGTATTCTATGTGACGATTTCTAAAAACTATCTAGATACTGCTGTCGACGTAATTGCGCAAATGATGGGTCATCCTACCTTCGATAAAGATGAAGTTCACAGTGAACGCGAAGTAGTCTGTGAGGAAATCAAGATGGGGATTGATTCTCCGGGCAGATCGGCTTCACAATTGATGTTTAAATCGGTCTTCAAAAAACATCCTTACGGAATTCCAGTGATTGGATATGAAAAAAATGTTCGCTCTTGGCCTGTGAAAAAAATTCAAAAATATTTTAACTCACGTTACGTTCCTTCAAACATGACTTTGATTATTTCTGGAGATTTCGATCTTAAAGAAACTAAAAAAGATGTAACAGAAATTTTCTCTCAATTTGCACCACACAAATTAGTTAAAGTTAAACGCGTTAAAGAACCTGTGCAAAAAGCACCAACATTTGCAGGTGCTACGAAAGATATAGTTGAAACAACTTTACAAATGGCATGGCCGGCGCCGAATGCAAAACATAAAGATATTCCAGCTTTAGAAGTATTAGCCATGATTTTAGGTCAAGGCGAAACATCTCGTTTGTATTCTAAAATTCGTTTAGAAAATACTTTAGCGAACACAGTTTCGGCTTATACTTATAACCCGGTTGATAGTGGATTATTCACGATTAGTTCTAAATTAACAGATCAAAGTATGCCGGAATTGTTTAAAGCTCTTTTCACCGAAGTGGAAAAAGTTATTAAGCATGGAATCACTTGGGAAGAACTTAAAAAGGCTGTTATCAATATTTCTTCAGAACAATTTTATTCGATTGAAACCGTGGATGGTATTGCGAATAAAATCGGATCTGAATACTTCTACTTAAACGATACAAAAGCTTATGAAAAATACTTAGCGAAGATTCAAAAACTTCAACCTAAAGATATTCAAAAAGCAGCGCAAAAATACTTAGATATCAATAAAACAAATTTCAGTATTTTAAATAATAAGCCTAAGGCGGATCAAATTTCTAAACTTAAAGAAGGCTTAAAAATTTGGAAACAAGTTAAGAAAGATGGAATTCCTGCTTTAACAAAAAAAGATAAACAAATTAAAATGCCTAAAATCAAATTCAGTTCTCCGTCTAAATCGGGTGAATCGAATATTGAATTTTATAAAACAAAAAAAGGCACAGAAATTTTATTTAAAAAAATTACAGATACACCAACAACATCAGCTAAAATTATTTTTGGTGGTGGAAGCCGCTTGGAATCTGAATCTCAGCAAGGTGTGACAGAAATGCTCACACGCATTTGGCCGTCGGCTACCGAAACTAAAAATGAAGCTGAATATCTGAAAATTATTG
>CAZXZW010000042.1:0-19580 GCA_964645745.1 uncultured Bdellovibrio sp.
CAACAAAAGTTTTATCATCCGAGAAGACATACAAGGCTAAAGGATTGGGGCTGATATTGTAGATTTTCTCGATGTCTTGTAGAGTTTCGTAAGTATAAACTAAAGCTATCGGACCGAAAATTTCTTCTGTTTTTAATTGATCTGGAGCCGTTTCAGCTTCGATAAGTAAAGTATGTGTTGTAGAGAAATCAATATCCGCCATGCCTTTTAAGCGACGGGCATGGTTCTCGTTAATGATTTCTGTGGGATGTTCATCTTTGAATTGATCTGAATACTTTTGATATTCTGACATGAATTGGGCTTTAATAGCTTGATGAATAATAAGAACATCCGGAGCCACACAGGCTTGTCCGCGATTGGCAAATTTACCCCAAAATATTTTTTTAACGGCTTCTTTAACATTAATTGTGTTATCGATAATCGTAGGAGATTTTCCGCCTAATTCTAAAGTGTAAGGAATAAGACGTTCGGCGCATGATTTGGCAATGATTCTGCCAACGGGAGTCGATCCAGTAAAGAAAACGTGATCTACCGGGTACGCTAAAAGCTCAGTGGTCTTTTCTTTTTCACCCATCTCTAAGATCACTTCATTTTCGATGAAACACTCTTTACACATTCTTTCAAGTAATAGGGATACTTGGTGAGTCAGCTCACTTGGTTTAATGATAACCGTATTTCCAGCAGCTAGGGCTGCTATGAGTGGCATAACAGTTAATTGGAAGGGGTAATTCCAGGGAGAAATAATTAAAACGACACCCTTGTTTTCGTAACGAACGCGGCTAATGTGTCCGGCTAATCCAATTGGTGTTGAAACTTTTTTTTCTTTCATCCAACGTGGAAGTTTTTGGATAAAGTATTTTAGTTCTGATTGTACAAGTAAAATTTCAGTCACTTGAGTTTCAAATTTTGGCTTCTTAAAGTCTTGGAAAAGAGCGTCCTCAATTTGGGATTCATTGTCTTTGATCCATCTTTGAAGTTTCACTAAACGTTCTACGCGACTCGTTGCGGATTCTGAGCGATTTAAAAGAGCTTTTTCTTTAAGTGCATTAAATATTTTTGAAGTCATAAAGTTTTTCATCCAATAGATGACGAGGTTTTACATTCATCAATGAGTTAATAAAGCTGCTTCCGATACCGGGGATATCTTTTTCCAAATCAGAAATGAGCTTCTTCATTTTTTGTCGCTTCATGCCGTCTTGTGATCCGCAAAGATTACATGGGATAACAGGGAAGTTCCAAATCTGTGATAGTTCGATGAGATCTTTTTCCGCCACATAACATAGTGGTCTGAGCACCACATTGCGCTCATCGTCTGATCTTAACTTGGCTGGCATTGTTGAAAGCTGTCCTGTGTAGAACATATTTAATAATGTCGTTTCCATGAGATCATCACGATGATGACCTAACGCCATTTTAGTGAATTTGTGGTCGACCGCATAATCGTAAAGAATAGCGCGGCGAAGTTTTGAGCAAAGACTGCAGTAAACACCGTTGGTTACTTTTTCTTTTACGATGGAGTAGGTGTCTTTTTCAATAACTGTGAAAGGAATATTTTCGTGTTTAAGCCAATCCGCAAAAGCTTGTTGGTCAAACCCGGGCTGTTTTTGATCTAAAAGAACTGCATGAATCGAGAAATCGATTTCAGCCTTTTTGCGGATTTCATCTAAAAGAATAGCTAAAATGGAAGAATCTTTTCCGCCAGAAACGCAGATCATAAGCTTATCGTTATCAGTTAACATATTGAAGTCAGACAAAGCGGCTGTGATCTGTTTTCTGATCTTGATGGCTAAAGGATGATTGCGATCGACCGAAACGGGTTGATAGTTTGTGGTTAAATTCATGAAGAAGCCCCTTCGTATTTAATCACTTGGTTCGCCAACCTGAATCCATTTTGTCTTAAAGCTTGAGTCACGCGTTCAAATACTTTGTCGCCTACGCCATATTGTTTTCCGTAGTCATCAATGTAATAAACCGCTTTGATGGCAATCCAGCTTTCATTGATATCTTGAATGTAAGCGAATGGAGTAGGGACGCCGCGAATATCAGAAATTTGCGATATAGCTGTTTCAATCACATCTTTGGCTTTCATTGAATCAGAACCCATTTGTAAACGGAATAATTGGCTTCGAATAATCGGCCCTTTTTCTAAAGAAAAGTTTGAGACCTGACAAGACGCTACTAGCTTATTTGGTAGAGTGATTAACTCATCAGTTAAACCAACTAAAACAGTCGATCTCCATGAAAGTTCTTTCACTTGGCCGACAATTTTAATCAAGCCGTTTTGGACTTCGATCCAATCGTCTAATTCGAAAGTTTTATCAACCTGTAAAGATATACCGGCAAAAAGATTTCCCAAGGTGTCTTGAAGTGCCAAACCCAGAACGATCGAGAAGGCAGCCGAAGTCGCTAAAATAGGAGTTAAGTCGATGCCGAATAATTTCGATAAAGACCAAAAGCCAATAATCGCTGAGAGTAACAGGGAGAAGATATTCACCAATAAAAGTGGAACTCCGGCGCGCATCGATCCTAAGAATAAATATTGAAGAACGAATAGGCGGAAACACTTAACGAAAATATAGGCGCCCGAGAAAAATGTTAAAGAAGCTAAGTATGGCGTGGCCTTTTTTAAGAATAAAGACTCTGCCGAATAAGTCGCAGCGAGCGTGTATAAAGCAAATAAAATACTAAGTACGCAGATGTGGCGAATTAAGTTTTTAAAATGAGTTTTTAAACTTTCATGACGTTCAATCGAAACATTTTGTAGGAAGAACTTGTAAAACAAATAACATAAAATATAGAAATTGATGATCAAAACATACAACTCGAAATCGAGCAGATTATACAGCGACATGGGGAAAACAGGGTTGGCAGTCACAAGAGGCTCCTCTTTATGCACATAAGTTATAACTAAGACCCATAACCTAACATAAAAATATAAGCAGAGCTAGACCTTAGCCTGGATGTCATTTAACAAATGAGATTTTTCAGACTACCATAATGCTTGCAACATAAGGAGTTTCATCATGGCGGATAACGCGGCTACGGGTTCGGGTCTAAAGAGACCTATTGGTATTTACATACTGGCGGTGCTATTTATAATTGCTCCATTGGGAAATATCCTGATCAGCTTTGCTGGAGCGGGGATTTCGAACTGGTATGAGCCAAGTATTTTCACAGCTTTTGTGCAATCTATTCCAGGATTTGAGTGGACATGGTTGGGACTGCTGTTTTTGACCGGAGTTCTGTTGTTTAGACCCCATAAATTATCTTGGTCTTTTGCCATTGTAACCCTGCTTTTGATTCTATGTCTGAATGTCTACCGTATGTATTCAGCAGGTGAAAATTCAATCACTCCTCAGTATTTAAAGGTTTTTTCTATCTTAGCGCTATTTTGTACCTTGGGCGTTTTAGTGATCGCGTTTTACTTCAGATTCCCTTATTTAGATCGTCGCGCGAATTGGATTAAAAACATTGAACGTTTTGATTTGGTGACTGAAATTAAATTTGATAACACTTTATCAAAAACAGAATCTGTTTCTATTACAGGTTGTAAGATCATTACAGGTACACGTTCGAGCTTAAAAGCCGGAGATCAGGTTGAAGCTCAATTCCCTGAGATTTTCTCAAAATCAGTTAAGTGCGTGGTTGTTGAAAACAAAGAGGGTTCTTTACGTTTAGAATTTGCCAATAATCAGGAAGAATTCTCAAGTAAACTTAAGTCTTGGATTAAAACTAAAACTGGAGCTTAGTCCCTGATTAAAAAGGGGAAAAGTGTCTTATAATGAGACGTAACATAATGACTTAAGTTTTTATTATGAGACGCCGATATGTACTAGGTTGATATACTATTTAATGAATGGAGCCAAAATGAAACAAAACAATATGTTTAAAAGAAGCCTACTTAAGGTTGCATCATGGACGATGGCGCACGCTTCGTGGATGACGATGGCGTTATCTCCAGTTGCTATGGGAAAACAAGCTGAAAAGAATGCAGTTGATCTCTATAAACAACAAGTTCGTGAAATTGGTCTCGATAAAAAAATGACAGCTAAAGAGTTCTGGGAAAAAGTAAAAAATGATTTACCAGGATATGCTTATTTCGAAATCGAACAAGCTGTAAAACAAAATCCAAATGCTTTAATGCCTAAATTCGAAGTTTCTTCATCTAAAACAAGTGATGGTCAAGTTATTCCCGTGATCACGTTCACTGAAAATGGAAAAACAAATACGATTCAAATGTACGGTGATAAAGATAAGTTCATGAAGTACAACAATACGGTTGTTTCTGAAACAGATGCTAAACAGCCGCAAACATTATTTCAAAAGTTAATCGACGGTGATGCTAAATTAAATAAGCAATACCAAGATGGTTTGAAAAAACAAAGACAAATTAGTGGTAAATCAGCTAAAAATACGACGGTAAAATCTAATGGCATGTTCTCTTCGATGGATAAAAACACGTGGAAGAAGATGACGATGGAGCAACGTGTATCATACTTCATCCAAATGCGTATGATGTACTTAGATGCTAAAAAAGTTCTTGAGTTGAGCAATGCGGCTGGAAAGAAAACATCGTCTTTCAACCAATTAGAAATGATCTATAAAGCCATCTTCCAAGATGCGGAAGCTCAAACATCTTCAGATGCAGCTAAGTTAGGAACAAGTTCTAAGAAACAAGTTGTTAAATCTTTAGATGGTAAAAAACAAATCAGCATTCCGTTCGACGCTCAATCTTGTATCGTGGCGGGTTACGTTGGTAAGTATGTTTCAATGGTTAACAATGTCAATGGACAAAAGCGTCCTGGTTGCTCGGTGGATGTAGCTACAGCCAACTATGCAAATAAGCCTGGTTTAGAATATGTAGTTGAAGCTAACGTACAGTGTATGAACGATAAAGGCGCATCTGGCGTAGCTTGTAACCCGGTTATTTACGGATACCCTAATGGTAGTCCAATTTGCGTGAGCAAAAACTCTCAAGAATTCCAAATCGCTACTCACTGGGAAGGCCCTTGTGATACAGCCAGTCGTTTATCATACTCTAAAGACGTAGTTAATACTCAAGGTAAAGACTATTCTAAAATCGTTCCTCGTTCAGCGCAGGAAGAAGCGATTCGTAAAGATCAAGAAACGCAAAATTTAGCTTTAACTAAAGCTTTCATTGAAGGTGTTTTAACGAAGAAAGATTCGAATCTTTTAGCTTTATTCAAAGACGGAAAATGGTCTCAAGCTTTAGAAGATGAAATCAACCGCATGGGTTCTCAATTCGATAAAGAAATCGAAGAAGCCATCGCTCTTTGTGAAAAAGATGTAACAGCTAAAAACGAGAAGAATCAAAAAGGCGCTTGTGATCAGTTACACAGAAGAAAATTATTCTATAAAGAATTTATTAAAACATTGAAAAAAGATGATCCTCCTGTAGTTGTTATCTCAGGCGACGAGACATTAGCATGTCCTCAAGGATCTCATGCTCCGGAAGGTGCTCCAGCAGGATCTTGTACTTGTGATAACGGAAAAGCTTCATTTAATGTTAAAGAAGCTGGTATTGAAGTTTGTGGTGATGACCCTGTTCCGCCGGTATCTCAATGTGATCAGTACCCTCCATTAAAAGTTGGTGCTGAGTTAAATACAGACTGTACTTGTGCAAATAAAGAAGGCGCGAACGGTAATATTCCTAAGGAAGATCAACCGGGCTTCTTCCAAAAATTGTTCAACACGAAAGCGAATAAACAATTTAAGAAACCAAGCACTGAAGATGGAACTCGTAAATCTAAAAAATCTACGAACAATGATCAACAACGTGAATACAGTTGTAAGTTTGGACCAAACTGGTGGTTGATTGGCGCTGGGGCCTTAGGTATCGCAGGTATTACATACCTTCTTTTAAAGAAGAAAACTAAAACTGTGACAAATACAGTAACTAACACTGTAACTGAAACAGTTGATAATACTGTGACATGTACTCCGCCGAAGTATCCGGTTCTTATACCGAATGCAACTCGTGCCGGAAGTACACCGAAATATGAGTGCGTATGTCCACCTTGTGGAAAGTACTACTTACAAAACGGTACGGCTGTAGATATTACGCCAAATCCATTAACATGTGCTTGTGAACCTCCTCCAACTGAGGGTGGAAGTGGTAACAACCCAACTGATGATGGCGGTAGCGGCGGAGTTCCGGGCCAAAACTAAAAACTAGAATTCAACAAAGAGCTTAAAAGGCTCTTTGTTGTTTGTTGTGTGTTCTTATTATTTTTTATTATGAACTACGTAAACTAAGAAAAAGGGTATTTATGAAATTTAAAAATATACCAAAGTGGATTTTAACTCATCTTTCAGTTTTAACTATGGTGCTTATGCCAGTTGCTCAAGGTCATGCCGCAGAAAAGCAGCAACAAGAGATCTCAAAAGCTATGGTGCAAAATGCAATCGTAGAAATGGGATTAAACAAATCAACAACTTATGGTGAGTTTTTTAAGAAGAATAAAGATAAATATCCTCCACGTTTACAACGTGAGTTGGCTCCTTATTTTACGAAGTTTTCGAATCATCCTATGCCTCAATTCGATGTGGGAATGGCTAAGGGATCTGACGGTAAAATGTATCCAACATTAAGAATTTCTCAGAATGGACAGTTGCATAACGTTCAGATTTTCGGAGAAACAGATCGCTATGCTAAATTTAATAATACAAATTTAACGGAAATCGATTTGATTAATTTCGACGATGCTTTGATTCGTTTGGCGGCCGGTGATGCTAAGTTACGTCAGCAGTTAGAAGCGGAAAAAGTTGAAAAGAAATCAGTTCAAAAGTTTTCTGGTTTCCCAGAAGTAACAAAAGAGTCATGGGCTAAATTAACGCCTGAGCAGCGCGCAGGTTACGTGATTTCTATGCGTATGTTATACAATGATGCCCATGGTGTTTTACTAGCGACAAACAAGGCTAAAAAAACTGCAAGTAAAAAAGGTAAAAAGTTTTCGTTCTTAGAATCATTAGTCGGAGGTGAAGCTTACGCTTTGCCTGCAGTAGAGCCAGATTGGACGACTATTGATAAGCCATCAAAATATAAATCTGAAGAGGCCGCACCAACTTCGGTATCTAAAGCTCCTAATCAAGGTTTGGATTCGTGTTTGGTTGCCGGTTACGTTACGACATACAAAGGTAAAGTTTGTAAATACTCAGAGATGATTAAGAATTATTCTGATGTCAGTTCATTAGCTCGTAAGGCCTATGCAGCTTGTGGTAACGGTGCTAAAATTGCCTGTAATCCATTAGTATTTGGTACTCCGGGTGGAAATCCAATTTGTATCGATCGTAAAGATAATGATGATGTTCAAAAGGCGACTCATTACGAAGGTCCTTGTGAAAGAGGAAATCATACGAATTCTAAAATCAGTTTCTTGAACGATGAAAATGATAAATCAGCTCGTTATGACTCTAAAAACGTTAACAAGTCGGCAGAGCAAATCAAAGCTGAAGCAAAAGCTGAGCAAGAAAAAGCGATGTATCAATCAACGAAAGATTACATTTCTGGAGTATTGAAGTTTAAGGATCCATCATTACATGCCTTGTTCATCGATAATAAACCAAATGAGCAAGTTATTAATGAATTACTTCAAATTAAAAAAGATTTTGATAGCGAAATTTCTCAAGCTACAGAGGCTTGTAAATCAGCTTCATCAAGAAAAGGTTATCACGAGAAAAACTTCTGGGGCGCTTGCGATCAGTTGCAACGTCGTTTTATTTTCGTAGCAGAATACTTAAGTAACAATCCTGGTTGTAAAGATAAGAAGCCGGTTGATAGCACGACTTTAAAATGCTCTTGTGCAGATGGTAGCAATGTTGTGCCAGGTGGCGAATGTAAAGCGACCAATCCTCCAGTTATCACCTCTAATGACCCAACAGTTATTCCTCCAGTTAAGCCTGGTACGGTTGACGCTGGAAAATGTGATCCTGTTTGTACAAGTAATGAATCATGTAAACTTCAAGAGCGTACAGATGATGGTATCGAAGTTTGGCAGTGTGTTTCTAAAGATGGTAAGAAAGTAACTGAGCCAACTAAAAAGAAAAAAGGTGGTTTTGGTAAATTCTTAAATGCCGCTTTACCATGGATTGTTGGAGCTGGTGTTTTAGTGGGAATGTACTTCTTATTTAAACCTAAGAAAGTAAAATTAAATCCAGCTGGTGACATCTGTCCAGATGGTACGAATGCACCATGTACGAATACTTGTGTATCGCCAAAAATTTATGTGGCTGGAAAAGGTTGTACATGTTCTTCATGTCCTCCAGGTCAAACCATTGTGAATGCTAATACGTGTGAATGTGGAACCCAAGGAAATGATGTTAAGATTGTTTGTCCTGACGGCGTAACGATTGTTGATGCCTTGGCGGATTGTCCGAAAACTCTTTATACTTGTTGGGATGGATCGCAAGTTGAAAATGCGATTAACTGTCCAGAAAAACCAGCATCAACTGGTGATACGAATACAAAAACAGGTCGCTAATTTAAAATAAAAAAAAGGCCCGGTAGAAATACCGGGCCTTTTTCGTTTGAGAAAACTACTTTTTGGATTTCTTGTCAGCTTTAGCTTCGATATCAGTTGCAGTCATTGAGTAATAGACTGTAGCTTTTGCACCCTTAGTTAAATCTCCAACAACTTTAGTTGCGGCCGATTTTTCGATTTCAAATTTTTCACCTTTTTTGTCTATAGTGATTGTTTTGTCTGTGACTTCTACGATAGGGCCCGTAACTTGATATGTTTTAGCTGCAAATGCAGCTGTGCTGACTAATAGTGATACGATAATTAAAGATTTCAAGGGATCTCCTTTGTTTTGGTTATGGATTTACGATCCAATAAAACTCTTCATTAGTCCAGCTTGTTTTGTCTGGAAATCGTGAGTAAAGACGCGCATAATAAGTAAATGATTATCGATCGTCAGGCTCCTGAAAAATACACCATCCTTGAGACCAATGTTGCGCCAGATCGCGTTGCAGACAATGTTTCAGATGCTGTTATTGGAGCCGCCTTCCATCGCGGACCTAGTAAGCGCAGTGGCTATCGTTTAACAGGATGGTTGTTGGCTTCGGTCATGACAGATGTCTTGATCATTGTTGCAAGTACTTGCGTGTTTTTATTGGGTGCATCGCTACTGTTTAAGTTCAGCAATGATCCCGAGATGAATCAGTTTATTCGATCATTCATGAATCAAAAGGCTATGAAGCAGACCGCGCTTTATATGTATGCCTACATTTCATTTATCTATTTTATCTTTTTGAGAGTCTTTCTCGGGGCAACCATTGGCGAATGGAGTTGTGGTATTCGCATCGGGCAGCCCAGTGAAAGAATGAAGCCGAGTTATGCGTTTAAAGTGATATCTCGAGTTCTTCTGATTACTTGCACAGGAATCTTTGTGTTACCTCTATTGTCTTTAATCTTTAAAAAAGATTTAGCCGGTCAAATCACTAAAGCTTCGTTATATACGCTGAAGTAAAACGGCCGCTTCGTAATGATGAGTTCTGGGGAACTGATCAACCATCACAATATCCTGAGGTTTGAAATGCGGGCTCAAGACGGCAAGATCTTGACTTAAACTCTCAGGAAAGCAAGATATGTATATAATATGACTCGCATTTGAATCGATTAGATTCTGTGTGAATTTTTGAAGTCCTGAGCGGGGAGGATTTACTAAGGCTATTGTTTTTTCAATCTTTGAGTTCACTCGAGTCAGGTCATTAATGGTGAGTTTCGAATTGTATTTTTGAGTATTGATTTTCAAGTAATCTAAGGCGATTAGATCATTTTCAAATACATCTAAGTGAATTCCCAATTTCAGAACCGGGAGGCTGTATTGACCTATTCCGCAACCGTATTCGATGACTCTTTCTGGTTTGACGTTACCGATCCATTTAAGAATTTCTGTCGTTAAGAGATCTGCAGTTTCAGGAGCTGGCTGAGTGAAGCTCGAAATAGAACATAATAATTCTTCAGATAAAGTCGTAAACCAGTTTTCTGGTTTTGGATCCATCAGTTTTAATTGATCTTTTCCTAGAGAAGTCAGGTCCAATCGTTTCTTTTTTTGTCCGATTTCTATAATAAACTTTTCAGATAAACGTGCCAAAAGCGATTTTTCTTCTAGTAATCTTTTGATGTCGACATTCGAAAAATCGATCCATAATCCCCATTTATCCAGAGCTGGATTGATGCGAACACGAAGAGATCCTTTAGTGACGTTAAATGAATTTTTTGCGAGAAAATCACGCAAAAATTGATAAGCCTTTTCAAGTTCTGGATGAAGAACGTTGCAGCTGTTGAGATCGATCAGCTCGCGGTTCTTACTGTAAAGACCCATTTTTTCGTCAGCAATTGTGAAATCAAAACGAGTTCTTACGCGAGAAGTTGAAGGAAATTTAACACGAATCTCAATAGCCGAATTTAGCTTGCTTTTTAGGTGATCTTTTTTAAGCTGGACCTCGGCGTTGTAGTCGATATTCCAATGGGCGCAACCACCGCAATTTTTTAAAAAATGAGGACATATGTTATCAAGATTCATCTTAATTAGTTTAATGGCTTTATCTTATTTCGTCTACGCGGAAAATCAAACCGTGGATCTAAGTAAGAAAATCACGGACGTTAAAAATACCATCATGACGGATAGCAAACAGATCACTTTTGTTGGACCAAGATCGGGCGAAGGTTATTACAGTGCTGATGGTAAAAAAATGGTTTTCCAATCTGAGCGTGAACCGGGAAATCCTTTTTATCAAATGTATCTTTTAGATATCGCTAGTGGGGCCACAGAAAAAATTTCAACAGGTTCTGGCAAGACAACTTGTGGTTGGGTTCATCCAAATGGTAAAACGGTTATGTGGTCTTCAACTCATTTGGATAAAGACTTCAAACAAAAAGTTAAAGAAGAATATGCTGATCGGGAAAAGCCAGTTAAAGGTAAGTATTCATGGAGCTTCGATGATAAGTTTGAAATCTTTTCTTCAGATATTCACGGTAAGAACATAAAACAATTAACAAAAACGCCAGGCTATGATGCCGAAGGGTCTTATTCTCCGGACGGTAAATACATCGCCTTTGCTTCAAATCGTAATGCTTACGGTAAGAAGTTGTCAGATGACGATAAAAAGAAGTTAGCTCAAGATTCTTCTTACTTCATGGAAATCTATATCATGAATGCCGATGGAACGAATGTTCGTCAGTTAACGGATTCAGCTGGTTATGACGGCGGTCCATTCTTTAGCGCTGACGGTAAAAAAATCACATGGAGACGTTTTACAGCTGACGGTATGAAAGCTGAAATCTATACCATGAATGCGGATGGGTCAGATCAAAAAGCCGTAACACATTTATCTGCGATGTCATGGGCGCCGTTTTTTCATCCAAGCGGTGATTATATTATCTTCGCCAGCAGTATCTTAGGTTTTGCTAACTTTGAATTATTCATTGTTGATAGCGAAGGAAAAAGAAATCCAGTTCGCGTGACGTTCTCAGAAGGTTTTGATGGTCTAGCTAGTTTCTCTCCAGATGGTGAAACCGTAACATGGAGCCATAAGAACGAAAAAGGTGAAAGCCAAATTTACACAGCCAAGTGGGATGACAAGCAAGCTCGTACTTTGTTAGGTCTTCCACCAGTGAAAACATCATCTAAATTAGATATGTTAGCTTCAGATATTAAATTAGAAGATACAAAAGCGATCGTAAGCTACTTAGCATCTGAAGACTTTAAAGGTCGCCAAACTGGTAGTGAGGAAGAAAAAGAATATACAACTAAAATCGCAGACCTTTTCAAAAAGTGGGGATTGTCTCCGGCTGTAGGAAAAGATTTTATTCAAACTTTTGAATTCAATTCAGGGGTAGAGCGTGGAGAAAAAAATTCAGCAGAACTGAGTGGTCGCGCGAACTTAAAGCTTAAAATCGATGAAGACTATCAAGTGGTTTCGTTTTCTAAATCAGGAAAATTTCAATCAGCACCTTTAGTTTTTGCGGGCTTCGGTATTCAAGCTCCGCCACATAATGACTTTGCTGGTTTCGATTCTTATAAGGATCTAGACGTTAAAGGCAAATGGGTTGTTGTGTTAGCTAACGGTCCGTCGCCTGAAAATAGAAATTTAAAGATGCATTCTGAATTAGTTTTATTCTCGGGTATGCAACATAAAATTACCGTAGCTAAAAAAATGGGAGCCTTCGGTTTAGTTATCATTGATGAAAAAATCACGCCGATGAAATTTGAAGGTGCACAAGCCGAATCTACTTTACCAGTTTTAAAAATCTCGGCAAAAGTTTTTGATTCTTTATTAGATCAAGCCAAGTTGGATCAGTTTAAAAATTACAAAGCTATCAAATCAACGTTCGATACTTACGATTTTAAAGCCGGATTTAAATTTGATTCTCAGTACTTATCATCTGAAGTTGAATTGAAAATGAAAAAATCAACCGGCCGCAACGTACTGGCTGTATTGTGGCCTGAAAATGCCAAAGCTAAAAAAGAGAAAGCTGTTATCATCGGAGCTCACGGAGATCATTTAGGTTATGGCTTGGATGGATCATCTTTAGCTACCGGAGATCTTAAAGGTAAAATTCATTATGGAGCTGACGATAATGCTTCTGGCG
The DNA here is from genome assembly GCA_964645745.1 of uncultured Bdellovibrio sp. Taxonomy (GTDB): domain Bacteria; phylum Bdellovibrionota; class Bdellovibrionia; order Bdellovibrionales; family Bdellovibrionaceae; genus Pseudobdellovibrio. The sequence goes on from CAZXZW010000042.1 coordinate 12,618, forward strand.
TGTCTGGCGTGTTGGAACTTGCTCATAGTTATTCGGTAGATCCTGCAAGCTTGAATCGACCATTAGTTTTTGCCGTTTGGTCTGGTGAAGAAATCGGAGTTCTTGGTTCAAATCATTTTGTTAAAGTATGGAAAAAAGAAGGCTTTAGTAAAAAAGAATTAAACGAAGCATTCATGGCAGGTCTTAACATGGATATGATCGGTCGCTTTACGGATCGTATTTTTGTTCAAGGTCTAGGTTCTGCTGCGGAATGGGCCGGGATTTCAGAACAGGCTTCTGTTAAGACTAAAATGAATATCGCGACCACTTCGGATCCTTATCTTCCGACGGATTCAATGGCGTTGTACTTAGGTAAAATCCCATCGATTTCGTTCTTTACCGGATCGCATACGGCTTACCATACGCCGAATGATAAACCGGAAACTTTGAATTATGATGGTTTAGTTAAGAATATTTTATTAGTAAAAGAATTCGCGGATGAACTTCAAAAAACGAAAACAAAATTGACGTATCAATCCGTTGAGGGAAATAAAGGAAGTAAATTGGAAGGTCGTTCTTTCCGTATTTTCTTAGGCACAATTCCTGATTACTCGCAAGACAATGTCAAAGGTGTAAAAATCTCTGGCACCGCGAAAAGCTCTCCAGCAGAGCTTTCTGGACTAAAGAGCGGAGATATTATCATCGAATTTGATAAGACGCCGATCGAAAATATTTACGACTATGTTTACACGCTTCAAACGGTCAAGCCTGACGTAAAAACAAATATTGTGGTGCTTCGTAACTCACAAAAAGTGGCGCTAGAAATCAAACCTGTGCTTAAAGAGTAACAGTCTAGATGAGGTCCGGAAGCTTGAAAAAATATTTCGCTTCCGGAAGAATTCATTTAAATTGAATGAATGAGCCATTTTGAAAATGAAAAAAGAGTCCAAAAGAAGTTAGCGCAGATCACAGTTTTCCAAGTCGTTTTAGTCTTAAGTCTTCCGAGCTACGCCCAAATCATCAAAAAAGTTGAACCCAGTCAGATTTTTACGTGGATGGGGTTTGGAGCTATCGTGGCGACTATTGTGAGCGCTTATTTTTACAAACAAAATTTAAAACGTAATCTTGTGCGCGTTAAAACTAACACGGAAAATTCTAGAAACAACAAAGCTTCTTAAAAGAATCAGATTTCCTGATTCTTTCCGCTCGTCTTAATTCTCTCTAAATAATTTGATAATTCACTAGCCGGAATGCGGCGATGTCCACCATCAGTTTGGTAACATCGGATGCTTCCGCGAGCGATTTCTCGTCGAATCGTATTTTCTGAAACGGAAATAAAATCATTTAATTTTTTCGTAAATTCTGGCAATGAATAATCCTCTTCACCGGCTTGTAAACTTTGTTTGAAGGTTGACGGTGAGGGTTGCCATTTCTTTTCGTTACGATGGATTTCAGTCTTCAGCCAAAGCTCTTCGATTTCCTTCATAATTTGCTGTTTAAATTCATCTGATAAAGCAGCATTGGAAGATTTGGTAGATTCAGCTGTCATTTTTTCTCGTGGGATTGGCAAGTTTTTGAAAACGCCGAGATCGGGTACTGATAAAACCAAATCATCAACCACTCTTTTGATCACGATGGGGAAACTCATTGTATTAAGTGAAACTTTTTTCATGAAATCATCATGTCAAATTCTTCCAAAACTTCCACTATTTTTCAGTATTTTACCTAGACCAGTCAAACGCAATATTAGATGACTATTCTTGCATTTGACTTACAATATTAAATTACATCAAGGATTTTACAAAATGTTCGATAAAAAACCTAAGAAAAATGAGCTGATTTCATTAAAAGATGAATCAACTCGCGACAGCTTTTTACCACTTCAAGGTGTCTTGTTTAAAAACGCTGAAGACATTGCCCTGATTGCTTCTTGGGTCTATCAGAAGGGGCCTAAAACACAAATTTATTACAAGCGGGTGGTGAAAGAATTCTATGAATTCTACCCTCATCTGAATTTAAAAACGACCCAGATCACACATTTGGTCTTATTCCTTAAAAGCTATAAACAGTTCTCGGACTCGACCCGAAATACCTATAAGAATGCTTTAAGGTCTTTATTTTCTTTTGCCATGAAGACTGGATATTTAGAAAAGAATCCTTCTTTGGCTTTAGAAAATCTAAAAACTCCGGATCGTCTTCATTCAAAGGTTTTATCTAGGGATCAAATTGAGCGTATGATTCAGATTGAAAAGAATCCGCGTAATACTTTAATTCTCAAGATTCTTTACTTCACTGGAATTCGAGTGGATGAGCTGACACAATTAAAGGTCAATTCCTTCCAAATCTCCCAAAATCAAGAAATATCAAGCATGGTGATGTTGGTTATCGGTAAAGGACGAAAAGTTCGATCAGTTCATATTCCAGAGCATTTAAAAGAAGACATTTTAGATTATGTTATTGAGCTCAGTTCTGATGATTACTTATTTACTAATGATCGCCGGGTAGATTTTGGTTTAAATGATTTCACCAGAGCTAAGTTAAATCACAGTCAGATTTTTCGAATCGTAAAGGCTGCCGCGAAAAAGGCAGGTCTGGATGTTCAACCATCTCCGCATTGGCTTCGTCACACCAGCGCCACACACGCCATTGAAGGCGGAGCTCCTGTTCATGTGGTACAAAGATCTTTAGGTCATGAATCGATTTCAACGACAGGACGATATTTAGAAATTCGTCCTAAGGAATCAGTTGGTGATTACCTTAAACCGGTTAACTTGAAATAGACCTAAGTCTTGTTAGTTTTGTGCTTCAAAATTCCGATAAACGGTGAAGGAATTCATGCAGTTAGCGAAGTATAAAACATCTTTACGAAAAGTAATCCTCATGATCTTAACGATGACGTTATCGTTAAACCCCTATGCTTATGCGCAGAAGGCGCCAGCGGCTATGGAAAAAGAATTTAATACCATCGTTGCTAGCTTCAAAAAGAATCCTACTTATTCTAGCGCGGCCAAAGCGAATCAAGCATTGTGGGAGTTAAATAATAAGTATCCTTTTGTAGCCGATAATAATGAAGCTGCTTTTTCAAGAAAATATGAAGCCTTTCAATTACAAATGGAAGAAGTTACGACAGCCACTGAGTCTTTAGGCTCTTGTGCTGGCTCTGATCCAGCATTGCAAAAAAAAGTTATGAACATCGGTGATGCTTTCGCGGCCTCGATCGCAAAAACAAAACCAGATGAAACTCAAGTTAAATCTTTTAAAGAAATGAATACAACTTCTTTTGCGAATAGTTGTACCAGTATCAAGCCAGGTCAAGTGGTGACACCTAAACAGTTAGAAAGTTATAAATCACTTCAGAAAGCTTTTAATGATTACAATGCCAAGTACGCCGGAAAATCTTCCGCCGAACGTGAAGCTATGGCTTGGCGCGAGCGTAACAACGTTAAAAATATTTTTGATTATCCAGGCAAAACGATCAAAGAGAAATCGGCAGCTATGGAAAAAGAAAAAAAGTGGAAAAAATCTCAACAAGAACTCATAAAAAAAGAAGTAGCTATTCAGGAGAAATCTTTAGTTAAGGTAAAAGGATTTGCCGGTAGCGAAGTGAGAAATCACATTCGTGATAAATTTGGTTTTGTCATGGGCGTTAATGAGAAGAAACTGACGGCCGAAAAATTACATCTTACATTGATGGCGGGAAATCGTGAAAATGCTTTGAGAAATTACGTCTATTATAGTCAGCGTTTTGATTTCTCCGAAGAAGAGGATTTGACTCAATATAAAGATTCAAGATTAAGAGACATGGTTGGTCGTCAAGGCGATATCATGTTTCAAGGTCCTGATTGGCAAAATCGCCAGCAATTGAGCGATGATGAAATAACACGTCTGGGAAAAGTAGGTGCTCAAGAAATTGAAGCTTATAAAAAACGTGGGAAGAGTCAGAAACTTTCTGTCGATGATGTCTACACTAGGCTTTTACCTTATTTAAAAGATGGAGGATACATTCCTCCTGAGGATTTGAATAAACCGATTCAACCTCTGGATCCAAAAGAATTCAGCAAAGCCATGAAACAAATTCAACTTAGCTCAAAGTCGAAGCCGCAAAATCCTCAATTGAAAGAGATGGCAAGATCGCAAGCTCAACAGCAACGTTATAATAAAATGATTTCTAACGCTGAAAAAGGGGAAGTTGGCTTCTTATTACAATCTAAAGACTTTGATAAATACCGAAAAGTAGGACTGAGCAGTTTGAGTAAAGCTCAAGTTATGGCGATGATCAAATCTTCGTTAAAAGAAAAAATTCAAGATACAAAAGATTACTCTAAAAATTTCATTAAAAAATATCAAACAACCAAAAACTTATGGGGTGATCGCGGTGTAGAGGGTTTAGCCGATATCGGAAAGACTTTACTTTATTCTTCGCCCACAGTTATTTATGATACCATTGCTAAAAATCCAAAACTCATGGGGTCGATGTGCTTACCATTACAATATGCAGCTAAAGAAAAAAATCTAGAGTTACCTAGTTACGTTAAGTTCGGTGGTGGTCTTATGTCGGCTGTACCAGCTGGTGGTCAGGTGGCTAGTTTTGCAGTGGGCACAACATTTGGTATTGCTTTAGCTGCTGAGTATCGTTATCGCATGGCCGGGCAACTTGAAGGTGATGCAAAATTGGCTGGTTTAGGAAATCACTATTCGCGCGGACAAGAGGAAAAGCGTGCTGACAAAACTGAATTAAAACGAGCTGCTAAAGCGCAAACAGATCAACTTAGTAAGGACGCAGTCGATATAGTAAAAGAAAACGCCGTTTTTGCAGGTGGTGGATTTGTCGTAGGTAAAGGTGGAAAAGTTGCAACGACAATGATGAATGATGCCAAGCGAGCTTCTGAATTAAAAAAGTATTCTACGGTCATGCAACAAAAACTAGGCCGAGAAGTTTCTGAAGATCAGCTTAAAACGATGTACAATTTGGAACAAAAAGGAATTTCGCAAACAGATAATGTTAAAGAAACTCGTGAGCTTTTAGATGTAGGTTTTTCTGATGATGAAGTTAACTTGTTACTTAAAGATGGAACACCAACGAGAAAACCTGGTGCATTAACCGCAGAAAAAATGATTGCTGAAAAAAATAAAAATGATGATCTTTTGAATCATGCTAAAGGTAACTACAACGTCGAAGGAAAGCTTAATGGCGGACTTCATCTTGAGTCAGAAGCTAGAACTTTTGTTAGTACATTGGATGCTGAAACTGCAGCTATGGTTGAGTTTAAAACTTTAGATAATGGCGTAACGCATTTAATTTTACCTAAAGAAGCTTTAACTAAAAAAGCACGTGACGCTATTAAAAATGCTGCGAAAGGCGGGGACGGGTACTATCACCTTGATCCTGTTACCGGAAAAGAATTTTATGGAAAAACTCTCTTCCCAGCTTCTTGGACGGACAGAGAAATATTAGCTGCGAAAAATTATATGGCAAAATTCGGAATCGAAGAAGGACAATCCGCTTCTTCAAAAGCTATTTTTATTCGAGGTACTTTTAATGGGGTTAAGCTTAAGGCTCTGCGTGATCCTGTAACTAATAAAATAAACACGATGTATTTACAATGGAATCAGTAAGCTAGTTCCCAGCTTTGCTTTGGGATCAGTTGATGAAGTGACTAAAAAAGTAATGGCGCCGCAATCGTGCGAGCGCATAATTTTGAGGTGAGCTAAAATTGATCAAAAGACGGCCACTTTTTTAATTTTTTCAGACGGGAAGAGGTTAAATTACTCGTTTTTTCGAATGAATTATGCTTTTATCTTCCCATGAAAATTACCATCGAAAAAAACACGCAGTTTAAGACAAAACCTGATGCCAGTACGTTAGGTTTTGGTAAGTATTTTACCGATCATATGTTCACCGCTAAATACAACAGCAAGCAAGGCTGGCACGACGCTCATGTGGGTCCTTATAAATCCTTTGAATTAGATCCAGGAGCTAGTGTTCTTCATTACGGACAAGCCTTGTTCGAAGGTATGAAAGTTTTCAAACAAGAAAATGGAAAAATCGTTTTATTCCGTCCCGAGTTCAATTGGAAAAGAATGTGCGTTGGAGCAGAACGTCTTTGTATGCAAGCTCCACCGGAAGATTTGTTTATTAATGGAATTAAAGAATTAGTTAAAATAGATAAAGATTGGATTCCGAAACAACCAGGATCTCTTTATATTCGCCCAACACTGATTGGAACCGAAGCCTTTTTAGGCGTAAGACCGTCAGATGAAATTTTATTTTTCGCCATTTTATCGCCGGTTTCTTCATACTATTCGGAAGGCTCTTCAGCGATTAATATCTGGGTTGAAACAGAATATCTTCGTGCGGCGCCGGGCGGATTAGGCGCTACTAAAGCAGCTGCCAACTATGCTTCAAGTTTAAAAGCCGCTTTGGCGGCAAAGAAAAAAGGTTACTCGCAAGTTCTCTGGTTAGATTATTCACGTGAATATATCGAAGAAGTTGGAACCATGAATGTGTTCTTTGTTTTTGAAAATGAAATTGTGACTCCATCTTTAGATGGAACAATTTTAAACGGCGGAGTTCGTGACAGTATTGTCGAACTTTTAAAATCGTGGAATTTGCCTATCGTAGAAAGAAAATTAAAACTATCTGAAGTTCGCGAAGGTTTCCAAAAAGGAACTTTAAAAGAAGCCTTTGGAACTGGAACAGCGGCCGTTATTACTCCGATTGGTGAATTAGCGGGTCAAGATTGGAAGATTAACTTATCAAAAGATGGTCAAAAAGGCGAATTATCGCAAAAGATCTACGATGAATTAGTCGGCGTTCAATACGGCCATCGCGAAGATAAACTGAACTGGTTAACTGAATTAAAGTAATTTATCCGGACTCTTTAAGTAAATCCCATAAATGAGTCTTCGAAGTTAAACAGCTGTTCAACTTATCCGATAAGTTATATTATGTTACGATATATATGTGTATTGGCTTTATATGCG
>CAZXZW010000043.1:0-19387 GCA_964645745.1 uncultured Bdellovibrio sp.
TTTAAACTTTACAGGATGGTTTGGGACTGACAACGATATCACAGACGAAGAAGGTCATGGAACTCACGTTTCTGGTACAGTTGCGGGACTTTATAATGAAACAACTGGTTTCACAGGTGTTGCTCCTCAAGCTAAATTGTTGATGGGTAAAGTGTGTGATGCTCAAGGTTGTAGTTCAGTTTCAGTTGCTGATGGTATCAACTGGGGTATTCAAGAAAAAGTGGATGTGATCACGATGTCATTAGGTGGATCGAATCCATCAAGTGCGCAAAAACTTGCAGTTCAAGCAGCTGAAAAAGCTGGAATTTTTGTTGTTGCCGCTTCTGGTAACGGCGCTGTTAAAGGTGCTGACGGCGTGATTACAACTCCGGGAGTAAGTTACCCAGCTGCGTTCTCAGGTGTATTCGCGGTTGGTGCTATCGATTCTCAATTAGTTAAATCAGAATTCTCTCAATGGGGACCTGAATTAGCCATCGTTGCTCCAGGTTCAGATGTATTATCATCTATTCCAATGGGTAGTGGTCGTGAATCTTCAGTTGATATCATTATCAGCGGCGTAAAAACTCACGTGAAAAGCACTAAGTTTGCGGGATCTGCAGATATCAACCAGCTAGTCACTGGTGTTTTTGTTAACGCTGGCTTAGGTAAGCCAACAGATTTCCCTGCAGATACTAAAGGTAAAATTGCTTTAATCAGCCGCGGTGACATTACATTCGGAGAAAAAATCAAGAATGCAATAGCGGCAGGTGCGATCGGTGCAGTTGTTTATAACAATGCTGCTGGTTTAATTAACGCAACATTAGTAGCTGAAGGTGAAGCCGATATTAACTTCCCAGCTTCAATGATCGAACAAGCTGAAGGTTTAAAAATCGTAGATGCTTTAAATCTTAAAACGGAAGTGGCGACTGAAATGTTAACGTTAAAAACGGATTATGCGTTCTTTAACGGGACATCGATGGCTACTCCGCATGTAGCGGGTGTAGCGGCATTAGCTATCTCGGCTTACAAGAACTCACATGCGGGTAAATCTATTGCACCAGCAGCTTTAAGAGCGATCTTGAAAGCGACGGCGATGCCTTTGGGACCTAACTTGAATAATGAGTATGGTGCGGGGAATGTTCAAGCGGATGCAGCTGTTAGTGCTGTGATTGCGGCTCCGTAATTTCTTTGATTATAAATTGAAATGTGGAAAGGGAGGTCGGAAGACTTCCCTTTTTTTTGTTCTGCTTGGCTAGCGCCTCTAGATGATTAACTTATTTATAAAATTGTGGTTCGTTGCTGAATCCAGAATTCCGTTGGAATTCTGGATTTCTTTTTACGACTGAAAAAGCTTTTGGGACTGTGAGAGAAAAGCTTTTCGGATTAAAAGCTGTAAGTTAGGTGGGCTGATGTGCTTTGGGCATCGATTTTTTTGTAGTAGGTGCTGACTTCTTCAAATGATGAGCTTAGGGCGTCGATTTTTACTTTGTTGTATTGATCGATTTGGTATTGGATCGCTAATGACAGTGAGCCTGTTAAGTGTAAGGCTACGCCGGCTTGGTAGCCTGAACCTTTTAATGTTACATCTGTTGATGTTTCTTTTACTTTGGCTTCGTTCATTAATAAATAGCCTAAGTAGATTTTGAAAGTGTTTGTGCTGATACCTAACTGGGCGGCTACTGACTGGTCTGTCATATCGTTTTCAGTTTCTACGCCAGCTGTTGTGACCTTGGCTTTGCCTGCGACGTATGAACCGGCGATATCAAAGCTTACGCCTGATAATGACATGATGCCTAGCTTTAAGCCGAATACTGGGTTTGAAGCTTTGAGTTCTGATTCTACGTCAGAGTTATCTGTGATTTTTGCCGATTGCATTTTGTAACCTACGCTGGGAGTAATCACAAATAAAGCATGTGATTTCTGAGCGACTAGGGTTAATGCGATAAAGAATATGAGATTTTTGAATTTATTTTGAAACATAATTTATACTAATGAATTGGTGAGTGAAAGGGTAGTTAAAACCCTTTACCAGCAAGGAATCTAGACAAAAGCAGCTTATACTCCGTATTACAGACTGCCTGTCTGGCTAGTCTGTATTTTTTTCTAATCTTTTATGTTAGATCTTATGGTTACTTAGATTCCGAAACCTACGGCTACCACGTTTTGGACTTCGTTTTTTTCCATGTCATTAACATCTTTAATGACCACCGTTGTACCTACGCTCACGTTCATTTTGCCGATATGTAATCCGAAAGCGGCTCCTAGGTATGGAGAATATTCGATGGGTTTTTCTTCGGTTGTTGTGACACCGGCATTGGTTGTCTCTTCTTTTGTTTTCTTGGCCTGACCACCAAGGCGCACTGACATATTAAAGATATCACTTAATCTAAAAAGTGAACGGGCACCGACTTTTAGTTTTTCATCTGTTGAAGTAATTTTTTCTGGAGCCGTTTGGAATGTTTCAGAGCCTGTACTTTGCGTGTACTCGATTTCTCCTGAAAGAAGATCAACCCCACCAGTTAAGCGTACACCGTACATCGTTTGAGTGACTGTGTGTGGGCGAGGGGTTGAGCGGTAAACTGTTTCAAAACCTAATAGGGGTTGAATGGTGTAGGTAAAATCTTTTGTTCCGCGCTGAGCTTGAGAGAAACTTGCGGTAAATAAAATAGCTATGAAGAGAAAACATTTCTGAATCGTGTTGATATTCATATTACGTCCTTTGTATGTGTTACTTGTCTATTTTAAGTCTAATATATGGAGTGGTCAATTGTCTCAATCTGAGAAGTGAATCTAGTCTAGATTCGTTGCCGTTTAACAATGTTGGTATGACCTTAGCATTTACTTAAAGTAACGAGGAAAATATATGAAAACACAAAACTGTTTCATTATGAGATTTATGGCTGCATTTTTATTCGCTAACGTTGCGCTTGCAGCGGGAGGTGTAGTTCGCATCCCATTAAATACATTCACTAAACCACCAAGTGATTTACGCCTTAACGGTAAAAACTTGAGTTTCGCGGATATGTCTCAAATGTATCAACAGGACCCCGGGTCATTGTCAAAAGTTAATCCAGTTGAAAACAAATATTGGCAAAACAAAAAGTACCCAGCGATCGATGCGGCATTACACGCAAAGATGCCAAAATCTGAAACCGGCGTTGAGTTCGACAATTATATTGGTGCGAATCGTGAGTTAGGTATTTACTCAGTTGTTATTAAAACTGAAGCCAATGAAAAGTATGTCCTTACACTTGGACAACAAGTGAATTCAAGTTTATTTAAAGCCGCTTTATTACGTAAAATGGGATACTACCAAGAGTCTCCTAAATATTACCCTAAGATTAAAGTGAACTTTTCTTCTAAAGAAGCTAAAGAGACTTTCATCAATACAGCGTTTTGTGAAAACGGTCCAAGTGAATTATCAGTGGACTGTTTGTCGATCAGCCCTTTCCTAACTGATACAAATAAAAAAGAATACCTTTCGCACGCAGGTGAAACAGGTCTTTATGTTCATGGTATCTACTTAGAAAAAATGAACGCTGAAGTACCAAGTTTATTTGACGGTTTAACGCCAGCAAGTGCGGGATCATTACCATACTTTTCGACATCACGTGCTTTCCGCGGATTGTTAGTTCCATTCGTTGTTGGAGATTTTGGCGAAAGTTTAAATCGTGTATCGACTCAAGCGGTAGAAGTTCGCGATGGTTGGGCTAATATCAATTACGGTTTTGATCAATATTTTGATGAAACAGGATCAAGTGATGTTCAATGGGCAACTCGTATCGTTGCTAATTTAACAGATGCTGACTGGGATGAAATCGTTGCGGCCAGTGAGTATCCGGTAGGAACTCGTCAAATCGTCAAAGCGATTGCGATGTCACGTGCTAAAGATTTCGTTGATAGCTTCTTTAATAAATCAGATCGTGGAATTTTTTCAGCTCGTATTCCTTCTTTAAAATATGATTCAGCTGACGGTTACGTTAAAAAAGGTAAAGTTGTTGTTGAAACAATTCCAGGATACCCACAACGTTTCTCAAATGGTGATCGTCAATCTCCGTTTGAATCAGGTGACTTTGCTCGCTACATGAAGGTTAAAGGTCTTTCATCAGCAGTAGGTGTAGCTGTTTCTGAATTAGAAAAATTGATTCATTCAAAGTATGAGATATCATTAGGGCAAAAAGTTCGTGGTGTTGAAGTTGGTCCTCAAGGTGTTCGTCCGATTGGACATTTCTCGGGAATGAACTTTGGTTTAGGCATGAATTCATCTCGTACAATCACAACAGGTACTTTTTACGGAAGTACAGCGCCGATTCAGTTAGTTGACAACGTAGCCGTATCAGCAAGTGTTGGTTTGATGCATGTGATGAATGAAGTCGGTGGTTACGGAATTCAATTAGGTGGAAACGTTGCTTACACGCGTGATTTTACCCACGTACGTCCTTTAACTTCGATCAAAGAATCAAATTCAGTTCCTTGGACTGAGTTGAATGTTAAGTCTAAATTAGGAAAATTAAGCAAGCTTTTATCTGATGATAAATTCGCAGATAAAACAGAAACAACTCCAGCTAAAGATGGCTTTGTTGATTTCATGGCGGAATTAAAAACAGGAGAGGTTCTTTTAATTTCTGATTCTATCGGTGCGGCGGCTCAAGCGGGAGCCAGCGTTGGTTTAGAAAGCTTAATTGGTTTCTATGCAGGTCCCATCAGTCCATCAATTGGTTTAACAGCTGGTGGAGCAAAAGTATTGCTTCGTCAAATTCAAATCACTAAAACAGATGACGGTTTACAAGTATTCGTTCGTAACCAAAACACACGTGCGTTCAGTTTAGCTTTCGACGTGAACTACTTTATTAACTTAATGAAGATCAAAGCGGAAACAGTCAATACAGATTTACACACAGATGCATTCATCTTGAACTTCAATGGTGAATTCGTTTCTAAAGGTGATAAATCTGGTGAAGAAGGCGGCTTAGATTTAACTGCTGATGAAGAACTTAAGAAAAAGTATGATCAACAAAAGAAATTTGGAAGACAGGCCGCTTCGGCTTTACGTGGATTGATTCGTCAATCAAGTACGGATCAGTTGTTTGCGTACTTCCCATTCCAAAGATTCTCGATTGATCATAAGTTAAATACGAAAACGATCAAAACAAAGATCTTATGGTACCGTGCGACTCAATTGAATGAAGAACATTTATTAACGATCCAAAAACCAGTGATCAATGCTCCGGAAGGTTCAACTGTAGTAAATCAACCGATCGAGATCATTTCAAACAGAAAAGGATCTTTAAAAGGTCGTGATCTTTTAGGTTTAGGTTTAGAAAACATAGATGCTTTAAGTGCTCGCTACTTAAAAGGCTTTGCTCCGACTTTAAATCAAGCGACACAAAATCCTACGCAAATGCCATTCGGTCGTGCTGAGTGGAGAATTGTTAAAACTGAATCTGAAGTAACAAAAGGCCGCGAAGGTGCTTTACCGACAGTTTCAACGATTCAACATATGTGGGGTGGATGGAGTATTAAACGTAAGAAGTTAGATGATATTTTAGCTTCGATCAAAGAACACATCAAAGGAACTGAGTACGATGGAAGCGAATTAATTCCAGATAATACTTTCCGTAACTTAGATAAAATCGATTTCTACCGTGTAACTTCAAACTTATCATTGATGCCTTCTGGTATCGAAAAAATGAAAGACTTGATCGTAACACCATCAACTGAAGGCGTAGAATTGGATCGTCCAACATTCTTCGGACGTTTGTTAAGAAAGATCGTAAACATTAAAGATCAACGCCGTTTAGAAGATAAAGCCGTTTATAACGGAGTGATCTCGATGATTGGTGATGGTGATTTCAATAAAGGTAAAGCAATTTACTTAGCAACGTGTGCAGCGAACCAAGCTGATGGCGTAGTCTACAGTGAGCGTATGAAGGGAACTGAGTACGAGTGTTTAGAGCCATGGTTGAAAAAATTGATTAAGTTATCTCGTGAATACGGAAAAGGTTCTGTACGTGATCAAAATAAATGGATGACTGAAATGTTATTTATCTTGGAAGAGAAAATTTCATTCAGCGCTTTATTAAAATACTTAGGTAAAGAGAACTACGTGTACTACATCGAAATCGCAGGTTTCAGAAGTGGTGACGAGAACGCTGATATCGGTACTTACATGAGTAACGTATTAGGTGAGCCTGAGAAGAAGCGTCCTTATTCGAATGGTTTAATTAATGTGATTTCTGAGAAATCGAAAATCATCTCAACTGAGTTAGACAGAACTCAAGCTGACTTCCAATAGGATAAAGAGGAATATATGAAAAAATTAAGTAAAAATATTTTCACTCAAGTTTTAAGCCTAACAGCAGCTTTCTCGGTGATCGCCTCAAGCGGTCACGCACAAGAGTCTGGCTCGAGTATCGAAAAAATGATCACTGAATCTTGGGGTATTAAAAATACCGGAGCGACCGTGGTCTTCGATTTAGATCCAAAACAAACTTACCGTTTGCAAGGTCGTAAAGGTCAAGACATTCACTTGATGGCACCAGCTAAAGGTAAAAAAGTTCGCGTAGCCGTAGTTGATACGGGCGTGGATATGGATAATCGTTTCTTACAAGATCGTATCGCTTATAAACCAGCTGAATGTGAAGCGCTTCAAAAGTATGAACAATGTGTAGCGGCTAATGGTAAGGGTGGATGTACAGAAATGTTATCGACTGAAGCGGAGGGCGTTGATACAGATAAAAATCAATATCCAATGGATTGTCATGGCTGGAGTATTTTAGCGGACCCTACAACTCAAAACGTCATCGGGACTCCTAGTTTTGGTGATGATATCGGTCACGGAACTCATGTTGCTGGCGTGATCGCTTCTATTTCTAAAAATATTGAAATCGTTCCGATTCAAGTGATTGGTGCGGCTCCGAATCAGCCCGTCAAACCGTTCAGTATCGATTTATCACCAAGTGAAGATGTGCGTGGTGGTTTCGGTGCCGATCCCTATTTGTCTGAAATGATTGCGCGTGGAATTATCTACGCGATTCATGCTAAAGTTGACGTGATCAACTTATCGATTGGATGGCCGCAAGGTCAAGATACAGAGATCATGCGTGCGGCGATTGAAGAGGCGCAAAAACAAGGAATCATTATCGTAGCTGCAGCTGGTAATGACTCGACGACGGCTTTACTTCGTCCGTGTCAGTATAAAAACGTTATTTGTGTGGCGGCTCATAGACCAGATGGATCGATCGCTTCATTCTCGAACTATGGATACGGCGTAGATATCGCAGCTCCGGGAACTTCAATTGTTTCGGCGATCCCAGCGTACACACGTTCGGTTCGTTTACCAGGTTTCATCGGTGTAGATATCTTATCCGGAACTTCACAAGCGTCTCCGTTCGTAGCGGGTGTTGTGGCGGAAATGTTATCTCGTGGAATTAAATCAGAAGAAATTTACCCTCGTTTAATTTTAGGAGCTCGTCCAGTTCCTGCGGCTTTACCAGCCTTAGTAGGTCCGATTCAAACGGCAGGTGTTGCTACGAATTCATATGAGCCGTACACGAAGTATGTTTTATCTGGATTAATGGATATGACAAACAGTATGAATGTGAAAGCTCAACCGTTGGTATTAAATGCTAACAAAGAAGTTCAAACAATTAAATGGGATCGCGCAACTGATAAATTGCATTTTGATTTCCCGATTAAAAACTTCTGGTCTCCGATCACTGGTCAAAAAATTGACGTGAAAGTGGCTCATAAAGAAAAAATGAGCATCTTGCCTACGATTGAAAATGTTCAATTAACTTCAGCAGCAGGGGCAGATAATAACAACTTCGCTAGCCAAGAAGAAAAAATGGTTGGTGTTGATTTAAGAATCACAGATACGGCTAGTCCAGCCGATTCTCAGTTACCAAGTGATTTGTTATTCACAGTTCAAGTTTTAGTAGATGGTAAATTACATCGCACGTTCGACATGAGAGCGGAAGTAGCTGTAGAAATCACGAAAGACTATAAAGCTAATGGTGTTACTGCGATTCCGGTGAATGGTAAATTAGAGCGTGGCATGAAGAAATTCATTATCGACGAAATTTACGATAACAACCAAGATGCTCGTGATTATTTTGCTTTAGTTCAAAACGAAGAAAGCTTTTCAATTTCATTAATGAAATATGAAAATGGAAAATACAATATCACGGCTCCAACTGAAGTTAAATTCGGGGAGAACATTAAGAAGACTCAACCGTACAGTCGTATCCGTATTGATATCGATGGAGATGGAAAATCTGAGTATGTTTTAGGTCTTCAAGAATTTAAAGATGCGGGTGGTATGTTCAACTTGGGTGACTACACGATGCATTTCTATATTTTCGATGCTAACATGAAGCTAAAGAAACATGCGGCTTTCTATGATAACCGCGCCTTGATCTCTTTAGATTACACGTGGATGAAAGTAGGAAAAGAATTACGTCCAGCGTGGATTGCTTTAGGTAAGAACGTGATCAAGAAATATGACGTGACAGATTTATGGTCAACTAATCAGGATGAGACTCCAAAATTAGGTTCAGACGATATCCGTTTCTATTACTTAGACGAGAATTTCAAATTAGCTACTGTTGAAGGTATCGGCGGTGACAAGATCGTAGATATCTTGCAGCCTCGTATTGAAAACGTAAAACAAGGTATCATTCCTGTTTTATTAGCGAAGAATTTGGGAACAGAGACAAAACCATCTTATTTAAACAATTTCTCAATTGGTTGGGTAACAGCTGGCAAGTTATCTGAGAAGAAAACAGCTTTAGCGATGAGCTCAACAATGAACTACCGTAACTTAGTTGATACGAAGAAAGATAAATCAGTGAGCTTATCTCAAACGTCAGATGAGTTCTTGGGAACTTTCTGGTTTGGTTTTGATGCTCACCAAAAACAACGTGTAACGATGGTGGATTATAAAACGAATTCATTAACAGATGCGATGTTGTCTGATGATCGCAGTTTATATGATGC
Source organism: uncultured Bdellovibrio sp. (assembly GCA_964645745.1). GTDB lineage: Bacteria > Bdellovibrionota > Bdellovibrionia > Bdellovibrionales > Bdellovibrionaceae > Pseudobdellovibrio. The sequence continues at coordinate 8,977 of CAZXZW010000043.1, forward strand.
TCCTTTAAGAGTTCGTGCCGCTTACTCGAGTGCGACAAAAAAAGGTGTCTTCTTGATTACGAATACGGAAATTGAATACCATGACTTAATTGATAGCTCGATTGCGAGATCAAGTTTAAATAAGTACACGTTCTTCGGTGATGATTTGATCGTCGATCTTCAGTTCCCGGTTTCGATCACATCGAAAAACGGTAAAGATAAGATCCCGGCATTGTTCACTACTGAAGGAAGCGGATTATCGAAGGGTGTAAGATTTTTAATTCCAACGAAAATAGGTAACGGTAAGAATTATAAAATGGTCGCTCCGGCACGTCTTCGCTTAAGTTCTCCGCAGGGTTGTAAAGCCACTGATGCCCCAGTTTACATAAACGGCGGGTACAATATGGACTACGATTGTGGTGACCAAATGCTTAGATTTAAACTGGTTTATTAAATCTTGAAGCTTTTTGATTGGTATTAAGGCAAAATTTATATTAATTCTATAGAAACTGGTGTCACAAAAGTTGTCACCAGTTTTGCAATAACCCCCAACATACAATAAAGGTGATCTTTTTAAACCAAAATGGGGGAATTATGAAACTAGTTACGAAAAATATCTTAAAGGCAGCTACTGTGTTAGCAGCTGTAGCAGCTTTAACTTCTTGTACTGGCGGCGGCGGAGGCGGTTACTCTGGTGGCGGTTCTGGTGGCGAAACGGTATACTATCCGTATGAAACTGTTTACGGAGATGTTTGTAAAACAACTCAACCTACACCAGGTTGTACTTTCTCAGTTAAAACAGGACAACGTATTACTGTATCTTCAGATCCAGCTTACAACCAATCTGGTTACGGTTCTGATGACATGTGGTATGTTACTTTTGACAATCAAGGTCGTGCAGCCGTTTACAATGACTTAGGTCAATTCCAATATTACGCAGACATCAGCCAATTCGCTGGTTACGTAGGTGGAACTTCTATCGGCGTTGGTACAACTGGTTTATACTGGGAAAACGTTTCTGGTAAAACATACTGGTTTGGTAAAAACGGAGTATTATACTCTGCAAACCAAGGTGCTTCTAACTACGGTCAAGCGATCAACAATAAAGACGCTTCTAAAGCAACTGATGTTAACTCTAAAGCTATCAACTCTGATATCAACAAAAAGTTAATCAAAGCTGGTGCTGACAAGTTAGTTAAACAATACGGTTTATCAAATGCTAAAGCAGTTGCAGTAGCTTCAGCTTTAAACTCTTGGGCTGTAATGGGTGCTGAGCGTGGAAAAGTAACTGAAGGTGATATGGACAAAACGTTCAAAACTGTTTTCGGTGTTAAGTTCAATGAAGCTTTAGCAGCTTTCAAAAACTTCCAAAACGGTGATGCTTCTGGTGCACGTGAATTAACAAATCGTTCAGCTACAGCGTTAGGTTTAAAACCTGACCAAGCTAAAGAATTCGTTAAAGGTATGTACAAAGGTGCTATCGAAAAAGCTGGTTACAAAGTTGATCAAATCAACTGGTAATCTCAGTTAGAACTTAAATTTAAAAATTGAGTTTAAAAAAAAGCCGGAAGAAATTCCGGCTTTTTTATTTTTAGAAGTAGTACATTAAATAAATTTGAGTCGTAAGCCCACTTAAGCTTGTTTCGGATGCTGAACTATTCACTCGACGATACAAATAAGTGGCTTCAGTTTTTAAAGCGACCGGAGATTCATTGATGAACCAAGTTAAGAATCCGCCGACTTGGGCTTGGGTGAGTTGAGAACTGCCACCAGTATCGAAGCTGCGGTTACCTAATAGCAACTGCGCTGTGGGGCCGTAGATTAAATCGCGAGGTGCTTTGTTTTCTAGATAGTTGTAATCGAAATATCCACCTAATAAATAATCTGTGTTTGTGCCGAAACCTTTATCGTAAACTTCGATATTTACGATCGGGCCAAATTCAAAAGATCTATGATTCCAGCCGTAACGCATTTTGAAGGCGGCGACATTGTCGACCACTTTGTTTCCGCTGATCATGCTGACATCTAAACCTAAGCTGACTGAATTAAAACGAGATTTGAATTGATTAGAATAGTCAGTTTGTAATGTGAGTGAATCACTTTCTAGTGAATAGCTTTTGCCAGCCTCCAGAGGTGAACTCATTTCGATAACGGCTGAGTTACCTTTGACCTTTTTGACCGTAATGGTGGTGGCCTGGGCCGTCAGAGGAAGCGTCAGGACGATAAGAAGTAGGGTCGACCATAGTCTAGTTGAGGTGCGAGGTTGTTTTGTCATATTTAATTTTGTGAACAGGGTGATCAATAATTCAAGTCTAGAAGTGATTTTTCACTTCAGAACCGTCCTGTTGTCTCCGATAAGGAAGGCATGTCGGCAGCTCATAAACTCAATAAAAAATCGAATAAACAACCTACTCATTGGACGGATATTAAAGCTATTCGTGGAGAAGTGATGAGTTTAGTTTCAGCTAATGAATTCAATAAAGCGATTCATGTGTTAAAACAGTTTTCTGAAAAAGATTTTGTTTATCCTAACTTCAAGTTAAAAGCTGAACGTTATATTAATCATGCGATTGATCTTATTCTGGCCATCGAATCTAATCGTAAGTTTTCTGATTTATCTTCTTTAACTCGTTCTAAGCAGCAAGAGTTAAAAGAAAAATTTAATAAACATTCAGAAGAATTGAAATTGATGTTGGAAAAAGTAGAGCTGGCTTACAATGATCTGCGTTTGAAAGACAGTCGTTCAACTCATTATGTGATAAGATCAGTTTGGTTATCTTTGTTAATTGTGTCGATCAGTGCATTAGTACTAGATGTATTTAATGGATTGTCGCGTACGATTCTGGTTGTGCTTGAAACAGGCGTCGATCAAGTGACCGACGTCTTCGCAAAGTATCTTTAAAAAAATAATTACTTAATTGTTTCTACAGCAGCTTTAAGAACAGCAGGGAAGTGCCCGTAGTCTAATTTTTTTCCGTTTAAGAAGATACTTGGAGTTCCTTCAACTTTTGCTTCTTTAGCTTCGGCCACCATTTTTTTCAATGTTTCATAGGTATCAACTGATTCAGAACATTTTTCTACATCATCATAGTTTAAGTTTAATGATTTTGCTAAAGCCATGTTTGTATCTTTCATATCAGACACTGAGAATAAGCTTTCTTGATGGTCGAAGTAATACTTTTGAACATCCCAACCTTTTTTCGCTGTTTGTTCTGCGCACAGGGCCCACGTCGCCATTTTACAACGAGATCCATCTCCTGATTGTGAAATAAGCGAGTTACAAGTTCCGTCTAATGGGAATGACTTAAAGACAAATTTAACTTCGGGGTGACCTTGCATGTAGTTGTGTAAAGACGTTGAAGCCGTTTTACAGTGAGAACATTTAAAGTCAGCAAATTCAACCAAAGTGATTTTAGCTTCAGGATTTTGAACTAAACCTGTATCTGAGAAATTCACTACGTTTTGAGAATTTTGCCAGATGGCTACTTTTTCAGGAGCAATCTTTTTCATTTCGTTTAAACCGTAATTATCTTGGATCGCGCCTGAAACAAACCAAGCTAAAACTAGAATAGCGATACCTGAGTAGATGTTGCCTTGGCGAGTAAACATACCTGCACCGAAATCAGCAGGGCTAAAAACAGACCAAGCTAAGTATGTATTAATGAATGTGAAAAGGTACGTCCCTAAACAGAATGGACAAACGACGTGAATTTGGAAGATAGAAATTAAGCCTAAAACTAATGAAGCGATTGAAGCCAAAAGGAACATTGTTCTGACGAAACCATTTTGTGTATCGCTATCATCTGACCAGCCTAGTTTTTTAAACAACACGATGGCAAACATCATGAAGTTGAAACATAGACCAAGGACTGCAATTGGAATTTTGAAAATTTCGGAGTATGAACTGACTGCAGCCGCATCGCAATTTAAAGCTGCATTAACGTTACAAAGACCCGGACCATTCATTCCTAACTGGACGGCATAGTGATGTACCGTTAAGTAGATAAATAGACCCATAGTAATAAGAAGGGAAACGATAAGAAGATTTGATTTGTTTTTCATACTTCTATGGTTTTTCTTTTATGAGTTAAAATCAAGATTTGTTTTTAGCGTCATATGTTTATATGATAATTAAATGACAACGAGTACTCGATCAGAAAATGACATTTTAACTGTCCGTTTGAACTACTATAAAAAAATACGTAGTCAGGTCGAATCTATTCTCGGGAGCACTTCAAAAGAGCTTAAAAACTACACGAAACAGTACGAAGACGAGTTAAAAAGAGCTTCTTACAAGTATGTCACTTCGAACGTGTTTTTTAAAGACGTTCAAAAGAGCGATATCGTGTTGGTCGGCGACTTCCATGCTCAGCCTCAGTCAGCTCGTTCTTTACTTAGAATTTGTCGTAAAATGGGTGGGGATAATATCGTTTTGGCTTTAGAATGTTTCGGGTCTCAGGATCAGCATTACATCGATGCTTATTTGGCTGGAGATATTTCAGAGCAAGATTTTTTAAAGAGTATTGAGTGGTCTAAAAACTGGGGTTTTCCTTGGGAGCATACACGGGCTTTGATGAAGTGGGCGATATCACACCATGTTCCGGTTTATGGAATGAATATTTATGGATCGAAAGCGACTTTGAAATCACGCGATCGTCATTTTGCTCAAGTCATTTGTAACATTCAGGCTCAGCATAAAAATAAAACTGTTTTAACTCAAGTAGGTGATTTTCACTTAGCGAAAAAACATTTACCAACGGAGCTCAAAAAGCTTAATAAACGTTTAGCTGTACAAAGTATTTATCAAAGTCCCGATGCTCTTTATTTTAAAACTTTACAGAAAAATAAATCCGATAGTCCGTCCAAGAAAACGTCAGATTTTTTGGATTTAAATGATAATCGCTGGGCCTTGATGACGGTAGTTCCTTGGGTCAAGTGGCAAGATTATCTTTTATTTTTAGAGAGTGGCTTTGATAAAAGTATTGAGGTCGATGAAATTGATATTACTGATCACGTCGATCGCTTTATTAATCTAGTTTGCAATTCAATTCATTTGAAATTAGACAATCAAAATTTAAGTGTTTATACCAGTCAAGATCCGCAATTTGAAAAGGCGATTAAAAAATTAAATCCCGTGCTTCGTCGTAAGGTCAAACAAGATTTGAAAAACAATGCTTCATTCTATATCCCTGAGCTAGAATTAGGAGTTGTGAGTCGTTTAACTGTGAATCATATTGCTCGTGTGGCTGCCCAGTATATTTTATATAAAACGGACGTTTATACTGAGACCATCGTGGATTTGAAAAAGAATTTTCTTAAATTGATTTGGCTTGAAATGTTGACTTATTTCATGACGAAAATGGTAAACCCAAAACGTAAAACAGATACGTTAAGTGATATTCGTCGTACATTAAGTACCGCTGCGTTTGAAGATAACGGTAAAGAGGCCATGGCCTTATCGCTTGAGCAGAAAATGAAAGAAATTAAATTTATTAATTCAGGTTCTGTTTCTAAAGTGCAATCCACAACCGGGCAGCGTCGTTTATTTAGTCCTCAAAGTTACACCACAGCCAGTACGATTTTAGGTGGTGTTCTTGGAGAGAAAACTTTCCACGCGTTCCATAAAAAAATAATTAAGTTCCCGGCGATTCAACCTTTTTTATTTAAAAAAATGAATCAGAAAACTTTTGAAATTTCCTACTACGAAGCGATTGAGATTATTGATTCGTGGCCATTGCCATTTAAGAGCAAATACGATCAATTCTAGGTAACAGTTGTGAACGTAAATATGACGAGAAAATCGCCATACCCAGACCAAGGTCTTTTATCCTAACGGTAACATAACATCCATTCGCATAACTAGTCTTGTGGCACTTTGGAAGACCATACTATAATCCAAGATAACAACACACTAAGGAGATGGTATGTTTTTGAGCTCGTCCAAGAGAAGTCGCTTTGTTATTTTTAATCTAGCCCTCGTATTTTTAATTACGAGTAGTTGTACTAACTTTGGCACAAAACAAGCGAAAGTAGATTCTGGGCGTAATGTTGCTCAAGTTCAATCTCAAGAAATTACGCTTAATCAACCGTGGTCTTATGATCCGGGACCTGATGCCAGCACGCCAATGGGTCGTGAATTAATCGACATCGTTGCGACTCAGCCGAATATGCCTGGTATATCTAAAGAGATGACGGGGAGCCAAAAGTTCCGTCCCGCATTTGGACCGACTTTATGGAGAATGATTCAAAAACCTAATAGCGTAAAAATTCTTTTCATCGGTCAAGATGGAACGCATATCGCTGAAGCGGCTGGTCGTACAGCAACGGCAGGTTTCGGTGGACGCGCGCAAGACTTAGCGTATCACTTTGGTGTTATGAGTAGTTCGGCATTCATGAATACTTTTGCCTTTACTATTTATGGACAATACACAGCATTCGGTGTTCCAGTTATTTCTGAATACAACGGAACTAAAAAAGTTTCCTTCGATTCGGTCACGGACAACGGCATCTGGATGATGTCTCAAGATTTAAACAGCCCGATGGTTAAATGGAGAAATAAATTAATCGACTGGATTATTCGTAATAACAAAGAAACTTTAAAATTAGTGGTGTTATTCGGTGGAGCGGCACAGGATGCGATCGGTACATATATCGAGAGCGCTGGTGGACAAGTTGGATCTCGTTACACGAAAGAACAAATCATCTCGCAAAAAATTCAAGTTCCCTTATTCAAATCTGAATCAGGTGCTGCAAATAAAGAAACTCCAGTGGCTTTAACCAAGAACAATCAAAACGTATTTGAATATTTAGGTGTGAATATTCCGTACAAAGATTTAGGTAGCCAAAATGTTGATTACGATAAACCGGCTCAAGCTAAATTATTAGAAGCGAAAGAAAAATTCACTCAAGGTATCGCTACAGTTTACCCTGAGTTAGCTATTCCTCAAGGTGGTATCGGTAATTCAGGTGTGGTTCATCCTGCACAAATCGGTGGTTATGATTTAGCAAAAATCAATATTGCTGGTAAAAATACAATCTCTTTGAAAAACTTAAAACTTTCGGATGGTACAACGATCACGAATGATATTTTGGTAGCAGAGTTCCCTCATCCGACAGCATTAAGTGCTTCGGAAATGACGAAAAAAGGTTCGGCTTCAGAAAAAGTAGGTCGTTCGTTGGAAGCTTTAAAACCAATGCGAGATCTTGGTTGGAATATCGAGCCAGATCCAGGCTTAGAAAATAGATTTACGACAAACAAACCTTACGTTTACGGTCGTACAGACATTCCACCGGATTTCTATGATTTCGGAACTCCTAACAATCGTATGGTTTCGGTTTCTTCGGCGTCTCGTATGTCTGGAAATGCGAACATTGTTGTTATCGGTACTCGTGAGCGGGCAACGTTTGATATGGCGAAGTTAAAAGCGGCGACAGAGATTGCTCGTCCGGTTGGAATTTCAGATGACGAATTATTTACAGCTCGTCCTCGTGGAACTACAGATAGATATCTTTTCGACATGGGGCCGGGCGAAAAAATGGCTCGTATCATGAAAGAAAATTTAAATATGAAAGCGATCACGACAATGAAACCTGAGTACGTAGCAAAGAACCCTGGTATCAAGCCTTACAAGGCGGGTATCGAAGCGTTCAACGTTAAAACTCATCCGTTTGACGTAGGTGATTTCGGTCACTACCGCGGAACGTTTGTTGATCCTCAAGTTGTAGTATTAGCTGATCCAGATGGTTTAGATGATATCTTAACAGCGCGTGCTTTAACGGGTGCTCGCGGTCAGTACTTACAAACAATGTTCAATCAATTAGGTGTGAATGATAAATACTTAGTGATTAAAACAGTTCCATTCGGTATGGACGGGGCGACAGATCAAGAGTGGAAACGTGTGATCTATCAAACATTAAACTACCGTGCAAAAATCTTTGAAGAAGTTTTAAAAAATCGCTCAGTAAAATTAATTATTGCAGATGGTAAATGGGCTTCTTTAATGATGCCTAAATTAAACAAAACAAAAATTCCGGTAGCTTTCATCAAGAAAACAGGATCTGACAACAATTCAGGAATCAACGAAGCGATTTCTCATATCAATGATTTATTGATCTTCCCTCGCGTAGCTACATCTATCGACGTGATGTCGAATATTCCACGTACACACTTAGGTTTCTTCTCTCGTGTATGGGAAGGAACAAGTGGGACTCGCGTATTCGGAGCGACTTCGGCTGCTGACCGTGGCGTAGCGTTCGCGATCGTGGCACCAGCATGGGCTTACTTCCAAAAGCCGGTTTACCAAAGCGTAGACGAGCGTGCTAGTATCGATGCTTTAAAAAATGAATTAAAAGTCTTAAATTTACCGATGGGTAATGAGACTTATAAAGATTATATCATGAGAACATCAGCTTCTCCGGCTGATAAGTAAGAATCTGTATCAAGTTGAGAAAGTTTTTTCGATCTCGAGAAAACTTTCTTAAACTTTAGTCTAGAGATAGCCGAAAGTATGGCTATGAAACAACACAAATACTATATTTTCACCGTAGCTGCGATCTTTGCCGTTCAATTGGTTTTTGCAGCTGTTTTCATGTTGACCATCGATGGATCTGATCTTCAGAAAAAACACATCAAAATTCTTGAAGCTAAAAATAATTCATTAAGCACTCAGATCGCGGCTATGACAGTTTCGCAGGGTCGTCAGATCGCTTCGATTGATTCGAGTGTTCGTTTTGGTCAAATCAAAAAAAGTGATAAAGAGTTAGACCTCACTGAGTATTACTTTTCTCAAGTCGAACAATTTAAAAAAGACAAAAATAAAAAAGCCGCGCTGGGTATGATCGAAAAAATTCAAGCTAGCAGCGCGAATGCTGAATATGTTGCGAAAGCTGAATACGAGAAGATCAGTCTGATCTGCACAGAGAAGCTCGAGTTGGATTGTATGGCGGAAATCGACGTGATTGTGAGTCAGTTTCCAGATTCAAATTGGACGGCGAAAAGTCTTTTATTATTAAGTCATTATTACTATAAACAAAATCGTGTAGCTGAATCTAAGTCATTAATTAATATCATCCGTACAGAGTTCCGTGCTTACAATGACCTTAACCGCGATATTCAAAAATTAGCTTCGAAAAACTTATGAGATATTTATCAGCGATTCTTTTTAATTTAATCGTGACTCAAGCTGTGTCTGCGGCCGAGCTGGTGCAAGTGCCAGAGCAGTGTTTAGATAAAGAAGTGGCTCCTTGTTTGGTGCGGGCTTTGGATGATTCGTTTAATGAGACGCCTTCACACCTTAAGTTTTATCTGGCTCAAGATGCTTTATTGAAGATCACACAGTTTCCGGTGACTTCGGTCCATGTTAAAGCGGATCAATTTAAAGTGGAATTATTAAAAGGCAAAGTCGTCATCGCTAATAATGCTAAAGTTCCTTTTTATTTAAACACAGTTAACGTCGGATTGAATGAAACTTACTACATCAAAAAAGGTGAAGGTGCGGTTGAGCTGTATAAATCCGGTGAAGCGGTTTTTTTCAATATCACTCAGAACGAAGATGTGGATTTAGTAGAAACAAAAGATTTCGCCAGCCGCAAAAGCACGACGGAATTCTTAAATCAATTCACCAATATTCCTGGCTCGGTTTATAAACAGACCTTGGCGCAATATGAGGCCCGTTTAACTGATGAGGTGCAGAATCAGAAGCGTATTCTGCAACGTAAAATTGCCTCTGAAGAATTAGCCCGTAAGCTTGATGCTGAGGCTCGTCAAAAACAAAAAATCGAAAATAAAAGAATCAAAGATATGTTTTTTATGAGGACTTTTGAGAAATAGCGTCCTATCATTTTTAGATGTTAGCACATCGAAGAGCCAAAATTGTAGCCACTATGGGTCCCGCCACTCAAAATTCTGAAAATATCGAAAAAGCTATTATAGCCGGTATGAATGTCGCCCGATTGAATTTCAGTCACGGGACGCACGAACAGCATTTAGCGGTGATCAAAATCATTCGTGAAAAATCCTTAGCCTTAAAGGCACCAGTCACTATTCTGCAAGACTTACAAGGTCCTAAAGTACGTGTGGGGCTTTTTGAAAAAGGTTCGATCGATTTAGCGCAAGGTGAAATCGTTACAGTAACGATCGATGAAGTGCTGGGTAAACCAGGTCTTATCCCGAGTGACTTTAAAGAGCTGTGTCGCGCCGCTAGTCCTGGGAATCGCATTTTATTAGATGACGGATTGATTGAGCTTGAAGTGCTTGAGGTTCAAAAAACAGAATTAAAAGCTAAAGTGATTTACGGTGGTGTTTTAAAAAATCGTAAAGGGATGAATCTTCCCGGAGTGAATCTTCCAGTTGAAGCTATGACGACGAAAGATAAAGAAGATCTTGAGTTCGGTTTAGCTAATGGTGTGGACTATGTCGCTTTAAGCTTCGTAC
>CAZXZW010000044.1:0-7934 GCA_964645745.1 uncultured Bdellovibrio sp.
GCTGGATCTTTTTTTTGGTGTGCTGGTACTGTTAAAGCTGGCTTGCGGGTGATTCCCACCCATTCAGGGAAGAAGTAGGCGAAGGCCACGAAAGCGATTGTAATAAATGCAAAAAAGAAAAGTAGAATCCACATAATTTCCATATGACTTAATATTTAAAACACTCTGTGACAGGATACAACTCCTTTGATAGATAAACCCCATGAGTTATAATCCAAGAGATCACTATTTTAAAAAAGCTAAAGAGCAAAACTTCGTTGCACGTTCTGTTTTTAAATTAGAAGAGATCGATCAAAAACTTAAAATTATTCACACCAGTCAAAAGATTTTAGACTTAGGAGCAAGCCCCGGTTCATGGTCACAGTACTGTTCTAAAAAAATTGGTCCACAGGGTCGTATCCTAGGTGTGGACTTAACCTCTATTCCATTGAAACTTCCGAATGCGACATTTATTCAAGCTGACCTGCGCGATATCAACTTGGAAGAGATCTTTGAACAGAATGGCTTTAACGGCCCATTCGATGTGGTCCTTTCGGACATGGCTCCAAAGACAACGGGTATTCGTATTACCGATCAAACTCGTTCGTTCGAGCTTTGCGAAATCGCTCTGAACGTAGCTAAACAATTCCTTAAAAAAGATGGTCATTTTGTGTGCAAATTATTTCATTCAGATGAGTTCTCGACTTTACGAGATTTGATGAAAAAAGAATTTAACCGTGTCGAGATCGTGAAACCTGATTCCACACGAAAAATTTCAAAAGAGATTTTTTTAATTGGATTAAAAAAGCATTAAGCATAAAACAGCCAGAACTCTCACTCTTGAGAGAAGGAGAATACATGAAAACATTATTAGCCTTATTGACTATTTTTTCTTTAAACGTAACTTCTGTTTCCGCTCAAACTGTAGAACCTGATCGTATCATTGGTGCCAATGATTTAGTTTTATTGAAACCTGATTTCTCAAATATTCCCGCTAAATTCAGACGATCGATGAATGCGATTGGTAAACTAAGTTCAGGTTGTACCGTGACTCATATTGGTCAAGGTTACGCCATCACGGCGGGACACTGCTTCTGGCAAACGTTTTTTGATGAAGAATTAAAACAAAATGAAAAATGTTCGGATGAAACAATCACGTGGGCGTGGACTGATGGTTCAGCCAACAATGCTGTTTCACAATGTTTAGAAGTTGTAGCGATGCAAAGAAGTGATACGGATAACTTCGATTTCGCTATCTTGAAAATTTCAAATCCGCCAGCGGTTAAGATTGATGTTGAATGGAAGAAAAAGCCTCGTGCCGGTTCTTTTGTAACCATCTTCTCTTACCCTGAAGAAGCGCCTTTATCTTGGTCAAAATACTGCCGTATCAAAACATTAACCGCTAAAGATGTCTTACCATCTCTTATGCATCACGTTTGCGATACCTTAACTGGAAGCAGTGGAGCAGCTGTTTTAGATATCGTTTCTGGCAAAATCGTTGCTCTTCATAAATCAGGTGATGGTGAAACTTTAGACGACGGAACGATGACTCCGGCGGTAGAGAACTACGCTATGTATATCACGCAGTCTCCCATGAAAAATCTTTTGATTAAATCAGGTTATATCATTAAATAAATACCAAGTTACTTAATCACTGATTTTCAAAATGAGGGGACCACTATGAAATCAATGTATTTTTTCATGAGCTTGTTAATCGCAGGTTGTATTCACGCAAGCCCAGCTCCAACGGATTCTTATCCTGATGTTTGGTGGCAACCGGTTCCTGAATCTGACCTTAAAGGTTGGGAAATTCCTCCTCAAGCGGCCGATCGCTCTAAAGGCGAAGTTATTTTATCAAAAAGAAATGAATTAGGGCAGTTCTCAAATCTTGCAGCAGCTCCGTTTGTAATGGATGGTGTAAAGTACGCTTCAGTTGAAGGTTTATGGCAAGGTATGAAATACCCTGAGAACGCTAACGATGAACGGCTTAAAGATCCTTCAGTGGTTTGGCCTTACACGCGTGAACAAGTTTACGCGATGTCAGATTTCGAATCTAAAGCCGCTGGTGACTTAGCGAATGCCAACATGAAAAAATTGGGAATCAAGTGGATCACTTACAAAGGCAAAAAAGTTGAATACAATGGTTCAGGAGTTCAACGTCATTATCAAATTATCCTAAAAGCTTCTCGTGCGAAAATCGCTCAGAATCCCAATTTAAAAAAGCTGTTGTTATCAACAGGTGATTTAAAGTTCTTCCCGGATCACACGCAGCAACCGAATCCAAATCCAGCGTATCTTTATCATGAAATCTACATGAAGATCCGTTCGGAAATTAAATAAGCCGTCAAAAACTTTGACAGCATTGTGTATCAATAAAAGGCGCTTCGGCGCCTTTTTGTGTTTTATAGGCAACACCGCCGTTCTCAGCTGGCATCAAATTCGAATAATGCATAAATAGGCGTTTTAACGTGTGCGATCTGTATTGGTGTGGAATGAACCCACTGGGACAGGCCGGCTGGAAGATGTATATGATTAAAGTCATGAATCTATTAAGTGTTGTGGTGGCGGTGCAGATGTCTGTGGCGCAGGCTCAGAACTTTGATTCGAAAGATACGAAAGCTGTCGCAGACAACGTTTTGTATTTAAGAAAGAACTTAAAACATGCTCCTGCAGATCAAGTGAATAAGATCGCTAAGTACTTAGCTTATATTCGCTTAACGCCAGATATGAAGAATTATAAAATGGATGTGTCTCGTTTGTTGGGATCTTCTCTTCAGTTTATTTTGTGTGAGGATTTGGAAGACACTTCATGTTTGGAAGCTGTTCCCTCGATTGCACCGAACTCAGCGATGCGTTTAGATGTGACTCCGAACTTAGGTACGCCCGTGAGAGCCGGTAAGAAACTGGATATCGATTATTATTTCACAACAGGTTGGTTTGATAACTACGTCAAGAAACAAAAACCGTTTATTATTCCTGATAAAACGGTGGCTCAGCGGTTAGCTAATGAGATTAAAAAAGACAATGTAAAATCGGTTTGGATGGCTCTGTATGGAATCGACGATATTCAAGGTTCTATGTCATCGGTGTATAAAGCTGTTGAGGAAAAAGTAGATCAAGATGTTCCGGTGCAAGCTGTTGTCGACGTGAGTGATGCTCCGATGCCGAATGGAATGCTTCGTGATCACGACTTAGTTAAAAAAGGTGATACATACGAAATTATCAATATGCCTGGTGTAATCGATTACTCATATATCGTACCTCAAAATCCAGCTAATTGGGCTTTTGGAGCTCCGTTATGGACAGCTGATTTCTTGCGAGATGCAGCGGCTCAAACACAATCTATGAAATTGAATGCGGCCAAAGCTTATGTGGCAACTCAGCTATTACAAGTGAGTGACAAGTTTGTTGGAAATAGTAAAGCTGTAGTTAATGATGCGGTTTGGATGACAGTCAATCGTAACGCCGATACATCAGATCAAATGGTGACACGTATGAGTTATCAATACAATGCGACGATGGATTTCATGCGTTTACTGAATAAAAAGAAAAATAACAATGAAGAAGCAATGGCGCATATTGAATATCCGTACGCCGGTATCATGCATAATAAGTTTGTCGTTTTTGAAAATAATAAAAAACAAAAATCGGTATGGAGTGGAACAGCGAATATCGCAAGAACGTGTATGGGAAGCGAAGAAAATGCAAACATGTCGATCCTTATTAAGAATGATTTGATTGCACAAGCGTTCTTGGGTGAATTTTACGAGATGTTTACGCCGACGTCACAGGCTTCGCGTCCTGAATCTTTAGTAACAGGTGCATTCCATAATAAAAAGCGTCCTAACACGCAAAGAAATTTTATTTTTGATGATGGAACTCAAGTGCGTGTGCATTTTTCTCCGACGGACGATGCTGAGCATAGAGTTATTCTTCCTATGCTCTATTCAGCTCGTAAGGGCGATCAATTAAGAATTAGTATGTTTGGTAGCGGTGGTTATGAGTTAGTTCGTGCGCTTCAGGCGGCAGTGGCTCGTGGAGTAGATATTAAAGTAGCCGTAGACAGATTAAGTGGTGCAGGTAATGGTTCGTGGGCGAAAAGCCCGAACGGAAATTTATTTGATAAAAATCCATTTAATGCAACGCCTGCGGGATCGGTAGAAGTGCGTATAAGTGATTGGCCAGGTTTGAATCATCATAAAACGGCGACTTTAACTCGTCGTTTGAAAAACGGTAAGTACCGTCCAGAGATGATTGTTATTGGTTCGCAAAACTGGTCAGCTAGCGGTAATGATTTAAATGACGAAAATTTAGTAACGATTACGAATAAAAAGAAGGCGCTTAAAATCATGCTGGACTATAATCGTGAATTCGATGAAAAGATTTGGGTTGCGAGCCGTATGATCGATCGTAAAACAGTTGATTTGTTGCCTGTTGGTGAACTTTCAGAAGAAGCTAACTAAATAAACCTACGGTTAAAGATAGCCGTAGGTGTAGTCTAGCTATTGATTAGTTTGTTTTTTACTATTTAGTTTGTAGTCTATTGATAGGTGCGCAGTCAGTGCAAATGCATGCACTGATTTCGCTTCATCAAGGAGACTTTCATGCGTTTGAGCTTAAACAAAGCTATACCTTTTTTATCGGCAATCACCATACTAGCAAGTTGCCAAACAAGTCGTTATTCAGTCGGAACAGAGCGTGATGAAGATCGTGCAGATCGTGAGATTGCTCAATTTAAACCGACTAATCCTAAAGTGAATCAACAGCCAGCTGAATACTTAGCACCACAATCATTTGATATGTTGTCACAGTACACTCCACATAAATACGAAGTTCTATTTACCGATCCAAAATGTGGTGTTTATAAATACCGTAACGATGCGAATGTAAAAAGCCAATCGGGTAAAAAATTAACGCAAAAACCAGAAAACGTTTATTGTAAGAATCAATACGATTTAAAACGTTCGGGTGATCGTGAATCAAGCCCTCAGCACAAATTAGTTGAGTGGATCAGTGATCCAACGACAACTGAAATTTACTTTACTTATTTATCATTTAGTAACAAAGCGGTTAAGAACGCTTTATGTGATGCCGCCAAACGTGGTGTTAAAATCAAGTTTGTTTTAGATAAAGGACAAGATATGACTCGTGCGGATGAGTTATTAGCTTGTAGCCCAACTATCGAAAGAAAATTGCGTGGTGGGGTGATGGGTGTGGCTAAAGATGTGATCGGTAAAGATCAAATTGGTTTAGCTCATAATAAATTCTTAATTATCAATCCAAATACTCCAGGGCAATTTAAAGTGGTATTCAGTTCAGGTAACATGACTTCGGGTCCGGTGATCCATCATGAAAACTGGAACTTCATCACGACAAATTCTCAATCACAATTTGCGCAAGCTCACTTATGTGCAATGAATGCAGAGTGGTCAGAGACCTCGGGTAATTCAAGAAAAGCTTATATCAAATCGATCAGAGATTGCCGTAAGGCGATTAAAACTCCGGTGGAGAAAGATGTTAAGGTCTTCTTTGTTCCTGGTGAAGGGCAGCCTGAAAAAGGCGTAACTGATGATATTAAAACAGCTTCTGAATACATGGTTAAAGGCGATGGACAGTTCCCAGGAATTTCTACCGCATCTAAAATCTGGATCGGTGCGCACCGTTTCTCAAATGCAACGATGTTAAGTGCTTTATCAAAAGCGATGGCAAAGTCATCTAAGCCGGAATTAAAAATCGTAGCGGATGATGACACATTCTATGCACAATTTGCAGAGTTCAAAGGGATCACGGATGTTCAACCTTCTGAGTACTACAACATTGCTAAATTAGTTACGGCTGGTGGACAAGCGAAATTCATGGAAACAAACATGGATGAACACCAATTACATCACAGTAAATATCTTATATTTGCAGATAAGAAAGGTAAATTCACAGCAGTTTTCACGGGTTCTGCGAATTTAACTTCGGCGGCTTTCAACGTGAACTGGGAAAATTCATACTATATCAATATTCCTGAAGTGGCGCAGCAGTTCGCAGATCATTATGTGAAAATGTGGGATACGATGGCTTCAGCTCCGGCAGAGATGCCAACTACGCCGTCAGTAGCTGACAAATTAGTTGATCAACCAGAAATTAAATAATTTTTATACGTAAGGATAAAAAATGAAACACAAAATGCCAATGAAAGTTTTAGCGTATTCGTCTATGGCTTTAGCGCTTGCGGCCTGCGTAACAAGCAACAACAAAACGGCTCAGTTTAGCGCAGCTTCAGCGGGTGGACGTAACCCAGCAGATGCAGGAATTGTTAAAGCGGCTTTACCACCGGTCACAGCCACTTTAGAGCAGCAGGAAAAAATTTGGAAACAATATTGTGTCGGAAATAGAAATTCGATCGAATTACCTGTTCCAAATTATAAAAATCCTGAAGTACTTTACGCGACAAAAAAATTGGCCTTAGTTGAGCCACAAAGTTTCTATTTCTATTCAGGTCCACTTTATGCTTACGGTTTAAAAAACGGAAAGACATTAGTAGAACCTCCTGCGAGTTTTCCGGCAAATATCCCGCAAACAGATGAAGGACGTAAGAACGCTCATGCTTTCTTAACTTTATTGTGTGGTGAGTTCCGTGACCGCCCAACTTTAATTAAAGAAAAAGTTAAATGGGTAACGAAAATGAATAAGCTACCAGTGAAGCCGCAACAACCGATCAATCTTAAGAAAGATCACTTGTGGAAAAACATGTCAGCTGAGTCTTACCAAATTTACATCAACAATTCAGTTAGCATTTATAACATGAAAAAAAGAATGCAAGCTTCGTTGGAAACGACGGATGCAGATTATAACACGATTGGCCCCGTTAAAATGGGAAAATACAGAGAAGAGTCGCCAGTTGAACCTTACACCATTTGTGAAACAAAATATATTTTCCACAAATATGTCATTCCTAAGAAAAATTTTGATAACGATACAACGTACGCCCAGTACCGTAACGATTACAAAAAATTCAGAGACAAAGGTAATTACTGTACTCCGGAAGATAAAGACTATTTATATGACTTCCGCGGCGACTCGAACTTTAAACCTAATTCTCCTGAATCAAACGGGATGATTTGGTACTCTTCGACGATCGCGAACAGCTGTATGCGTACAAAAGACGGTCAGTTAGTGCTTAAAGATAGCGTGAAAGATAAATTCGCAGATAATCCAAATATTTGCCAAGATTATTTCTCAGCTCCATTTGCACACCGTTGGTCAGCGGCCCGCGCTGGTTTAGCGACTTGGTTGTTCCATAGTCGTGAATTAGATAGTCTTTTCGCATCCAGTGATGACAACGTCACAGTATTCCCAAGTTACTCAAACTTAGGCGGTGCTTTTGATCACTCAGGAGATGGAGATCAACCTAAGTTTTTATCTCAGTATTTAGATAACCAAACCGAATATTGGAAACGCAATGACTTAGGTTTCAACTCGATCACAGGTTTAGGAACGCTTCATCCAGATAAGGGTTTAGTGTTTGAAAGATTAAGAAATTCAGTGAATCGTCACACCGACTGGTATGCCAGCGGTTACGATGATAAAGTTTCTGGTCCAGATAAAGTTAAAACTCAGGCCTATTCTCCGTTCGTAGCAAGTAGTTTTGAAATGCAAGCTTCGGATGGTTTCACGGCTCCAGGTGTGACGGTAAGTTCTCCGGCAGATGGTTGTAAACATTGGATGTTTGTTTTCAAAATCAAGCGCGATCAATGGTACAGCTCGCGTTCAATTGCGGAAAATAAAAAAGTGGATTTCAATCGTAACTGGTTTGATGAAACAAGTTTAGGAACAAACAGTTTAGCCGACCACGAGCGTGCTTTAGATCGTTTAGGAACAGCGCTTGAGGGTGAACTAGATTCTATCATGTACTTAAACAACATCGCTCAATACGGTGGGGTAAGTGAGAAGTGTGGATCTGGTTT
>CAZXZW010000044.1:8034-18921 GCA_964645745.1 uncultured Bdellovibrio sp.
ATCGTTTTGAACGCGAGTTGTCCAGAGTCCTTGTCCAACATTACGGATCACAAAATAGTCTTTATGAGCAGGAGCATGAGCCCAAGTCATCTTAAATAAACAAACTAGAAAAATGCATATCGATATATTCATATTAACTTCGCGGCCTTCTCATAAAGAGTAAGTAGTGGCAGAGGAAAATTAAGACCCAATTCATAAAATTGATGGTGGGAATTTCAAGATAGCTTGAACGAGAAGTAAATTCCAAAGAAGTTAATAAAGTATTTAAGCTGCGGAGTAACCCTGCAAATAACGGCTCCAGCGGATGGAAAATAACGGTTAGAATCGCAAAAGGGAATAAAATATATTCTAAGATGGGTGTGAGCAGTACGCAAAGAACAATGGTGCTGAATTGTGGGAAGCCTAATCCCATAAAGCAAACGGTAAACAAACTGTAGAATAGAATTTGACGAAAAATGAGTGAAAAGTTTTTAAATTTTTCGGAAAAAATTTCTAAAGCCAATGCCGCCAGCCAGCTCATTTGAAGACTGAGAGAGGTGATCCATTGATAATTTAAACTGATGGTTATAAGTCCGGCGAGTAAAAGTAAATAATGTTTCGGCCAATACTGATGTCTTTGATAAAGTTGTATAGAGACGAATAAAAAAATAAGACTGCGTGTGACAGGAGGATTAAATAAACACATGGCTGCATACAGAAGGAGAGCGATGAAGCTCAGATTTGTAAATTGTTTTTGAGCATGTAATCGAATGATTTTTTTGAGGAATTTTTGGAGAAGAATCAAATGAGAACCTGAAACAACGAATAAATGAATCAGGCCTGTGGCTGAATAAATTTGCGCATCGGAAAGGTTTTCGAAGTTTTTGCCGCACACCAAGGCAGACAAAGTGGGACGAGTTTCTGGTCGGTTGGGGATTTGAGCGAGGCAAAAGTTGTGGAGAAAAAGACTCACATCGTGAAGTTCGGTGATAATCGAAAACCGAAAATGAAATTGAACGATGATTAAAAAAATGCAGAGCCAAGGCAAAAACATACCTTGCAGAGGTGCAAAACAGGGCCAACTTGTAAGATTTCAAGCTTAGAAATTTAAGAAAAAACTAAATTTAATGAATTAATTAGTAAAAACATATATTTACCAGTGATTAAATTGGCATCAAACCGCTAAAAGCCTGAATATAAACGAGTCTTACGTCTAGAATGAGTACTTATAAACAATTTATGTGGAAAACTTGGCTGGGTTTGGTTGAAAAAAAGTGAAAGGTCTCGTGTAATAGAAGAGGTAATGCAAATTTCAAAACAGATTAGAGAATTTTTTTCATAAAATGAAATGAGAATAATTCGAACAAAAAATGGGAGACGGAATGAAAACAAAGATTTTTATTGTAATGATGACTGTGACACAAATGGCTTTTTCTGCCATCCCAAATAAGTCAAAAAATACTCAACAGCATTCTTTAACGCCGACGGCACGAGAACAAGCTTTGTACGAACAATTAGCAGGGAAAAATGCTACACCTCAAGTTTCAAGCAAGGTGACAGCGTCTGCAGAAAAGGCTTTGAATTTAGCCCGTCAAAGTCGTACTGAAAAAAATTATATCTTAGCCATCAAACGCTATAATTTTATTTTGAAATATTATCCAAAAACTCAACAAGCTAAATTAGCTTTGGTGGATAAAGTTTCATTATACAAAGAAATGAATTTATCTGAACCAGCTAATTACAATCAGAAAAAATTGATGACTCAAGTGAAATCGCAAAAAGGTGTTCAAGCGATGTCTCCGTCTAAATCATCAAATACAAAAAGGTAATTATACATGTATCGGTCTTTATTAGTTGCGCTTGCTGTGACATTGCTCTCGAATCAGCCGATTTCGGCTGAAGAGGATCGTAATGGCATTATCGACGATCATAATAAAACCAGCAGTTCTTTTGTTGTTGATCCAGATCCATTGGATCCGCTTCCAGTTAAAAAAGAAAATATTAAAGACGGTGACGAAATCATTTTGGAAGATATTCGTCAAGTGATCGACAGTAAGCCTAAAAAGGAAACTCAAGCGAAGGGCGCGGAGTCTTCTTCAGGAGAGCCGTCGGTTAAAAAAAATAAATCGACTAAGGCTTCTCATAAGTCTAAAAAATCGAAAAATAAAACTTCTTTTGAGAATTTAAATCCAGATGATCCTGATACAAAATTAGAAGATCGTCTGCATAGTACGTATCAAAAATTTAATATTCAGCCGACATCACCAGAGCAGTGGGCTCAAGCTACGGCGGCACAAAAAGAAAATATTTACGTCGTTCAAAAAAACGATACGCTTTTTACAATCAGTAAAACTTTATTCGGTGATAGTAAATTCTGGCCAAAAATTTGGGCCATCAATCGCGCTGATATTTTAAATCCGCATCAGATTAAGCCGGGCATGCAAATTCGATTCTTTGCAGGAGATTCTGACAGCGTTCCAACTGTGAGTATTGATCCCAAAGGTTTCGATCCTAAAAATGTCGACCCAGATAAAGATTTATACTTCGTGCAAAATACAGAATTTCAAAGAGTGACAAACACAGAGGATAAAAAAAATCACGCTGGAGCACCGACCGCTATTCCGGATAGTTTTCCCTTAACTCGTAACGGTAAGTATTACTCGCAGAATGATACGAAGGATCAGATTGATATTAAAACGTTTGAATACGTCGATAATATCAAGCATTCCAATCCGTATATTCTGACTTCGACAGATTTAAAATCTGACTTTATCGTAGAAAAAGAGCAGATCCCTTATCTTATTTGTAAAGATGCACAGTTTGTTCCGATCGTTAAAAAGAATAACGTAGATGCTGTTTTGCCAGGTAAGTATTTTATCGTTCAAAAGCTTTCAAAAGAGGGCAGTCAGTTTAAGAAGACGAACAAATATAAAACGATTGGCGATGTGACGATCAATGATCAGGAACAAATGCGTGTGAGCAGTTGTCGTGATTTAATGAATTATGAAAGTTTAATCGTGTCTGAAGAGAAACTTCGTGCTTTGACTGACCCAGATGAAACATTTGATTTTTCAGCTCGTATCGTTGATGGGTTAGAGTACCCAGGGCAAAATTATTACGCCGACAATCAATACTTAGTGATTAATATTGGTTCCTTGAATGTAGATACCGGGGCGAACTTAAACATTTACTCAGATGATCTAGGTAAAAAAGTAGGAGCTATTCGTATTCTACGTCGTTCAGGTACAATGGCTATTGCGGTCGTAACGCACGCTTTTGATGTGATCAATAGCGGCGATAAAGTAACTGAATAAATAATAAACTATCAACGCTGTTCGCGAGGACAGATTTCAATTTTGGTTCCCACTTTAATGTGGGGGAAGACTGCATCGATTTGATCATTACGAACAGCTACGCAACCTTGCGTCCAATCGGTCAGGTTGATCGCATTAGCGACAGTGATATTGTTGGCTAAAGTCACTTTGTTCGACATGCCGTGGATCATGATAGCGCCGCCTGGGTTGACATTATATTTTTTAGCATAAGCTGTATCTGCGGCATTCGGGTAAGAAACCCCTAAAGACTTATGAAATTCAGAATGGGTATTTTTAGAAGAAACAGAATAAGTCCCTTCAGGAGTTCTTTCATCGCCTTCTTGAATTTTATTTCCGATACCGTCGCCAAAGGCTGAGGTGAAAGCGTAAGTCACTTGACCGCCGGACATGAAATAAATTTTACGTTTAGTTTTTGAAACTAAAATAAGATCAATAGGATGTTTTGCATCCACAATTTCAGAAGGCTTCATATCATTGATGGTCGGAATCAGATCGCAGTTAGCGGGGATCGCCACGGGCTTAGGTGGTATCTGAGCTTGTGCCGTTGAAAGTGCAATAAAAATAAATAACGCGATAAGTGTTTTCATGTTTTTATTGTATCAGAATTCGCTAAAAATGGAATGCTAATTGTACATGGCTAAGTCATGAATAAAGCTATCTTATTTAAAGCCTTACAGAGACGAAATAAATATCGAAATCCGGATCATATCTTAGAATTAACCGAATTCCATTCTTTTTCTCCCGCTGAGATTCAATCGGCCACTCAGTATATAGAGAAGTTAAATGCTACAGGTGTTCGTTATACTTATCCCGGAGATGAGAACTATCCGCTGTCATTCTATAAGATGATTGAACCTCCTTTATTTTTTGAATTCATCGGGCGTGCTTGTTGGAGTCGGATAGATTTGATCGCGGTGGTGGGATCGCGCGATTGTCACGATCTGACCACACAGTGGATTAATACGCAGCTCATCTCCTTTCTCAAGCTAGATGAAATCGGATTAGTAAGCGGTGGGGCTGTCGGTGTTGATTTAAAATCTCATGTTGCAGCTCTTCGATCGGGACGGCCTACGATTGTGGTTCTTCCCTGTGGCTTAGCTGAAATCTATCCCAAGGATATTCAATATCTGGTGGCAGAAATCATTAATGCAGGCGGTGCTGTGGTCTCTGAGTTTGAGCAGCGACAGAAGATTCATAAATCGTTTTTCTACTTTCGTAATCGGCTTATAGCCTCGTTTGGACGGGTGTGTTTAGTGGTTCAAGCGGGTATTAAATCAGGAACGATGCTGACGGTTCATCATGCTCTTCAAAATGGTCGTCCGGTGATTGTTGTCCCGGCTCATCCGGGTTTAAATGAATTTAAAGGGAATATTAAATTGATTAATGAAGGCGCAACGTCGATTACGGATTGTGTAAGCTTATATGATTTCTGGAAGGGTGAATCATGGTCTGGGTACTGATAAAAGGTCAAAAACGTCTCTGTAGTTGTTGGGAAAAGTTGTAAGCCCTACGGCTAGTGTATGCTTATATTATAGTCCTGAAATTTAAAAAAAATGAAATATTCTTAAAAAAAACTTTGAAAAATAATCGCGAATGCACTTAAGATATATGTAAGGGAGGGGCGATGTGGTCAAGGATGACCATGGTAGTAAGGATGCTGCTGCGTCGTCTCGTTTTTTTCTTCAAGAAATTCTTCTTAATTCAGTTTCTTTCTTAGATTCATAAAAGCAAAAATCATAAAGATAATATTAGAACTCCAAGTCGCTAAGATGATTGGTAGACGGCCGTTTCGAGCTAATCCTTCGAATCCTAAATACAACACCCAGTACAAAATAATAAATCCAACAGATAAAACAAAACCTGAAGATTTAGCGCCACGGCGATCATTTTGAATTCCAAAAGCTACGCCGATTAAGGCAAAAACGAAACAAGCGAAACTTAAAGCCGAGCGTTTATGATATTCGATATTATAGGTTTTGCGGTCGTCATCCGTCGATTTGGGGTCGTTCATGCGTTCATTCAGTTCTGCTAATGAGAGTGAAGGAGGAGACTTCTTGCGTTCCTCAAAGCGGATGGGATCGTTTAAAGAGACGTCATAGGCGGCGAAGTTAATGATGGTGTGGTTCTTACCGCTGCGGTGGATTTCGCCGTTAAAAAGACGTAATAGGATGCTATGCCCTGGGTTTTCGGCGTCAGGGATGATCTCTCCGCGCGGGGCGATGATTGTGATGGGTGAGGATTCCTTTTCATCGTAGATGAAGAGGTCTTCCATTTTGCCCGAGTTACTATCGACTTTATTGGCGTAGACCACCATATCGAAAAAGCCCTCTGAGAAGGCCCCTTCTTTGATAGAGGCCGCGGCCTTGGTATTTCCGAGTTGAGTGATCAAGACTTCGAATTGACGATTCCCCCAAGGCGCCATGAAAAAGGCAGTTTGGGCGGAGAACACAAACACTAAAGCGGCTAAGAACATAGCAGGAGTGAGTAAAGACCAGCCAGATATGCCGGTGCTTTTCATTGCGATGATTTCAGATTCTGTCGAAAGGCGATTATAGGTCATTAAAATGGCAAATAAGAGACTCATGGGAAGAAGAATTGGCAAGAAGGAGATGCTCATGTAGCCAATGATATCTAAAAGGGTCGTGATCTTAATTCCATGAACAAGAACGAACTCGGTCAGACGTAAAGCCTGGAACATGAGGAGAATAGAGACAAATATCACGATTCCCAGCAAAAAAGCCGGTAACATTTCGGATAAAAGGTAAATAATGATTCTTCTCGATCGCCACATAAAATCAATTTACATTATTTCTTTGCGTTGGTCATGGATCAACTTTTAGAATAGACGTATGGATAGAGTACTCTTAGTTATCGACAATGTTCAGTTCAGCGCTCACTTGGAAAATACCTTGCGTAAGCTCGGCTATATCACAGACGCTTTGCAAAACGAGTACAATTTAACAGAACGAGTTCTTTCGTTTAATCCAGATATTATTGTTGCTCGGGGTACAAGTAACCGTTTGTCGACGATGAATGTGGGAAAACGCCTCAAGGATAATTCAAAATTTATCGGAAAAGTCGTTTTAGTTTTCAATCCAGAAAACGCTCCGGATAAAACTCAGATGAATAATATTAAGTTCGATATCATTCTACAGGAGCCCACTAGTGCCATGAAGATCGCTATGAGCGTTTTAAGTCTCGAAGCGGTTGAAAAACCTGGAATGAAAGACAAGCTCTATAAGATGGTTCAAGATGATGCCGCTTTTCGCTCGGAAGAGCAATCATACTTGGTTCAATATGGCCGCAGTATTGAGGATGAATTGCAAACAGTTCGTGGTGCTTTTAACGAGAACACGAACGATTTGGGTGAGATTCGTCACCGCGTGCAAAATGAGCTCAGCGGCTACACGGTGAAACAGGCCGCAAAGATAGAGACCTATAATCAACATATTGATAAAATCAATGTAGACTTGAAAAAAGGCCTCAGTAAGAGAAAGACTAAAGAAGAGAATAAAGCGAATCGCAAAGATTGGGATATTCCGGCCTCTAAAGAAGCCCAAGATTTAGATCTCGCACGAAAAGAATTTACGACTGAGCTTTTTAAGAAAAAGCCAAATTAAAGGAGAACACATGGGACAATTTACTAAACCAGTTACAGATGCATCGTTTGAATCAGACGTACTTAAATCAAATGATTTAGTCTTAGTAGATTTTTGGGCTGAATGGTGTGGACCATGCCGTGCTTTAGGACCAAAATTAGAAGAGATCGCTCAGGAAATGGGTAGCCAAGTTAAGATCGTTAAAATGAACGTGGATGAAAACCAAAAGACTCCAGGTCAGTTTGGTATCCGTGGTATTCCAGCTATGCTCTTATTTAAAGGCGGTAACAAAGTAGGGGAATTAGTAGGAAATCACCCTAAAGAGAATATCGCAGCTTTAATCAAAGAGAACGCCTAGGTACCCAAAAAGGAACTGTCTAATCTTTTTACGTTCCCATAATTAGTACATGCCAATGTCGGTTTTCCATTAGGATTACCGACATTTTTTTTATTCCGTGGAAGAAAATTCGGCGATCGTGTATAAGCATACCTGTAACAAAAATACAGGAGACTCTTATGACTAAAATAATTATTCCATCGCTATTAACTTTGGCTTTTTCAGTAGCTGGATTTTCACAGACGATCTTGAGAACAGCTGAAATTAATCTTAATAATAGCCCAGCAACAAGTTTAGGTACTTACACTGTCGAAGTTCAAATTGAAAAAAATCAGCAAGGTGCTGGCATCGATTCAAAAATAGAATTAGCAACATATGGAGATGCCGACATTCCTGGTCATGGTTTTTATGCCTGTGAAGAAACATTAACTATTCAAGGTGATGTGAAAATGACTTACACTTTGAAAAATGCAGCGGGTAAAGCGATTGCTCGTCAAACGGTAGCTCCAGCTTTACGAGCTCGTGCAAGCCAAGCCGCGGACGCCAATTCAGTTTGTAAAGCTCAGTTTGGTTCACGTGTAGGCGCTGTGTTTTCAAAATCTGATGAGTTCGTTAACTTTAAAACAGCTGAGGGTGTATTAAGTGTTTCTGCGAATTTTTCAGCCTACGTTATCAGTGATGAATCATTTGATGTTTCTGTGAATGAAGCCTCTTTGGTTCAATTACGTACTTTCTTAAATAATTCAAACGGTAAGAATGCAACATTGATCGATCCAGCTAACCCTCCAGTAGAAGAAGATTCATATTGCGCAGCTCATCCTTATGACTGTAACTAAAATTTAAGAATTTATTCTTAAGAAATAAAAAAGCGACTTTTTCAAGTCGCTTTTTTATTTGTCTTTAAGGTTTTTTTAAACTATTTCAACATCGAATCTAATTTGCCTTCGTCATCAAGTGCTTTAAGATCCGTATAACCACCAATCAATTTATCATTGATGAAAATCATCGGTACTGTTCTCCAGCCGGTTTTTTGTTTCCATTTGTCTAATTCGTCTAAGTTGTCCGTTAAATCTAAAACGTCATACTTAATTCCTTTATTGTCTAAAAGAACTTTTGCGCGGTCACAGTAAGGACATGGATTTTTTTTGATAATTAAAATTTTTTCGGCCATAAAATCTCCCTTTAATTCAATATACTTATATATGAGTTCTATTTACGTTATGGCAAGGCGAGTAATTGATCCAGCTTTTGTTTGAATTCAGCTGGTTTTTTAAGAACTTTGACCTCATCGAAGATACTTTGGATCTTATCATCGGTGCTGCGCAACTGATTAAGCCACTGTTTTGTTCTTGCTGTGGCGAAGTCGTCGTTTAAATAAACGGTGCACGCATCAAAAAAGCCGGGTAACAAATGCAGCGCTTGCGTTTTTGAATCGTGAGTTTGTTTGATTTCTTTGAACAAGAACGGATTTTTAAGAGCGGCTCGTCCAATCATAAATTCATCACAACCTGTGACTTCTTTACAGCGGTTGAAATCAGCTACTGTCCAAATCTCTCCGTTAGCGATAATTTTGATATTCGTTTTTTCTTTAATTTTTGGAATCCATTCCCAATAAGCGGGTGGTTTGTAGCCATCAGTTTTTGTGCGACAGTGGACCGTCAGCCATTCAGCTCCAGCTTCTTGTGCGGCGATCGCATTTTCAATACAAACGCTAGGATCATCAAAGCCTAAACGGATTTTCGCTGTCACTGGAACATGAGATGGAACTTTTTTTCTTACGGTGCTCACGATATCGAAAATGCGATTTGATGATTTTAAAAGAGTAGCTCCGCCGTCGTGGCGATTCACAGTTTTAGCCGGGCATCCGAAATTAAGATCGACGCCTAAGGCGCCAAGTTCAGCGGCGCGAACGGCATTTTCCGCTAAGGGTTCTGCGTGTCCGCCTAAGAGCTGAATGAAGACAGAAGTTCCCGAACGTGTGCGTGACCCTGTTTTTAATTCAGGACAATTCTCGAAAAAAATGCGATCGGGGTAGAGTTTATCTGTGACGCGTAGGAATTCAGTTACGCACTGATCGATACCACCTAAATTGGTAAGAAGATCGCGCATAACAAAATCTGTGACACCTTCCATAGGTGCAAGGAAAAGTTTAACCATGGTTTTTTGTAATGTAATTAAAATCTTTTTCAGTGACGGGTTGAATTGATAAGCGAGATCCTTTTTGAATCACAACCATATCTTTTAAAGCATCGATAGCTTTGATTTGGTGTAAAGTTAATGGCTCTTTGAATGTTGATTTGTATTTTACTTCCACGCAAAACCAAATCGGTTTTTCTTGAGTCGCTTTGGGATCAAAGTATTCTGATTTTTTATTAAACTGAGTGGCATCTGGAGCGGCTTTTTTGCTCACCGTGGCTAAGCCCACGATGCCTGAAGGATCCGTGCTTGAGTGGTAAAAAAGAACTTCGTCGCCCACTGACATATCATTCATCATATAATTACGCGCTTGGTAATTGCGAACGCCTTCCCATAGAGTCGTCTTATCTTTTTTAAGAGTATCTATCGAGAAAACATCGGGTTCCGATTTCATTAACCAGTATTTTTTTGCTACTTTGTTCATGCGCCACAAATTAGCTGACCTGATTGCTGCAATCAAGGTAAGATCTGCGCATGAAAAAAATAACTTCTTACACTCTTATTACAGGCGCATCCTCTGGAATCGGTGAAGCTACGGCTTTACGATTAGCTCAGGCGAAAAAATCATTAATCCTTTGTGCACGTCGTAAACAAAAGCTCGACGCTTTGAAAAAGGAATGTCTTAAGCAAGGTGCGGCCGATGTTATTTGTCTGGTGATGGATGTAACCAAGCCAGCTGCTTTAAAAACGTTTTTAAAGCAAAATCCCAAATTGAAAGTTCATAGTTTAATCAATAGCGCGGGTTTAGCACAGGGGACTGAGCTCGCTCAGTCGGCTCAAATAGCTGACTGGGAAGCTATGATCGACACGAATATCAAAGGTCTTCTGTTCACAACGCGTACGGTGCTTGAGCATATTATTGCTGAGCGCGGCCATATTGTGAACTTGGGTTCAGTGGCCGGTCGCTTAGTTTACGAGGGTGGAGCCGTTTATTGTGCCACAAAATTTGCCGTTCGCGCCTTTAACGATGGCTTACGTATGGATCTTAAGGGCACAGGTGTTCGTGTAACGAATATTGAGCCAGGCATGGTGAATACCGAATTTAGTCTAGTTCGCCTAGGGAGCAAGCAGAAAGCCGATGCGGTTTATCAGGACATGATGCCACTGAGCGCTACTGATATAGCAGAAAGTATTTTCTGGTGCTTGAATCAGCCTGCGCATGTTAACATTCAAGAACTTGTCATTTACCCGACGGATCAAGCCAGTGTTGGCCAAGTTGTGCGCGGGGAAAAAAGTATTAAAAATATAAAACACAAAAAATAATTCGGAGTTATTTATGTCAGAGTTTCGTATTGAAAAAGACACTATGGGTGATGTTAAAGTTCCAGCTACTGCACTGTGGGGGGCTCAAACACAACGTTCAACTGAAAATTTTAAAATCGGTGGAGACCGTTTTCCACGCGAAATGATCAAAGCGTTAGGCGTATTAAAAAAATGCGCA
>CAZXZW010000045.1:0-12299 GCA_964645745.1 uncultured Bdellovibrio sp.
CAAGATCCTATCATGCGTGATGTGGTGGCAAAAAAAATTGAAAGTGATCCTTTCTTGTTTATTAAAGATCGTCAGTTTTGGTCTCGAGCGCAATCGATGGAATTTGTTGGAGATCAAGTGCAAATCGCGCAGAATAAGACGGTCTTGTCTCATTTGAAAAAAGTCTTTAAGAATTCAACTCAAGAAATATATGGATTAAGTCATGATTCGAGATCGATCATGAACTGGGTGACGTATCAGTTCACACATGCCAGTCTTTTTCATTTGTTCTCGAATATCATTTTCTTATTATTGATTGGCGCGGTTTTACAAACGATTGTCAGCGCCGGTTGGATTTTATCAGTTTATGTGTTGGGCGGATTTGTTTCGGGCTTAGCCTACCTTTTATTCTGCGATAACATGAGTCTACCTTTAATCGGTGCCAGTGGATCGGTGAGTGCCTTAATCGCCTTTTTATGTGTGATTAAAGCTAATGAAAATATTAAATGGTCGTACTTTGTATCTCCGTTGCCATCAGGACACGGTAATATTTATTTACCAGCGTACTTATTATTTCCTATTTATCTTTTAACGGATTTTACGAATGTGTTGATTGATACTCAAGGGGTAACTAATTCGGTGGCTCACAGCGCTCACGTGGGTGGAGCTTTGTGCGGCCTTGCGATGGGAATGATGTATCGAATCTATTCCCATCTTGAAGAGCAAGCTTTACAATCTTAATTAGAGCGCGGCGGTGCTACGCCTTGAGTCGGTGGAAGCTTTTCCGCTTTAGCCACCGGGATATCTTTTTCTGCTGTGGGTTGCGTTTCAAAATTACGTTTACCGAATGCTAATTGTTGACTGAAGTCTAAGTTGAAGCTTTTTCTTGAAGAAGCAAACATAGCGTCATCTAAAACTCCCGGAACCATTTTGAATTGAGTGTGGTAAGCTGTTCCAGCCGTTCCATGGCAACCCATACAAGAACTCTTACGATTGTCTCCTGGGCCATTTAAAAGTTTTCCAGATCCCCATCTAATATTCTCAACCGAGTTTGCAATTGAGCCAGGGAAAATCGTGCTGGTCTCAGCATCGAAGCCGGATTGAATACCGATCGGTCTCATGTGCATAAGGCCTTGAACTTCGGGGCTAGGGAATTCGCTGGCGAAATCCCAAGTGAACGTAGGGTCGTAGTAGTAAGATGTCATAATCCAGTTATCTGCTTGAGGGCGAGCTCCGGGAACTGCACTATCTTTAACTGAGATATCGATTTGGATCATTCTTAATTTTTGGATCGAACGGAATGTTTCACCAGGTCCACTCACATGAGCTTGCAGTTCAAAAGAATCTTTTAAGAATTTTGAAGGAGAAGTTGAGAATAAAATTTTAGCTGACATCGTTCCGTCGCCGAATGGAATAGTAAAATTAGGTTTTTCGATAGGAGATTTTTGATCGCCCCAGATTTGTCCCATTGTTTTGCAACCAACGGCGTTGTAGAAGCCGATACCCCAGTTGGCTCCTTTATCAATGTCAGGATACATCGTACTGCTTTCGATATCGCGCTCTTTAGTTAAACCATGAATGGCTTCGCGACCAGATTCTCCCACTTGAAGCCAAGGCATTTCACACCAATTTGTCAGTTTGTTGTTAGCTGAAATAAAGTTTTGATCGGCTTTCGGGCTTTGGTCAGCCATGCCTTTGAAGAAGAAGTATAATGTGTCACGTGCAAATTTCTCTTTGCCAGCTTGTGTGCGAATATCGATATTTTTCCAAGGGCGGTCGGTTGGTTTCACTGCGTATTTACTGTAGTCGCCACGTATTTTGTAGCGCGGTAATTTTAATTTCTTTGCTGTTTTTTCGGCGTCTTTAGATAAAACATCTAAGACTTCAAAACCATTTAATTTCTTTGCGGCATTAGGTAAGCTTGGTAATTTTTCATCTTTGAATTGGGCGGGCATGCGATCATAATCGAAGTTCTTAACAATTTTTTGTGCTTCGAAAGTGAAGGTCTGGCTTTTTCCAGCTTCTAAGCAGTTGTTTAAACGAAAGTGATAAGAATTTGTTTTAGCTGCTTTCTTATTAGAAGGAATCATCGTGACGCCTAAAGTTTTTCCGTCAAAACTTTCAGTAGCATAAATTTTAGAGAAGTTTTTAACTGGTAAGTTGCTATTAAAGAATTTTTCGGCAATAACTTTTGAATCACCAGTGAAGCAAGCCGAATGAACTTGTTTCGTATTAGAAACTGATCGCGTTGTCGCTGAGTAAAATTTAACTAAGAAGTCGAAGCGCGATGAATCTTTGAATTTTTTAGTCCATCGCTGTTCATCTAATTGAATAATTTGTTTATATTTAGGAATTGAGTAGAAGATCGCATTGACGTTTGAATAATCTAAAGCATCAGCTTTTGTCGATAAAGAGGCTAAAGTAACGGCCGACAAGATGACGTAATTCAAAGATTTCATATTTTGATACTCCATTAAGGGTGGTTGAACTGATAGCTTAATGATAAGCAAAAAAATCAAAAATATGAATAGCGATGCGACAAGACGGGGCCTTTGCAAGACAGAGGTCTAGCAAGATAAAACTCAACAAACTGTTATTGGGTTTTTTTCGGTTAATTTAAGTTGCTGAAGAGAGCCTGTACACCGTTAGTTGAGGTATACATTCCCCACTGAGTGTGACCCACACCAGGAACTGTGATCAGTTGATGATTGTGACCAGGGAATTCAAAATCCAGAGAGGCCTTGAAGTTGATCCCGCGTAAATAACGGTAAGGCCCTTGAAGTAAGGCAGGACATGTTAAATCAAAATCTTCGGTCAAAGTATCTTGTTCGCCTAAAAGGTAAGTGACATCACGATTTAAATTATTTTTAACGGCGCGATCTTTCGGAACTTTTTTCATGTAAGCATTTGCATGATCCATTCCGTATTTGTAATCATTGTAGGCGCAGCCTGGATTTTTTGGCGTAGAGAAGATTCCGGGCTCACTGGGATTCAAACGTTTATCGCTGAGATAAACATAAGATCCCGGGTTGGCGACGATGAAGCGGAAACGTGTACCTGGATGTTTAAAATCAATTTCAGTACCCACGGCATATCTTTGAGTCAGTTGTCCACCGGCAGAGTGGCCAGTTAAAATAATTGTTCTCAATTTTGGAAAATTATTTTTATTTTCTAAAAGATCAATCAATTGATCGATCATGTGGAAAGCCGAGATCGTTTTGCTATTTAAAGCGGGATCGCCACTTAACCATCCTTCATCTGTCCATAGTAGTTCATTAGCTGGAGCGAGAGGGGATTCGGTATCTGTGCGGTAGTGTGGAGAAATAACTAAAGTACTACGATCCAGCTTTTGCTTGTTGGCTAAAGTTTGCATCGTATTAAAGTAAGTTTCGAAATTCAAAGCCGAGCCGTGAACTACGATGATGGCTTGTTCGATTTCGTTGTTCACTTGATCTAAAGCGAAGTTGGTCATGTAGGAAAAATATTTTCCGCCAGCAAAAGGAAGAGTGGCGTTAATTTTTGATGTGGTTTGTGCAAAAACTACATTTCCTAAGAATAAAATCGCTAAGAATAATTTCATGTTAAATTCCTGATTATTCGGTTGTTTCTTCCGGAGCAAAACCACGGCGCATGGTGTTTTCAGTCACGACGATGGGCTCTGAGCATTGTTTTAAGTAATCTGGTCCGCCCGTTTTAGAGCCGATGCCTGACATTTTGTATCCGCCGAAAGGGTGACGATCAACCATGGCGCCAGTGATACCGCGGTTGATATAAATATTTCCGGCTTCTAATTCATGTTTAATTCTTTCGATGTTCGCAGGAGAGCGACTGAAGGCTCCGCCAGTTAAAGCGTATTCAGTTGAGTTAGCGTAATCAAGAGCGGCATCTAAATCATCGGCTTTGATGAGGGCTACGATTGGACCGAAGAATTCTTTTTGAGCTAAATCATCTGTGTATTTAACATCGGAGAAAATAGCCACCGGAACGAAGTATCCTCCCGAAGGAACGTTTCCTTTGAATAATAACTTAGATTTTTCTGCTCCCGTTTTAATTTCTGACATCAAGCGGTTGTAAGCTTCCTCATCAACAACAGGTCCATAGTAACCCGCTGGATTTTCGGCCGCAGAAACTTCGATAGAGCGAGCCGCTTCAACTAAACGCTGAGCGAATTTTTCATAAACGTCTTTAAGTACGATCACGCGAGAAGCTGCTGAACATTTTTGTCCAGAGAATCCTACAGCTGAATAAAGAACGGCGTCGACCGCTTCATCCAGATCCGCATCGCTATCAACAATCAAGGCATTCTTTCCACCCATTTCAATGATGCAACGTTTGACGTGCACTTGGCCGGGTTGAATGATCGCTGCATTTTTTTGGATTAATAAACCAACTTGTTTTGAACCAGTGAATGCGATGGTTGCTGTGTCTTTGTGTTTAACTAAATAATCACCAACAACTTCGCCTAATCCTGGCAAGAATTGAAGTGCATCAGAAGGAAGGCCGGCTTCTTTTAGAATTTCGTAAAGACCAAGAGCTACTAATGAGCTTTGTTCCGCAGGTTTCATGACCACAGTATTTCCAGTGACTAAGGCCGCTGTGACTTGACCAGCTAAGATCGCTAGCGGGAAGTTCCATGGAGCGATGACAACCGCAACGCCACGAGGTTTATAAATATATTTGCTGACTTCGCCAGGAGCGTGACCAACGGTTAATGAATTTGATAATTCACGCTGGTGACGGGCGTAGTAACGTAAGAAATCAATCGCTTCGGTGATGTCGCCATCAGC
This sequence comes from uncultured Bdellovibrio sp., assembly GCA_964645745.1. Classification (GTDB taxonomy): domain Bacteria; phylum Bdellovibrionota; class Bdellovibrionia; order Bdellovibrionales; family Bdellovibrionaceae; genus Pseudobdellovibrio. The sequence goes on from CAZXZW010000045.1 coordinate 4,767, forward strand.
TTCAGCCCAAGGTTTTCCCACTTCGATGATTTGTGTCGCCATTAATTTATAACGATCACGAACCATAATGTTCGCCGCTTTATCTAAAATAGCTGCGCGGTCAGCCGATGAAACTTTTTTCCAAGATTTGAAACCAGCTTGAGCAGACGCCATCGCGGTTGAGGCTAAAGCAATATCCGCCATATTGATGTTAGCCACAACTTCGTTTGTGGCTGATGGATTGACGCGCGCAAAAACATTTGAAGTCGTTTGAGCTTTGCCATCAATGATCGCATTAACGGTGTAAGGCATTTTCGCTTTAAAGTTTTTCAATGCGCTTAATGTTTTTTCGCGAACATCAGAAACTGCGAAATCAAGTAACGGTTCGTTAAAGAATAGACTCGGTTTTAAAGTGACCTTAGATGAAGTCGCAACTAATCCTTGCGCTGGATCTTTCATTAGTTCGGCTGTCGTTTTTCCATCCGCGAATTTTCCACGAAGCCATGATTCATTCGATGTATTTTCTAAGAGGCGACGAACTAAGTACGCCATACCAGGCAATAAATCTCCGACAGGAGCATATTCGCGTACACGGTAACCCATGTCCGCCAAAGATTTTTTAATGGGTTCAGCCATTCCGTAAAGCATTTGAATTTCAAAAGCATTTTTAGGGATACCCACAGATTCAGCTTTAACGATCGCCGCTGAAATCGTACGAACGTTGTGCGAAGCTACGGCGACGCGAATCGTTTTGTAGTTATCGAAAATGTAGTTGATACATTTTTCGTAGTTAGCATCTGATTCAGCTTTATTTAAATAAACCGGAATGTCCCAACCTTTTTGTTTCGCTTCAATTGTTTCAGAATCCCAGTAAGCACCCTTAACTAAACGAATCGTGAATGGCGTACCACGATCCTTCGAGTAGTTAATCAGATCTTGAACATCGTCAAAGGAATCACGAAGGTAAGCTTGAACGACGCAACCGAAGAAACGGTAATTGCGGAATTCAGGTTCTAATAATAATTCTTTGAATACATCAACGGTTAAGTGTTTGACTCCGTAATGTTCCATATCAAGGTTGATGAAAACTCCGGTGTCCATTCCTTTTTTGAAAATAGGACGAAGTCTTTCTTTGATCATGTTTTTTGTATTGTCCCAGTCTTTGTCGTTGATCTGAGAATAGACCGCCGTCATTTTTACTGACACGTTGATTTTAGGAATAGCGCCATCAGCATCGTGATCTAATTGTGGTATGTCTTTCCAGTCAGCTGAATCTTTGGCTAACCAATCAATCAATTCTAAATAACGACGTTGGTAATCTAAAGCTTCTTTTTCAGATAAAGTGGCTTCTCCTAAAATATCTACTGTGAATGTTAAATTATTTTTACGTGCTTTTTTCAAAACGTCCAAAGCATCTTTTGGATTTTCGCCGGTGATGAACATTTTCGCCATCGATGTGACATTTTTTTTAATGGCTCCGGCCATGATGCTGGGAACTAATGATCCTAAACCAAGTCCTACGTTGAATACCGGTGGAAGTTCTGATTTTCCATTTTCTGAAAAATATTCTTTTAGGTGAGATGAGACATCATCAGCTGAGCTTAATGAAGGAAGAACGTCGACAAAGCGAAACATGTTCGTTTTGAACTTTTCGTTTTTCATGCTCCAGTCCATGATAGAGCCGTACCAAAAGTCTTTTGAGAACAAAGACACTTTGGATTGAGTTTCCATACGTTTTAAAATTTCTTCGCCGGTCGTGATGATCTTAGATTGAGATGTATTTTCCATGGAGGAAAATATCGCTATTTTACATTCCAGTGGCAAGTTAAAATAGGGTTGCTATCAGAGGTCAATTTAGCGATTAAAAGATCACCTTTTTTACAAGGCCCCACACCAGCTGGCGTGCCTGTTAAGAGGATGTCGTTTTCCACGACGGGGAAATGTTTTTTGATGTAATCTAAAAGAAATTGCGGTTTGAAAATCATGTCGTCGGCCGGCGTGGTTTGAATAATCTGTTCATTTTTGAGCAAATAGAAGTTCAAAGTCTCTATATTCTGAATAGGAACCCATTTACCCAGGGGGCATGAGCCGATAAAGGACTTAGCCAGCGTCCACGGCGTGCCGGCCTTCTTGGCCTCAGCTTGCTTATCACGTGCTGTTAAATCAAGCGCCAGCGTCATATGAGAGAGGTTAAGGTTTTTATCGATCAGAAAGGCTAATTCTAATTCATGATGGATGTCGTCAGACCAGTCAGGAAGCGTGATGACTTGTTCTAGATTTAAAGATGAACCTGCTTTCAAAAAAATCATCGGCTCCTGAGGAGGTACCGCATTCATCTCTTTGGCATGATCCGCATAATTTCTTCCAACCGCCCAGATATTTTTGTGCATACATATATTGTGTAATGAAAATATTCCATCTGTCTAGCTTCCAAATGCATTTTTTTAGACGGAAAGCTCTATAGAGGTTTTTAGTTGGCATTTATTTTGTGTTCAAGGATTACAGTGACAATTCTTTGTAAGTTTATGAAAAACTTTCCGCTCGTGATGATAATCTTGTTTATAAAATAAGCCGAAATAGATTTTTTTTAGATTTGAAATTGTAACACCTCTTACTTTTTTTTAGCGTACAAAACAAGAAATAAGTTTGGATTGTCTCGAGGGGGAGTACATGAAATCTTTTAAATTTATATTAGCAATTGGATTGCTTTTTGTTGAGTCGTCATTCGCAAGTGTGGCGCAGAACTTATCGAAAAGTATAAGTCAGAACTCAACCGTAACGGCGAAGTCGGTTCAATCGGGCGAGTTCAATTATCCGTACGATAATTTAAAAACAAATTTAACGATGGAAAACACATCGCACATTCAATTAAGCCAAGACTGGCAACCTATTTTGATTCATGGAACTTGGAGTTCTCCAGATAGCATCACTCATAATGTTAAACTCTCTTTTGAAGAAATCAGTCATCGTCCGGTCTTTACTCCGGACTGGGATGGAAAAGATCTTGAGGCTTCAAGATCAAAAGCGGCGGAAAGTATTATTAAAAGTATAACAAGTATGTTCACACGTAACTTGAAATTACTTTTTTACGGGCATAGCCACGGGGGGAATGTGGCTATACTTGTAATTAATCAATTGATTAAACATTACGGCTACAGCCCTGATCAAATTCGTTTGATCACAGTCAACACACCAGTGAGAGACGATTACCAAATTCAAGATTTACGTTTGAAACAAATCAATGTGTTTAATCCTTTTGATATCGTGCAAGTTAAAGGCGGAGAGTCTTTATTTAAATGTATTTTTGTAGACTGTTCGGAAAGAACTTTTCCGAACGCCACAAATCTTTCTTATAAAGATGCGCGTGCGGAAGAGTATTATGAAAATGTAACGAATCCCATCACAGGTCATTCGTACCGTCAAATGGTAGCGAATTATACAGATTGTTCAAATCGTCATTGTGGTAACTCGGATGAAAATTTCAATATTTGGTTTCCTATGGTGAAAACTTATTTGAAATTATTGGAAAAGAATCACAGCACACCTTTATTAAGTAGTTTATAAGTATTTTGATCAACTAAATCGAGCATCAGGTATTGTCCTGGTGCCCAGCTGGCGTATTCGTAACTATTCAAATCTTTATCACAATCAATCAGTGTCATAGCTTCTTCGATCCAGTCGTAGTGCGTGCACACATAGTGAATTTCAGTTTCTTTGGCACGCGCAGATAGTTCACGTAAAAACTTTTGAATGCGGTTTCTAAACTGGATCGAAGTTTCTTCGGCTTCGCGGTAGTTCAAATCAGATTTTTTATAAGTTGTAATCTGATGTTGTTCGATAGCTTTTTCCAGCGTCTGGTAAGTGCGTTTTTTTTCAGACACCCAACAGTGGGTGGCTAGGGGAATCTTTTTATCGGCAATCATTTGAGGCAAGTGCTGGGCTTGTTCAAAGCCTTTGGGGCTGAGCGCTGGATCGTTATCTATTGAGAATGTCTTGTGTCCGTGTCTAAAAAGTAAGATGACCATGGTTCACGCTACCTAAATCCTTGTGAATAAACTATCTATTTGATAGTTTGTACATTATGTCAAAAATTCACCGTTACAGTTCAGATGATTTTACCGTACGTATTGCTGCCGTTGACGCCACTGCCGTTATTCAGGAATTGCAAGCTGTTCAAAAAATGTTTCCTATTCCTGTACTAGGAGTAGGGCAAGCTATGGTCGGTGCCATTTTATTAGCGAGCCAATTAAAAGAACAACAGCAGGTGGGACTTTTATTCCGTGGTAACGGTTCAATTAAAAGTATTTATGCTGAAGCTGATTATGAAGGAAATGTTCGTGCGTACACGCCATCGCCACAATTTGAACCACCTGATTATAAAGATGGTTTTAAGTTTAAAAATGCTTTAGGTCATGGAACATTGTCAGTGGCTCGTCATCAACCTTTTCAAAAACAACCCTTTCATGGAACAGTGGAATTAGTTTCTGAAGACATCGCCGAAAATATTGCTCACTATCTTCATCAGTCTCATCAAATTCGTTCGGTGGTGGCTTTAGGTTTATACTTAGATGAATATGGTATCGTCAAAAAAGCCGGTGGTGTGATTTTGGAAATTATGCCCGGCGTAGATGAAGCCATCGTGGATCGTATTCAAGCCAACGTTGAAAAAAATCAACCGAGCATCGCTAAAATTTTAAATGAAGGCGGATCAGTTGATGATTTGGTTAAGCCTTATATGGAAGGTATTACTTTTACTGAGTTGGAACACAATCAAACAGTGAAATACTTTTGTCCTTGTACGAAAGAGCGCGTGTCAGCGGCCTTAGAAGTTTTAGGTGAAGCGGATCTTCAAGATATGATCGAAAAAGAAGAGCAGCCTGAAATCATTTGTCAGATGTGTGGTAAGCCTTACCATTTTCAATTAGACGAAATTAAAGAAATCCGAGAGAGACTCCATAAAAATTCAATGCATTAAAGCCTATTTCTGAGTTATTTATTCTTCAAAATTAAAACTTATAATTCGAATAAGCATTTTTTTAATGAACGCGCGCGAGCTGGAGGTAGGAGATTTTTCTCTTTCCAGCGAAGGATTGTTTAGGCGGGTTGGGTTTCGCTTTGTATGGCTCCACGATCGTGGTTAAAGCGAAGGCTTGTCTTAATAAGATAATAAAGCAAACGGCTGGCCAACTTTTCATAAGATTAAAATCGAAGTAAATTCATATAGTTATAATGAGTAGTGCCATTTTGGGTTTTTATTTTTTTTGGTTGGGGTCATTAAGTATAAAGTCCAGTCTGGCTGGAGCCGATGTGTTATGCATGAATGGAACAAATATGTCACATATAGCACGTCGATTGATCGTCGTATTTCTACTAGCTGCTCCGCATGTTTATGCTGAGTCAGATCCCAGGCCGGCCCGTGCTGGTGAATATATAGTTAAAATGCGAGCGCCGGCTTCTGAGGGCGAATCGCAAAATCAAAAAGTCGCAGGTTTGGCGCAAGCTTCTCGAAAAGGTCTTTCTATGGTTTCGGCTATGGGAAAAACGATTCGTGTTATGCATGAAATGCCTGAGAGCGGTATGATGCATGTTAAATCAGATAATAAAAATCAAATTGAATATTTAAAAAATCATCCCGATGTTGAGTTTGTTGAGCCGAATTATATTTTATCGGCAGGTCCTACAGAGGTGAGTCCGTTGGCGATGCCTCCGCAATCAGGAGATTATTATTCTCAATCTTATTCCGCAGTGAAAGTGACAGAGTCATGGGCTGTGGCCAAAGCATACAACGATCCTACTGCAAAAACGATCGTTGCTGTGATCGATACCGGTTTAGATTACAATCACGGAGTGTTTAAAGATTCGAATAGTCTATGGACTAATCCTGGAGAAATTCCTAGCAATGGAATTGATGATGATGGGAACGGTTACGTCGATGATGTGCGTGGTTGGAATTTTTTCGGTCGTAACAGTTACGTGATGGATGATAATGAACATGGATCGCATGTGGCCGGAATCGTATTAGGAACCGGAATGGATATTTTAGAAAATCCTATTCGTGAATCACGTATTCAAATCATGCCTTTAAAATTCTTAGATCAAAATGGTTCCGGTTCAACTTCAGATGCGATTTTAGCTATGAACTACGCTGTTCGCATGGGAGCTAAAGTGATTAATAACTCATGGGGTGGTGGATCTTATTCACGTTCTCTCCATGAAGTTTACACTTATGCTTACAATCATAATGTGGTGATCGTATCAGCGGCCGGAAATGACGCGAATAATATTGATAGCGCTCCGATGTACCCAGCGGCTTTAGATACACCAAGTAATATCACAGTCGCTTCAACCACAGATGCAGATTATCTTTCTAGTTTTTCTAATTACAGCGTACAAGGTTTAGTTCATGTTGCGGCTCCGGGATCTTCAATCCTGAGTGCGGTTCCTCCAAAAGGTTTTTCATGTAGTGCTCCGGGATGTTTTAAGTATATGTCGGGAACCTCGATGGCTGCACCATTCGTGGCGGGTTTAGCGGCGTTAGCGATTCGTGAAGCTCCGCAGTTGTCGGCTTATCAAATTAAAGGAATTATTTTAGGTTCTGTCGATTACAAAGCCAGTTTAACTAATCGTGTTCAAACATCTGGTCGCGTGAATGCCTTGAAGTCTATTCAAGGTGCTGTGAACAACATTCAAACTATGGCGTGGACACCTTCGTACTCTCCCGATTACAAAGCAGATTCACGTGGTATTGCGAGCGAAAGCGGTGGAGCTGGTGGCGGTTGCGGTATGGTGCAAGCTTTAGGAAGCTCGGCCGGCGGATCAGCCAGTGGTTTTGGTGTGCCTGATTTCTTAAATGTGTTAGCTATTTTAGTGATGATGTTCCTTCCGTTAACTTATGCGATGAAGTTACGTCAGCCTAAGGTGAAGTATGTTCGTCAGTACTCACGTTTTGATGTGGCTAAAGAAATGCAAATTAAAATTGGTGACCAAGTGGTCGATCTGATTTCAAATTCGGTTTCATTGGGTGGATTCTCGTTCTCGAAAAACTTAGCGTTGGATAAAGGTCAGAAAATCACCGTGAGATTGAATGCTGAATCTGAGGTTGACGCCGAGATCGTATGGAACAGAGAAAATAATTCTTACGGTGTGAAGTTTAATCAGATCACCGATGCCGTTCGAAAAGAAATCGAATCATGGACAATGGGATTAGCACCTAGCAGCTGCTAAAAGGTACGCCGTTCTTTTTCCGTAAATATATAAGATTTGAATGTGGAAAACCGACTTTTTAAAAGTCGGTTTTTTATATCATCATCAAACAAGTTGTAATTCGAGTGGATTCTTCTGTCTCAATTTATTTAAGCCAAATGTGAAAGTTTTGCGTTTCAGAGCTTTGCGTATGTCACCGCGCATATCCTGATCTAAATAAGACTTGTTTAACCAAGCTAACGTAGCTTCAACTCCTGAGAAAAGCGTAGTGTCTTCAACCACGGGAATAATTGAGTGGCTTTGTCCTAGTTTAGAATGCAGTGTTGAATATTTATAGTCTTCAACTTGAGA
>CAZXZW010000045.1:12399-18642 GCA_964645745.1 uncultured Bdellovibrio sp.
AATAAAAAAGAGATAGTCTGAAAAAATACTCCAGACATTTTGTATGGGAATACGAAACCACTCTTTATTTATACAGCGAGCACTTACGTGGTAATAATAATCGCTTTGAGGTAAGAATAATTTTTTAGGCATGTTCAAAGAAGTGAGCAAAGCATGATCCTGGATTAAAACCCTCCACAGTTCAACGGAGAGAAAACTAATCCGGTTTTCCACATTCAAGTCTTATATATTTACGGAAAAAGAACGGCGTACCTTAAAGCAATAAGCCTGTTAATAATAAATTGGCCATCGTGAAATAAATAATCACGCCGGTCACATCTACAATTGTGGCTACAGCGGGAGCTGATGCTGAAGCGGGATCGAGTTTTAATTTACGAAGGACGAACGGGAGCATGGATCCTGAGATCGTTCCCCAAAGTACGCAACCTAAAACCGAACAAGCGACTGTTAAAGCGATGTAGGCGTAGTGTTCGCCGTACATTTGTTGGCGCCACGGCCATAACATAATACGAGTTGCGCCAATCACACCAAGAACTAAACCCAAAGCAGCGCCGGTTGCGACTTCGCGAACGAAGACTCTCCACCAGTCACGAAGTTTAATTTCACCTAAGGCCATGGCGCGGATAATAAGTGTTGAAGCTTGAGAGCCTGAGTTTCCGCCTGAACTGATAATCAACGGAAGGAACATCGAAAGAACCACGGCACGTTGAAGTTCGTGTTCAAAATAACCCAAGGCTGTGGCTGTGAACATTTCACCGACGAAAAGAATCATCAACCATCCGGCGCGTTTTTTTAACATTTCAAAGAATGAAATCTGCATGTACGGAGCATCAAGAGATTCCACACCTCCGATTTTATGAATATCTTCAGTGGCTTCTTCTTGAACCGCCACGGCCACGTCATCGAACGTAACGATACCGACCATGCGCTGATCAGCATCGATAACAGGAAGAGCCATGTATTCATATTTCGAGAAAATTTGACCGATTTGCTCTTGATCAAGATCGACCGGGATCTGGATCACATCAGCATGCATGATATCTTCGATTTTTTTCGATCCGTTGGCTGCGAAAAGTTCACGGAAAGAAACTACGCCCAGAAGTCTTTGTTCGGGGCTGAGTACGTAAGCGTAATAAATAGTTTCAACTTGTGTCTTAGCTTGAATACGGATGTAGCTGATCGCTTCATCCACGTTCATGTAAGGACGTAAGCGAATGAAACGCGAATTCATGATACCGCCGGCATTGTCTTCGGCATAGGCTAACAGAGCATTCACTTCGCGTTTAGTTTGTGGATCTAATAAAGAAAGCAGTTCTTCTTTTTTCTGTTCTTTATTTTTCTTTTCATCATCTTGGGCTTCTTGAATTAAATCGGCCGCATCATCCGGCGCCAGCAAGCGCAACCAAGAACGTTGTTCTGGTAAAGTATAAGATCCGATCAATTCGTATTGATCACTGGCATTTAAATTAAGAAAGAATTCTTCGGCGTCGGTGCGATTTAATTTATGAAATTCAGCTTGGCGCTGTTCCAATGTGAACTGGCTCCAGTGCTCATGAAGATCATTAATATCGAAAACGATATCGAGTTTTGAGACATCGCCATTCAGTAGATTTTCCATCTGTTTTTCGGATGGTTTTGTCTCTGCTTTATTATCGTTAGAGTTGTTTTCGTTTTCCGACATGAGGATAAACTAACCTGAGGTTGTAAAAGCCTCAAGCACTTCTTTAGCAGGTCCTAATTTTTTTATTTCGCCGTGATCAATCCAAATCAGCAGATCACATTTTTCAACCGTAACCAGGCGGTGGGCCACGATGATTTGTGTTTTATTTTTAAGAGCTGTTTCTAATGTGTCCGTCAGAATGGCTTCGGAGTGAGGGTCAATATTAGCTGTGGCTTCATCCAGAATAATAAAGGGTGAGTCTTTTAGAAGACATCGGGCTAAGCTGATCAGTTGTTTTTCGCCAAAAGAGAGATTGGCTCCGCGCTCTTCAATACGGTAGGCAAGGCCCAGATGGATACCAACACGCTCTAAAATTTCGATAACCTCTTGGTCTGAGTAAAGATTGAACAAGTCGATATTATCGCGAAGTGTGCCTTGGATGAAAAAGGTATCCTGAGAAACCACGGCGAAATGACTACGATAATATTCAAGACTCATATTGGGATCTTCATTAATTGAAATGCTTCCCGAGGAATAGGGGTAGAGTTTCATAATGGCGGCGATCAGGCTGGATTTACCTGATCCTGTTTTTCCAATGATTCCCACTTTTTGACCCTGTTGGATATTGAGGCTGATATTTTTTAAAGTCGGTTGGGCTTGGCTAGCATATTTTAAAGAAAGATTATGAATGTATAGATTATTGATCTCGGCATGCTGATGTTTGCCTGGGGCCTCTTTGGATTCTTTAGCGTGGCCGGTTTCAAATTCAGTTTGAACTGGTAAAAGCGCGCCCTGTTCAATCGGAAGACGGATGTATTCATCCATTCGCTGAACCCCGATCATAGCCTCATCAAACTGCGAGAACCACTCGAAGAACATTTGTAAAGCTTGAGTGGCTAGGAATGTGTAACTGAGAATGACCGAAACTTGTCCGATACCGATGATGTTTTTGCTCATCAGGTAAATCGAAAGTAAACCATTCAAGATAAATAAGCCGAACGACATGATATTGAGCTGCGCAGAGAAAATAAAGACGCGTTTGAAAACAGTTTCTTTAGCTGTAACAAAAATTTGATCTAAGTCATTAAAGCGGGTAATGAACTGTCCTGATGATCCAGCCAGTTTAATATTTGTAGCTCCTTGAACCGTTTCAGAAAAATGAGCCACAGACGGTGCACGAAGAACGGAGACATCCGATCTAGCTTTGCGCAGAGCTTGTTGATTATATTTGTGAATAGCAAAGAAGAAAAGTGTAGCGACACACAGAGGAATGGCGAAGAACGGATGAATAGAAATCGTGATGATTACGATCGCGATCACATCAAAGATAATCGATAAAAATTCAGCAAGCGGTCCTCCGAAGAGACGGAAAAGATTTCCGTAATCACTCGAGAAGCGAGAGGTAATTTTCCCTGCTGGCTGGTGGTCGAAAAAACTTAAAGGGAAGCGAGATACACGCAAAGTGGTCTCATCATAAATTTTAGAGATAGCATAAGATGAGAGCCTTGAAAGCATAATGCGATAAAACGTAGCCATGATGAATGAGGCCGATAAAACCAAGATCAGCTTAATCAGTAAAGATTGAAGGAGATCGTGGGTGATGACATCTGTCTTATCTAACGTCGTGGCGATAATTTTTGAATTGTATAAAAGCAAAAAGCGGCCAGAGAAACCGATTAATAAAAGAATAACAATAGCAACGATGTATCGGCGAAAAGCTTGATAAAGAGTATTGTAAACTGTTTTGGCGTGAGTCATTTTTGAATGGGGTTTAGTCGACATCAGCGACCTCCTCAATCATAAGATGAGTCGAAGCGTCTAAGAACTCAGGGTAGGTACCATCGAAAATAATAGAGCCTTTATCTAAATAGAGAATACGATCCGCTGATTTTAAGAATGTATGTCGTTGCGTGGTGATCAAGAAAGCGTGTTTTTTCTCCTGCATTTTTTTAATACTGCTGATAATAGCGGTTTCGGTATTAATATCCACAGCGCTAAACGGGTCATCTAAAAGAAAGAGCTGTTTAGGATTGTAGAAAAGACGCGCTAAGTGAAGACGCTGTTTTTGTCCGCCAGATAAATTGACTCCACGTTCTCCGATAACCGCTTCTAATAAAGCGGGACCGGTTTTTTGAGACTCATCAAAATGAGCCAAGCGAAGAGCGGCCATGCACTTTTCTTCGTCGTACTGATCGTCATAAGTAAACGTCAGATTGTTGTGAATGCGTGAGCTGAAGATAAAAGGGTCTTGTGGTAAGTATGAGGCCGCTTCCGCTGAGAAATGGTCCGCCGTGAACGGAGTTTCTTTGATGATAGATTTTAATAACAAAGATTTGCCAGACCCTACAGGGCCGATCAGCGCCACGACTTCACCAGGGCGAATCGTTAGATTAATTTTATGTAAGAGATGTCTTTTCTCGTGTCCCGCTTGAAGGTCTAAATTTAAATTTTGAATATTCAAAACGTAATTTTTGTCCGGTTGAATATTTGGTGGATAAATCGGATCTTTATTTTTAATTGAGAAAATATAGCTCATGCGCTTCACTGATGTCATGGCATCAAAGAACATCGTTAATAACCAAGGTAATTGACGAAGCGGGCGAGATAAAAAGACTCCCACCACCCAAATTAAAACCAAGATGTCTTCTTTTTTTAATCCTTCAATAGATGAAGTCATAAAATAAAAAATAATTAAGATGTTGAACCAGAAGGTAATGCTTGATGAGAATGAATTCATGGTTTGACCGTTAGTCACCATGGCGACGCGATTATCTGTTTCCAGGACTCTTTTGTCGTGAATATTTTTTTCAAACGGTGAAATCCATCCAAGAGTTCTTAAGCTTTTAATATTTTGAATCCATTCATTCACCAAAGTCATGCGTTCTGCTGCAAGCTTTTTGAAATGATAGAAGTAGATGGCTTGACGATAAGCCATGGCACCGTTGAAAATGACTAAGAATGTGATAACGACAACTGAATACCAGATGTTTACGCCGTAGGTGATTTTTAAAAAGATCGGCGTAAATATAAGCGGAATTAAAGTCGTTAAAAAATAAGGAAGAGATTGCTCAAGCCACATCGTCGCACTGGGAACGTCCGTGGTATATTGGCTTACTAACTCACCGGTGGTGTTCTTCATTTTTGAGAACGAGCTTAAATGGAGAATGTGTTTGTACAGCATAGTCGCCAATTGTTTTTGAGCTAAGACCGCTTCTTTTTGGCTGAAGTACATCGTGAGCTGGTAAGACATTAAAGAAACTAACATCAAAATGGCTGCGACTAATAAGTCGGGCACTAAATGGCTTTCTAGAAAATGACGTTGATAATAAGGGGTAAGAAGTCCACCGAGACCTGCGGCGATGGCTAAGATAACGATGAACGCTTTATGTGTCGGACGATTTAAGAAAACAGAGCGAATAAGTGTGAAGGGGATTTTATTCTGGCTTGTTTCCTTAAAAGAGTTCATTGTGTGCGCATCCAACCTGTTATCGAAAATCGTGCTGAGTTACTTATACAAACTTCGTGTTCAATATCACTTCTGAAAAGTGCCAGGGTTCCGCCGTAAGGAAAAACGCCGAACATCTTTTCGTGAGTACCCCCTTGGTAGCCCACCAGTTCTCCGCCGTATTCGGGCTTCCAATCTTGGTTCAGATAGTAGACAAAAGAAAATTGTCTTTTGTTGTTCTCTTTTTTCTGGTCTGAGTGACGCTGATAAAAGTGACCTTGGGGATATATAGCATAATGCGCTTCGAAGTGATTTAAGCCAATCCGAAAGTAGTCTTTGATTTGATACATCATGAGATTTATTTGCTCATTAAAGATTTTTTCGGCAGGGACGGATGTGTCATCCTTAACCCAGTGAATCAGATCATTGCGAATAAGCTGGGATTGATCAGCGGCCAACAAAGTTTTGATTTCAGCGGGTTTGAACTGATTATCACCTCGAAGGGTCTGAGCTTGCATCAATAGAGAGCGCCAAAGTTCTGGAAGTTGCAAAAAGACCCATCCCTTTTGGTCTAAATGCTCTAATTGTTCTAAAGTTAGGCTAATCATGGGGGTACTCTATCATCTGATAGAATTAAAGGAAAATACTTTCAAAAGAGTTTTTGATTGTGTAAGTATGTGTTATGGCAAAAAAAGCAAAGAAAATGAAACCTATTGAAGTTCCGACTAAAATGAAAACCGTGACTAATTTAAGTGGTCAGATTTTATCTCATGTGCGTTCATCTCCAACTATTAAAAATAATTTAACAGCGGATGAAAAGATCGCTAAAATTAAAACTCACTTTGCCGAGATTATGACAACTTTAGGTTTAGATTTAAATGACGACAGTTTAGCGGACACGCCAAAACGTATCGCTAAAATGTACGTCAACGAAGTTTTCGGTGGATTAGACGAAAAGAACTTTCCAAAAATCACGGTGATCGATAATTCAATGGAATATGATCAAATGGTTTGCGTTCAAGATATCGAAGTTCTTTCAATGTGTGAACATCACTTTCAACCTATCGATGGTTTTGCAACGGTAGCCTATATCCCAAATAAAAAAGTCATCGGTCTTTCGAAAATCAACCGGATCGCG
>CAZXZW010000046.1:0-18423 GCA_964645745.1 uncultured Bdellovibrio sp.
AATCTTCGCGCAACTTTTGATTATTTTTAAGTTGAGCTACAGCCGCTAACTCAGATGGAGTTAATGCTTTCTTACCGATTTCGACAAAGAAATCATTACAAAGCTCGATGTAACTTAAACTTTCTGGAGTATGCATAAGAATATTGAGCTCACGCGCACGGGCTTCGATCGAATTTTTAACATCACGTACAGCACAAATACGGCCCGCTGTTTCGTCCTTCGTATCCACCCCGGTGATTTGACCAAAACAACGATGCACGTTTTTGAAAGCCGTCGCCAATGGCACATCAATTAATTGCTGAATCGTGGCCGCCGAATAAGGCTGTAACGTATTTTTTATATTCTCAAGTCTGTTTAAACGATCATAATAATCGTCTTTTGATTTTCCCGATAAGTACGCCTTCATAATCGGACCAGCTTCTTCCCCCAGCGGAGCCTTATCGCAGAAACCGTAGATCACCGGAACACTCGGGAAAGCTCGCTTCATACGATTCACATTTTGTTCACCTGACGGACCGTAACGAGCTTCCACTACGCGCTCAGCAAAGCTACGCTCTAAACCATCTTCCAATAAAACTTGTAGGTATTGCTCTGGCGTGCGAGTCGCAGGCCCTTTACTGGCCAATGTGTTACATCCGAAAAGATACACTTCTTTCGGCTGCTCTAAAATGCCGGTACATTTTTTTGAACAGCTTTGTGTTTCTAATTCGGATAACGATAAATGATTTCCGGTTTTACCGAAGAATGTTCCGCCAAAGTGACCTGAGATCACCAACACGTCACACTGAACATTCGAAGCACAAGATTGATTGAACCAATTTTCATTAGTGCTAGTTAGTTCTGTAAACTTAAATCGTCCGTCTGAGGCTAACTTTTGTTTAAACATTCTGATCTCATCATCGGAATTGATCGTGATGGAGCAGATATTCTTTTGAGGCCCGGCAATATTGCGATCAGCTTGGGAACTGAAATCGAATTTATTTTCGGATTGAGTAAAATAAACGGCTGACCCGATAAGGGCGCAACCTGCCAACGATAGAAGAATTGTTTTTTTCATACTTCTATCTTACTTTTCACAGCTACCGATAGATAGCAAAATGCCCTCAGCAGCTATGAAATCAAGACATTCGTTCTGGCCCTTAAGAGGTTAAAACCCCTCAGAAACTACTTATTCTTTTTAACGATTTCAGAGAGGAAATCTTCTGTAGCTTTAAACGCACGGGCATCCGAAGAAGCGTTATAAGCCGCCCCTTTCGAGTTGTCATTTCCTGCGGCTTTTTCTGTGAAAGAGTGAACCGTATTTCCGTATTTGACCAATTGGTAGTCCACTTTGTTATTCTTCATTTCATCTTCGAAAGCTGCTAGATCTGTGGCTGCCACAAAGGGATCATTAGCTCCGTGCAAGGCTAAGATTTTGGCTTTAATATTTTTACCGTCAGCAGGAGTTGGGCTATCTAAACCGCCATGAAAAGAAATCGCTCCGATCAGATCAACACCGGTACGTGCAAGCTCAATGGCACCCGTTCCACCAAAACAATACCCAGCAACTACTAATTGCTTAGCGTCCACATTCTTTTGTTTTTTCAACTCGTCTAAAGCGATAGTTAAGTTTTCACGGAAAAGCTTACGGTCTGTTTTATATTTCCCAGCTAATTCTCCCGCAGCCTTAACATCTTTAGGATTTTGTCCTTTTCCATAGATATCAGCAGCGAAAACGACATAACCAAGTTGCGCAAAACGATCCGCTTGTTTTTTTGTTTCATCCGTTAAACCCATCCAATTATGGATAATCAAAACAGCCGGAGTCGCTTTACTGATGGCTTTAGGCTGAGTTAAATACCCGACAAATTTCTTATCTGCCGTTCCGTAATCAACCGATTGGCTTTTTAATTCAATGGCTTGAGCTAACATGGAAGTCGTCATAGCGATAAAAAGTAAAATAAATTTAATTTTTTTCATAAATTCTCCTGTTAAACACTCTAAGTACCAGCTTCACAAGGGTCAATTTTATATTCTCTATTGACAGCTCGTCCCGCAATTCCTAACGTTAAAGTAAGGTAAAAAAAACAAGGAGTAACCATGAAACGATTTCTAAGTCTCTCGACAATATTCGCGATGCTCTTCATATCTTCGCTGGCTTTCGCTCAACTTACACCAGGGCCATCGCACCCAAAACCACCTCCATATAATCCGAACCCGCCTCCTTACAATCCTCCGTCGGGTCCTTATTATGGATCATGTCTTTACAATATTTGTACGGGCGATACGGTTTTTAATATTCAACGTAACTACCGCAAAGCGGTTGTTGTCGGTATCGAAGCTCGTGGAACTTATGTTTTGCGTTTCCTTGATACAGGTGGCACAGGTGGAAATTGGAGTCGCTACGACTTAGCCACAACTTATGGTTGCGGTCGTCAGTTCTGCGTAGGTGACTTAGCCTTAAATGCCTCTAAAAACTACCGTCGCGTTCGTGTGATCGGCGTTGAATATAATGGAACTTATGTCCTTAACTTCCTTGATACAAACGGTGTTGGCGGAAATTGGAGTGACTTTGATTTAGTTCGCGCTTACAATTAGGACTTGAAAAAAAGTACTAAACGTTTTGGAAAAATTAACATTGAAATCAGCAATATTTGCAATCTTCAATGCAGCTTCTGTCCCGAAGTGATTCGAGAAAAGAAAATGATGACTGTTGAATTGTTTGAAAAAATAATTCAACAGGTTTCATCTTTGACCGATCAGGTCTGCCTTCATCTCATGGGTGATCCTTTAGTCCACCCAAAACTTTCTCAATTCATCGATATTTGCGCTAAATATGAAACTCGTGTGTTCTTTGTAACCAATGGGGTTTTATTACGTGATGACAAAATCGAAACCTTACTTCACCCGATTATTCGCCAGATTAACTTTTCACTGCACAGCTTTAACGACAATTACCCGGATCGCGATCCGGCCGCGTACTTAGATAAAATCTTTAGTTACACAGCCTTAGCTTTTGAAAGACGCCCTGATTTATTTATTAACTACCGTCTATGGAATCTAAACGAGCCCCGTGGTATCGACGAGAAAAATACGTCGATCTTAAGTCGCATCGAAAAACATTACGATGTTATCGTGGATAAAAACATCGATGTTAAAACTGAAAAAAGTATTAAAATTAAAAATCGTCTTTATCTTCACTACGACACGGAATTCACATGGCCTAACTTAGACTTTCCAGTTTTAGAAACTCGTGGAACTTGCCTAGGTTTAAAATCACATTTTGGAATTCTAGCTGATGGCACGGTGGTGCCTTGCTGTTTAGATAAGGAAGCTGGAATTCCTTTGGGTAACATGAACGCTCAAGATATTCTTTCTATCTTGAGCAGCCCGCGGGCTTTAGCTTTAAGAAAAGGTTTTCAAGATCGCATCTTAGTCGAAGATCTTTGTCAGCGCTGCAATTATATCGAACGTTTCTCTTAGTACCCGGTCGAAGGTTTATCGTTTTTTTTCAATTCTTCGACTGGTTTATTAAAACGTAAAGCGACCACAGCACGACGTAAACGATCACCAATGGCCGTTGTTTTCTGAGTCTCTTCCATTTTTTCTAAAGTTACGATAGCCAAATCTTTATCTTCATGACGAGTCATCGCATCGATGGCAATAAAACGTTCTTCATCCGTCAAACTGCTATCTAAGACTTTAGTTCTTAAATCTTCTAATTCAGCAGGTAATTTTGAAGTGATTTGTTCAACCGGTAAATCGCTAATCTCTTTATTTGTTTTAAATAATAAACCTATTTTCAAAACCACCACTAAAACCATGGCGCCCATAATCGCTAGAACTAAATTTTTTGTCTTCATACCAACCTACTTACTTTTTAATGAATTGGACCACGCGGTCGATAACAGCTTTGTCTTTCAAAATACGGCGATGACCTAAACCTTCCGTCGTTAATAATTCCGACTGAGACCAAGCTTCATGTAAATTCAAAGCATTTTGATATCGAACTTCTTTATCATTCTTGTCATGAATAACTAAAATAGGAATCGTTAATGCGCGCCCCAATGTAGAAATATTAATGTCTTGCAATTTTACTTGAGCCTTATACGTGAGGATATTGTAAAAAACATTCTCACTCCATGGACTTAAACGAACAAAGTCTAAAAAGTTTTGAACAACCTTAGCGTAATCAGAAGGACTACTGATCGTGATCAACTTATCGACTTTCATTCCAAAGCTTGTGGCTAAGATTGAGCAACCACCGCCGAACGAATGCCCAACACTGGCTACAACATGACCCAGTTCTAGCTGAACAGCAGCTAAAGCGCGCGAATAAATTCCCGCGTTCGTTTCCTCTCCAGGAGAGTCACCATGAGCTGGTCCATCCAAAGCAATCACATGATAACCTTCAGCCACTAACGGCTCGGCAAAGGCTCCCATTTGCGAACCGCGGCCTTCCCAACCATGGATCAACAACACTTTCGGATTCCCATCTGTGCCCCACTCATTAATTGCTAAACCATTAGACAATTTTCTTTTGCGAGCCGCTTCATACCACACAGCTTCCGCCGCCGGTCTTTGATGTTTTTTAGGTTTTAAAAAAAGTGAGATGGCTTTACGAGCCGCTAAGGTCGGAAAGATAAAAGAACTGTAATAAATAAACTTAAGCATGTTAAACTCGAATCATGTCAAAAAAGAGAAATTCAGTATTTGGAGTCCAAGAGATTTTAATCTCGCTGTCTTTACCGGTCAACGAAGCACCCGCATCACCTTCAGTTAACACGGTGTCATCGTCTAAAGTTACTTCTCCTGAAACAAGTTGTAACCATAACATACGATTTTTTGGAATTTTGATTTTGTTCTCACCAGCGATTGAGCTTTTCAACGCATAAAGATTTACATCTTGATTCATCGACACCGAACCTTCACGCCCATCATTCGATGCAATCAAAAACATTCTTCCCATTGCTAACTTATCTTTGAAACTGATTTGCTGATAGCTCGGCTTGTATCCCGCTTTGTCTGGCACAATCCAAATTTGCAATAAGTGAGTGGCTTTATCTTTGTAATGATTAAATTCAGAATGTCGAATGCCCGTGCCTGCTGACATACGCTGAGCATCACCGGGATGAATACTGGCTTCGGTGCCGGTACTATCTTTGTGCGCTAAGGATCCTGAAATAATGTAAGTGATGATTTCCATGTTCTGATGAGGATGCGTCGGAAAACCGGTTCCCCCATCAATCCAGTCCTCGTTGATAACACGTAAGGGACCGAAGCTCATTCTTTTGGGATTATAATAATCGGCAAAGGAAAATGTATGATACGATTTGAGCCACCCGTGATTGGCATGGCCCCGTTCAGCTGATTTGACAACTGTGAACATAAAACCTTCTTAAGAACTAAACGTAGTCACCTTTGCGGATTTTCTCCAAGATGATTTTTTCAGTTTTGATTGGATCGTTAGGATCTACTGAGAAATAAGATTGTTGCTCGCAACGAACTTTTTCTTTGATCAACCATCTTAAGATGTCAGATAGATCTTTATTTTTCTTATCTTTAAAGAACGGATCGTTTTCTAAAGCATCTTTTGCTTTTTTCAACGCACGAGCATCGCCCGCATCTGTTTCTTTAACTTTATACGTGTGAAGATCATATTTCTTAATATCGCCTGGTAAAACTCCTAAGAATCTTACGTTCGGCGCACTGAAGTCACCGTTACGAATTAAGGATGCGGCTGATCCGGCTTTAAGCGTACGGAAGATATTTTGAATCGTGTACGCATCCAGATCTCCGAAGAAGTACATCGGAACATCTAATTGGTTTTCGATTAATTTACACCATCCACGAACACCATTCGATGGAACCCCTTGAGCACCCATCAAAATACAGTTGTTACGTTTAGTGAAACCCATCGCTTGTAAAGTACCCGCCGTACCTTCTGATTCAACGACTAAACAGAAATCAATTTTCTTTTTAGCTTTCAATTTTAAAGATTGCGGTTTGTTTTTTGGCTGGAATGGAGACGTACCTAACGTTGATAAATCGATGGTCGCTTTATCACCATCGTTTAATGTTTCCGTTACAACTAATTGCTGAGAATAAGTTTGTCCACCACGGTCATTGGCGAAACAGTTTAATTCTTCACGGTAAACTTCTAACATATCCCCGATGAAATCGATGATTGAATCTGATTCATCCTGATCTTCGAAATCCAAAGGTTTATAACGGCTGCTTCCTTTGATCACACCTTTACAGATGTAATACAATTCCCTTTTTGTATTTACTGCGCCGACCTTTAAGTTACGAAGTAAAATTTCAAGAATGAAAAGAACGCGAGCTAACTTTTGCACAGATGATACGTTTAATTCGGTACGAACAACTTTATCACCTGGAGTAAGGTAACCCACTTTAGCGCTGTATTCCGAATTATCTAAAGATGTTTTCACAGCTTCAAGATACGGACGTTTTGAATTTTCTAAATCTTTCAACATTCTTTCAGCTAAATTCTTAGCTTCTTTCGGAATGTCTAATTTTAATTCTCTGACTCTTAATAATGCCATGAGCTTTTATCCTTACTTCTTAGGTTTCTTCGTTTGTTTCGGCGATTGGCTGCTGGCTTTATTTTCCTCAATGATCACCATTTCCAATTCGTCATCCGGAACACCAGCTTTTTTAGCTTCTTTCATTTTGTGAAGTGCTAATTTAGACTGTGCTTCTTCTAATTCGCTGGCCGCACTGGCTGAATCACGTCCTAAGATTTTTCTTAAACCTTCTTCAGCTTTTTTCTTTCGTGTTTCATTCGCACCCACAATATTAATTAATTTCTCAACTAAGATCGGTCCGAATTGTTCAATGTGAGCTAATTTTCTTTCTAGATCGGCTTCCTTCACTTCGTGACGGATGTGTTTAGAAAGTTTTTGTCCCGCTTGCATTAAAGCACGGCGGATCTCTTCCACTAATTCTTCAGATCCATCAATCGTTTCTTTCGAAGCATTTTTGAATTTAATGAATGGAGAAACAACCGATACCGCAAAAACGTAAGGTCCTTGTGGTAATGAATCTTTCGGTTGAGATAAACCGTAAGATTTCCAGTTAACACTTTCAATCGCCCACGTAACTGCACAACCTGATTTATCAAATTGCAAGGGAACACGATTGGCAAAACGAAGTAATTGAACCGGAGTTCCTTCTTCACCACGATTAATGAAACGAGCTAACGCCACTTCAATAACAACCGGTTTAAAGTCACAAATCGTAGGTTTACGAGTTACAACCGAGAAGAAATCTACTTCGCCTAGACGATTAATCGATTTAGATAATGAGTCTTCACCTACAGTCAAAACTGATTTCGTTGAAGGAGCCATTAAATCTGTATTTTGAATCGCTTGGAAAACCTTTTTGAAGTCTTCATCTGATAAAGATGTTAAAGGCTTCTCAAGTAAGTTTTTCGGCATTCCTTTTTTAACAAAATCAGAAATCGCTTGGTCCGAAATACGAGAGAATCCTGTTTTTAAAAACTTAGATAAAGTCGTTTTTCCGAATAAAGTCGAATGAGTGATGAACTCACCTAATTTAAAAGTATGAGGATGCGGTAAAGTCGCCTCTGGAATATCCGGAGATGTATTACTTACGCGTTCTACTTTTACCCAGTCACCGTCAGCTAATTTGTACTTCATCGAAACGTGTGGATTTAATAAAATCGTTCCTTCGATATAAGTTAATAAACCGCCGTCACCGTTTAATTGAATACGTCCATCCAGAATGAATTCTACACGAACGCCGTTCGGTTTTTTCCATTCGATGGTTTCTTTATTTCTTAAGATCCCTGTATTTGTCTTAATATCGACATCAATCTGAGCTGAAATCGCTTTTTTCATCGATTTCGTCTTAGAAATAACTTGGGCTCCTTTGGCATTTGTCATCTGCGCCCATGTTGTGGCTGCAGAAATACCGATACCTTGTTGTCCACGAGAACATTGTCCTTTACCGAACTTAGATGAAGCTAAATATTCACCGAATACTTTGGCTAAATCATCTCCGTCGATACCAGGACCGTTATCTTCAACAACGATCTTAACTAAATCCGTGTTTTTAGTAGATCCTGTACCTACTTTAGTAACTTGAATTTCTAATTCGGGTAAAATTTCATGCTGTTCACAGGCATCTAATGAGTTATCTACCGCCTCTTTTAAAGTTGTTAAAACAGCCTTTAAAGGAGATGAGAAACCAACCTGTTGTAGATTTTTTGCGAAGTATTCCGCTGTACTACTTTTCGTAATTTTATTGCTCAACTCAAACCTCTTTACGTCTCTGATGTGTAACTACTTTTTCATTTGAGCGGTTTTTTGCTAAGAAAATCAAGCCATTGGTTCCGACGCGTTTTGTTAAGATTGGCTAAAATGGCATTTCAAGCGAACAATAAAGCCATGAAAAACACATCATTTTACCCCCTTTTTTCCATCATTTTAGTATCATTTTTAACGTCTTTTTCGGCCTTTTCTGCTGATCAGATAAAGAACAATCCCTCTCTGAAAACGGTGAAAAAATCCGTGGCTAAAAAAAATGCTCATGGTTTCTGGGTCAACGCGGAAGAAGAAGCGCTTAAAGAAGCGACAAAAATGAAGAAACCGATCCTAATAGATTTTTTTGGGATTTGGTGCCCACCTTGTAATCAATTGGACGAATTGGTTTTCTCTCAGGCAGAATTTAAGAAGGCGGCCAGCAAGTTTGTTTTATTAAAAATGGATGCGGATGACGAAAAATCATGGGTTTTGAAGTCAAAATATAAGGTCGGCGGATACCCTACTTTGATCATCGCGAAAGTTGAAGACAATCAAGCCGGTCAAGAAATGGATCGCATCGTTGGATTTTATCCTACTAACGTGATCATCTCAAAAATGAATGAATCTCTCAATTCAGATGGAAAAACAAATCAAGAAAAGATGATGGCTTTAATTAACAAGTCTATTGAACAAGCTGATGAGGCTGGGGACTACAAAAAAGTAGTTTCATACACACAAGCGGGATTAGCTTTAGAGCCGGATAATTTAGTACTTAAACTCACACAAATTAAAGCTCAAAGCCATGATGATAAAGAGATTCTTAAGAGTAAAGAAGCTCAGAAGATCGTAAATGATATTAAGTCAGACCGCAAAAAAATGCCAGTTTTAACTCTGGTAGGACAATTTGAAATCAAGCCTTCAAAAGAAGTATTAGATGAATTGTTATATCGAGTAAATCCATCAACGATGTACATTGATAACGAAGGCTTCACTCAAGCTGATATTTACGCGATGGGAATTGATCTGGCGGATGACGAAGGCAATACCGCGATGAAAAAAGTCTATACAGATATGACTGTTGAATCGTACGAAAAACTTCTAAAAAAATACGGAGAAGATTCGCGTTCTTTAAATCTTTCTTATACGTACTACTTACAAAAAGCTGGAAATTACAAAAAAGCGCAGGAAGTTTACGATCGCATGATCGCGAAGTACCCGACTGAATTTACTTTCTATTACCCAGCGGCGAATATGGCTTCCGAGACAAAGAATTTTCCACTCGCAAAAACGTATGCCAACAAAGCGGTTCAATACGCCTACGGCGACAACCAAATCCGTAGTCAAGAAAGAGCTCTGAAAATAGCTATGGCACAAATTAAAGATACAAAAAATGATGAAACGAAATCATTTTTAGAAAGTATGATTTCTATAAGTGAGCAATTCGTTAAAGATTTCAAAAAACCAGAAGGTCTTAATGTCCGTACGACAAAATATATAAATAAGCTCACTAAAACGATTCAAGAAGCTCACGCGCTTCTTTAGACCAGACCAGAGGCTAGATATTTAACAGGTGTGACACCTGATGTTAAGTGTTATCCAGGACTTACCGAATAACTGCAGGTATGGATTGGATCAAACAGAATTTTTATATATTTACGCTATCGCTGCTGGCCGTTCTACCTATTTATGCTCAACATAAACAATCGATGACAAGCACTGATGCGAATTATGAAATAGAAGTCGATCTTAATAAATACTGTGAAAATCAAACAAAACCCATATCCCTAACAACAGAAGCTGGAACTTGCTCCACTTGCTTAGAAAAACAAAAAAGCAAAAACAGTTTAGATCTTTCAAAGATATTAACTATGATCCCACAAAAAGACGCTGTAAACACGCCATGCGAACTGATTAAAACCTATCACGAACTCTCAAAAAAACAGCCAGATAAAGGTGATTTAACAATACTGCAAAAAGATCAAGATGGAAAAAAATGGAAAATTAAACTGTATTTCGGACCGACGCGAACGACTTACTTCCCGACCCGCGTCCATTTAGAAAGCAGCAAAGTGAACGTTGTTATTAACGATTTTGAATTCCCAGAACGCACAGGCATGCACAACTACGACCCTAGCAAATGGAACAATTTACAAAATGCACTTCAGTGGATTGATGAACCAACGAATACAATTATTTTAGAATTTCAAAAAGGGAAAAATTCATTTTTTCTTAATATATTTCATCCTAAGTTTTTAACAAATGCCGAAGATGTCGAAAGCAATCATGGATTTGTTTCAGGTCAAGTTTCAGGAAATTATGTCAATCAATCGATGCTTATTTCTGATCAAAACTCTACGAGTTCTCAACAATTAGGAATCAAACTGCAAAACACTCATCGTCAAATGGACTGGCAAATTGGATATTCTCGAAAAATATTGCTTTTAGAAGATCACGGTATGAAGGTTGTTTTTTCTCCTCATGTAGCTACGGGAATAACCACTGGAAAAACGCAATCTTCTTACACAGACTCAGAAGGAAGAAGAGAAGAATATGAATCAGCTGGTGAAGTCCAAGGCATGAACTTTTCCTGTGGCGCACGAGTTGATTATGAATTGGGACGCTGTTCATTTTTCGTTGATAATCGTTTAACTTTTTCTAAACTTCAGCATCCATTCCTGGATGGAAAAGCTACTTATGACATGAAGTATATGACGAATACAATGGGGATTTCATTTCAACTTAATAGGACTAAATCTAAAAAAACGAAATAGCGATTTGTTAATCATCAGAATCTATTCGCTTTTTTTAAGTTCATCCATGGCCATTTCAGCGCGCGTTTTGTAGCCTTTTTTCGTATTACATTCCTTACATGAAGGCACACAATTTTTCTTATCCGATTTTCCACCGCGTGCAATGGGAATTAAATGATCCATGGTTAATTCACTGGCTTTGAACTTTTGTTCACAGTGATAGCAGGTTCCCTTACCGACCAGTTGTTTCCACCACACAGATTCACGAAGCTCTTTGGCTTTCGCTTTTTCAATTTTTCGGTGAGATTCGCTGGCTGGTGTGAAGTAATAATCATCTGACATAGAAACTAATTACCTTTTCCCATAGGGAAATACAAACGATTATCGTAGAGACCTTCACTGAAATACTGTCTAATCGCTTTTAAACGATCTTCATTCAAAGATTTATCCATGTCTGTGACAAGTTCATACTTCTGATCCGAGAACAGCGGGATGACCTTTTTGCCAGGTTCATACAGTGATCTGGCTAAATGGTTTTTATTAAGTAAAGGAATACCGATCAGATCAGCCAACGTCGGAAGCACATCAATTTGCTGAGCTAATTGTTGGTTCGATAAACCCTTTAATTTTTTGATGTCCGGAGTATAGAACAGAATTGGAATTTCGAATTTCGATTGGAAGTTTGCATCTGATTTTAAATCAGGGCCCGTATGATCAGCCATGATGATGAATAATGTATTATCAAACCAGGGTTGCGTTTTCGCACAATCGAAGAAATTTTTTAAAGCGTTGTCGGTGTAGCTGATGGATTTCAGCATCGGGATTTCATTCTTCAAATCACCGCTATCAACTTTTTGTTTATAATCAACTGGTAAGTGATACGGAACATGTGACGTTAAAGTGAAAACGACTGTAGCAAACGGAGCTTTAAAGCTTTTTGTTTTTTCACACATGAACTTCAAGAACGGATCATCGTAAATACCCCACGCCCCATCGTCTTGCGTGTTATCGTTGAACTCGGTTTTTCCATAGTAATGATCAAAGCCAGCGGCTTTTGTAAATGAATCGAAACGCATACTTCCGTTTTGCGCTCCGTGGAAAAAACTAGTTTCGTAGCCTTGAGTTTTAAGTAATGTTCCCAGTCCTACAAAATCATTCGTAGCGAATTCTGAATTAATAAATGATTCTTCCATCAAAGATGGAATGCCCGACAAGACGGCTGCGATGCCTTCCACTGAACGACGTCCGTTGGCATAAGCTGGATTAAACAGAACTCCTTTTGATGATAATTCTGTTAAAAAAGGCGTGATTTTAGCGCTGATATACTCTGAAGAAAGACTTTCCACCATCACCAAAACCACATTTAGTTTTTGCGGTTGGATCTTAGCTGAAGTGAATAATGAGGGCTCTAAATTTAAGTATTTGAGCATCTCTTTTTCTTCGAAATAATGGACGTGTTCGATTTGATCTCGTCCGATACTTTTCACGAATGTGAATCCTGAATTCAGCACTAATTGATGCGCAAACGGATGATTAATGACTTTCGCATTAATGAAACTGATCGGTTTTGATTGGATTCCGCCTCGTCCAAAAATGACAGCGAATGCTAGAAAAATGAAAGTGAAAAGAATTTTCGTACTGATTTTTTGTTTTGTATTCCCGTTCTTTTCTTTATTTAAAATTTTAAACGCTAGATAATAGTAAATCGCTAAAATGATACCAGCGAAGATGAATAATTGGTAAAATTCAAGCCAGTTTGAAGTTTTCCCCTCGCCGATCAGATATAAGGAATTCACAGTAAAACGACGACCAACGAAGTTGATTAAGACCGTGTCAGCGATATTGAAAAGAATCAAAACCGAGTGCGCTGTAACCAGAATTCCGGTCAAAATAAGACGCAAAATCCTTGGGGCCCACAGCCATGAAATCATCAATAAAGCACAGATTGGCCCGGCAATAGCTAAATCAAAGAGCATTCCAGCACGTTCAGCATAGAGTAAATCTATGGCTGAGAGTGAATTTAACTGGCTGTAGTTCGAAATGAAGAAGAAAACGCGCATGGCGAAGTATAAAACCACGTGCAAAAACAATAAGGTGCCAAAGTCTTTAAAAGCCCCTTTAGCTTCTTGCAACATAAACGACAATTTGGTAAAAATCATCTCATGACAATAGAACAAATGAGACAAAGATTGCAAGAAACTTATCCCGGTGCGGATATCCACGTTCATGATCTCACAGGTACTTCTGATCACTGGCAAGTCAGTGTGAAAAGTCCGGTATTCCAAGGCATGTCGCGCATCGAACAACACCAACACGTTATGGCGGCTTTTGGACCGGAATTAAAAACCGGCGAAGTGCATGCTTTAACAATTAAAACGTCGCTTAACTAGCGCAAAAAATAGATTAAATTAATTTACACGGAGAAAAAACATGTCAGATGTAAAAGCAAAAATCGAAGGTCTTTTAAACGATAACCAAGTCGTTCTTTTCATGAAAGGAACTCAACAGTTTCCAATGTGCGGCTTCTCAGCTCGCGCAACGGCTATCCTTCAAGACATCGGCGTTCAATTCAAAGACGTGAACGTAATGGAAGACGAAGCCATTCGCCAAGGTATCAAAGAGTACGGCAACTGGCCGACAATTCCTCAACTTTACATCAACAAAAAATTAGTTGGCGGAAGCGACATCATGATGGAAATGTACGAAGCTGGCGAATTACAAGAAATGTTAAAAAAGTAACGTTGCGAAGCAAAAGAAATTAACCAGATGCTTTGTAATACGGCCCAATGGGATCGTTTCTTGAGATTCATCTTCAGTATTTTAATACTGGTGTATGCTATTGCAGGCGGTCCTTTTTGGTTTTACATCGTAGGAATGTATCTTCTCGTGACTGCGGCCTGGGGCCTCTGTCCACTTTATGCGTACTTCCGCATTAGAACGCTTCGATAATAAAAATTATAATTCAAGGATGATTATATGAATTTACCGATTGAAAATCTTAAGCTTGATAAAAGCAAAATCAAAACAGACGACGAATCTTTAAAATACTACGGCAAAGACTGGACGACTTATTACAACATCGATTCATCGGCTATCTTATTTCCGACTTCAACGGAAGACGTGGTTGAAATCGTTAAATGGGCTCGCGCGAATAAAATTGCGCTAGTTCCATCGGGCGGTCGTACCGGTTTATCAGGTGCCGCTTGTGCGACTTTCGGTGAAGTTATTGTTAGCTTTGAAAAAATGAATCGCATTCTTCAGTTCAATGAAACAGATGGAACCGTTGATATTGAACCTGGTGTTGTGACTGAGGAACTTCAAGAATTCGCTAAGAAAAATGGTTACTACTACCCGGTTGATTTCGCGGCTCGCGGATCTTCTCAAATGGGTGGAAACATCGCGACCAACGCCGGTGGAATTAAAGTTGTTCGCTACGGCATGACTCGTGAATGGGTTGTTGGTCTTGAAGTGGTTACCGGAACTGGAGAAGTTCTTCATTTAAATAATGGACTCGCAAAAAACGCAACAGGTTATGATCTACGTCATTTATTCATTGGCTCTGAAGGAACTTTAGGTTTCATCACCAAAGCCACTATGAAGTTTGCGGCGAAACAACCTCCAGTTAAAGTTTTAGTTATGGCTTTGGATCAGATGTCATCAGTTATGAAAGTTTACTCTCATTTCAAAAAGAACTGCAGTATGCAGGCCTATGAAATGTTCTCGGAAAAAGCTTTAGGCTTTGTGATTGAAGCGACTCACCTGCCTCGTCCGTTTGAAACAGTGGCAGATTTTTATGTAGTCTGTGAATTAGAATGTTCAGATACTACAACTGAAGAAAAAATCATGACAGCCTTTGAACACGGCATGGAACAAGGTTGGATTGTTGACGGAGTTATTTCTCAATCAGAAACACAGGAAAAAACTTTCTGGCGTTACCGTGAAGACATCAGTGAATCTTTATCAAAATTCTCTCCTTACAAAAATGATATCGCCGTGACGATTACTAAGGTTCCGCAGTTCATGGAAGACTTAGATAAAATCTTAACGACAGCTTATCCTACATGGACTGTGGTTTGGTTTGGTCACATCGGAGATGGAAATCTTCACATCAATATTTTACGTCCTGATGGCATGACGAAAGAAACCTTCGTACAAGAATGTCGTAAAGTCGATGAACATGTTTTCCAAACGATTCAAAAAAACCAAGGTAGTATTTCAGCGGAACACGGTGTGGGATTATCTAAAAAATCGTTCCTTCACTACTCTCGTTCTGAAGCTGAAATTGAAATTATGAAAGGGATTAAGAAAGTTTTCGATCCCGATCAGATCATCAATCCCGGCAAAATATTCTAAATATGGGACAATAAATGTCCCTATGTAAGTTAATATACAGGTTTTAAGCCTTAAAACCTATATATTCTTACTGGTGTGGTACTTATTTCGCTAACTCCTCTCTGCGTATTCAATTTACTAAGGAGAGGACTTTACATGAAAGTCATCAGTTTATTCTTAACACTAGCTACTGTTTCATTAGCTTTGTCTACTCCGGCCTACAGCTTAGAAACCGACAAAGACTATAACATCGAAGAAGAAATCGAAGCGGATGCATTGAAAGAACTTTCGGATGAGGCTGAGTTAGTCAGCCCTTCTTCATTCAATATCTCAGGTGAAACAATCTTAGCCTTACAAAATAAACGCGCCTTAATTAAAACTTGGGCGGCACTTTGTCCAGACGGAACTCAAAGTCATGGTGAATGTCCTTTCGGTGATATGACTATTTTCTCAGGCATGGGGTGCTTAGCTGGAGATAAAGATCGTTGCGAAGATGTTCGCAAAGCTCAAGGACCAGATGGTCGTTGGTGGAGAAGCCCTGGTTTAGTCGACATTGAAAAACCAGATTCGTTCAGTCGCGACCAAGCTCGTGGCGCTTTAGCTTATCTAGTGGCTACTAAAGACGTTGAGGCTGCGAAGAGATGGCAGGCTTACATAGAATCAAACAACGGTAAGATGTGTAACATCGCGAACAAAACAAATAATCGTTGCACCATTACTCCGGGATCTAGTCGTTTATTCCGTGCGGTTTGGCTGTACTTAGGATTAACGCCAGCGAAATGGATGAAGAAAACTCAATGGTGGGCTCCGATCTATGATCCTATCGAAGCTATGCTTCAACCAGATAATTTCCCGATGCACTTAAGTGCGCTTTACTCTTGGATTCGCATCGAAATCGAACGCCGCGGTGGACCTGCTACTGATAAAGTTGATAAAAAAGTTATTAAAATTATTACTCGTCGCGAGCCAGGAAATCCTTATTTCAAAATGTTGCGTGATGGCCCTACGCAAGAAGTAGCTGATTTAATTTTACAAAAATGTCCTGATGTGAAACCTGCGGCAGAACTTACTGACTGGGCTTGGCAACGTAGTCAAAAATTAAAAAAAGGACAAACAGAATACGTGTGGCAACACGCTTCTGGTCACGACTGTATTTTTATTATTAATATGTTTGAACGCGAATTAGCTTTAAGAAACACAAAAAAACTAAACTAACAAAAAAGGAGACTCTCATGAAAAAAACATTATTAACATTCGCTCTTGTACTTGCTGGTGCGACTAGCGCCCATGCGAAAAACTACGCCTACGAATGCAACCAAGTTCGCACGACAGCGGAAGAGGCCGTTGCTAAAACGCCATTGAAATCTGTGGCGATGACGACTGATGGATCTCAATTAATTCTTTCTAAAAAATCGATCCAAATTGCTGAGGCGGATTCTCGCTTATTAACTGGCGGTGCACCGATGAAACACGTCACCTATGGCGGCTACATCAAAAGCACGGCTAAAGAAATTTATCTTTGCGAACGCGAAATTTAAAACTTAAATAAAGATTAGGACTGAATGGCATTCGTTTGAATTATACGAATGCCATTCACTTTTTTAGGTATTAATCATAATAATGAGGATTCAGCGGCATTCTACCGGGCGAGTAAGCATGCCATTCGTCCGGCGCCATACGCTCACTCACGAAATTCGTGTATTCATCAGCGATATTCGTAAATGCATTTTTCACACAATTGGCTTGCGTTTTACAAGTCATCTTACTTTGCAACATTTTAGATGTTGCTTGCAGCGCCACCGAGACTTCTGTAACCTTTTTAACATTCCAAGAACCAAGATCTGCCGTGCTGAGCATATTAATTTGATCATAAGCTTTTTTTAACATCGCCGCTGAGTTCGGATCCGTCAACATTTGTTGTTTGAGCTTCTCTTTCAGATCATTCATTTGGTTTTGATAGTAAATTTTAAAATTTCTTTGGAAATTACGGTGGAATAAAAGTGAGAACAATTCCGTAGCGTAAGGAAAATTTTCGAAATCTTTATCATCTTTGACTATATCTTTACAATATTCATTCTGTCTGAAGTAAGTGTAAAGATCACGCACAGGCCCACTGCCAGTATTTATGGGAACATCAATTTCACCATCTGAATACTTCCAGTACTCTTCTGTCTTCTTAGTGAATTCAGCCTTCTTTTTTTTACATTCAGCCGCACTAAAAGTCACCGCACGATTGATAGGGGTATCTCCTGAATGATCGACCTCTAACATGTAGCCTTTAGTTCCGCCTGTTTTACAAGTTAAGTTCTTAAACATTCCGACATTCAGATCTGTTTTCATCGCAGCCATACGTGAAGTGAGCTGTTTAAACTCTTCAACTGTAGATGTTTGGACGATAGCATCTTCTGCTTTTAACATTTCAACTAAATAGTCTTGAGATTTTTGACGAAAAGCGGAGTGCGCGGCCCCGTAAAATCCCCCAACCATTTTAAGACTGGGCATCACTTCAAGATATTGCCTGACATTTCCCATTGAAGCCGTGTAACAACCTAAAGGATAGTAGGCTTGCACTTGTGAAAAAAGCTTCGGGTATTTTTTATTGACTTGATCCACATCTAAATAAGGATCAAATTGACCTTGTGACTCACGTCCTTCGTCGGAATAAACGCGTCCGTCCCCATCATGCCCTGACGCGAACAATGTCTTCACGTAAACATTTTGCTTCGACAATTCATCCATCTTTTTATGAAAATCTTTACAGGGAATAACAATCATATCTTCACCGCGTTTTTTCATCGTCGCCGAAATAGCATTCGAATAATAAGTTCCGATATTACAATCTAGAAAAACTGCAACGGGCTTAGGTGATGTATTCAGTGCGTAGACTACGCCTGGAATAAGACTACTGATTAAAATTTTTTTTAGCATCTTTTAACACCTGCGCTGGTATAGTTGGATAGGTTTTAACGATTTCTTCTGCTGAATTATTTTTTAAATCCATATAAAGAAGATCCTTACCTAGTTCATCCATTTTGGATGCGTACGCGGTTAATTTTAATTTTTCAAACTTTAGG